>DATHHK010000144.1:0-23590 GCA_035317225.1 Candidatus Udaeobacter sp. | reverse complement strand
CGGCGGCATCATCACGTTGTCGAAGTTTTGGGTGAACATCGCAGCCGCGAAAAAAGCGACGGCACGCAATGTTTCCTCACCGACATTAACGAGGTCGTGTTTTACCGGCGTTGGAATGGCAAAAACACTCCCCGGACCGACGGGGTGGGTACTGCCATCTTCCATCTGCAATTCCCCGGTCCCGGCGATGATGTACTGCGTCTCTTCGGTGGCATCGGTATGCCAGCCGAGGCGTTTTCCCGGCTCGATCTCATAAACGATAGTGGAAGACGCGGTCGTGCCGTGGCCGCCATACACGGCGAAAGCACCAGCCCAATGAACTGACTCGTCGTCCTCGGCCCAGACTTCAGCGCGTTTAAGCTTATCGGAGGCAACGACTGGATTCATGGAGGCGAGGCTAGGGTGAAGCCCGGGATAGTCAATAAAGGAAACGCCGCTTGCATATTTGCAGCCGGCGCCGGTTACGGCAAAGCTTCGGCGAGCAGTTCCGCCATGTGCTTCGGGCGTGCATTCGTCAGATCGCTGATTTGATGCCGGCAACTTGTTCCCGAGGCTATGATCTCTGTCCCGCGTGCTTGATTTTCGATCTTGTCGATCAAATCCTGGGCGACTTGGATCGAGAGATCGTATTTCTCGGCGAGTGCCCCGAATGCGCCTGCCATTCCGCAGCATGCTGTATCGAGTAGCGTTGCACGATGACCCGGCAATCGTTCTACCAACCGCTTCATGAATGCCGGATCCAAGATCGATTTGGCATGGCAATGAGGGTGGATCGCAACGTTCACGCGTTGATCCTCATGTTTGGCGCGCTTCGCCGAAACTTGACGGCTCGAAGCGGTCGATTTTTGAAAAGGTAATGCTTGTGGATCGCCGGCGAGCAAGTCGTCTACAAATTTTTCGAACAAAAAACAACGCGGCACGATCTTTTCTGCGTTCTCGATCCTTAGCTCGCGATAGTCTTCCACGAACATCGACCAGCACGACGGCTCGAGGAACAGAATTGGCGGCTTGGACGTCCGCGTGGGACAGGCATTAAGGAGTGATGAGAGAAGATCCACATTGTCTTTTCCCAGTTTCGCCGCGGTGTCCAGATTGCCCTGACTAAACGCTGGTCGTCCGCAGCAGCGACGGTTCTTTAGAAGCAAAACTTCGAACCCGAGTGCCTCCAGCACTTTGACCGCGGCGATTCCGATCTGTGGTTCGTGGTAGCGTACAAATGTGTCATCCCAAAGAATGATCTCACCACGCTTTTGTAAAGCGTGTCTGTGAAACGCCGTGGCGTCCGACACAGACGTCCTTGAATGTTTCGAAAACCATCGGTCGAACCGCTCCTCAGCATAATGTGGCAGCGAACGTCTCGCTGAGAGTCCAATTGTTTTCTCAATCGCGACACGGACCGGCCTGTAATCGAGAAGGCCGTTTGCGAGCGCCGGCATCGCACAGCCGATTTTGCCTAACAAATCGACATTGCTGAGAAAGCGTTCACGCGACGGCATACCGTCACGCCTGTATCGCGCGTGCATCAATTCCGCCTTGAGCAGCGACAGATTCACGTTCGACGGGCATTCTGGCGTGCACCCTTTGCAAGAGAGACAATTGCTCAGTGCGGCGTCCAATTCCGTTGAACACAACGGATCGTGTCCGCTAACGCGCAGTTCCAGCGCGGCCCGGATTATGTTGGCGCGGCCGCGAGTGGACATGACTTCCTCGTGGGTGGCCATAAATGTTGGACACATGATGCCATTTTTTTTAAGGCAACCGCCGCATCCGTTGCATTGTTCAAGGTTGCCGATGAACGAACGGTCTTTAAATGCGAAGGCGAGCACGGGCTCGAATGGGAGTTCCAACGTCCGCGTGAAGTTTTCGCGCAGATGATTGTCGATTCTGGTAGGGAAGCCGCGCTGTTCTGCCGTTCCGGCTCGCGCCGCCGACCCTACCTCGAAAATTTTTCCCGGATTGAAAATATTCTTGGGATCAAACATTCGCTTGATCTGGCGCATTAATCCGAGCAGCTCATCGCCAAGTTGCTGCCGCATGTATTCAGTGCGCGCGATGCCGACGCCGTGCTCGGCGGAAAGCGAGCCTTTGAACTGCCGCACCAGCGCAGAGGTTTCATCTGCGACTTGCCGAAACTTTTTCAGATCATTTGCATCGTGCAAATCGAGCACGGGGCGGACGTGCAAAAGTCCGCTGGCAGCGTGACCATAGTAACTCGCTTCCAGTCCGAGCGGTTGCATGATCGATCGCAATCCACGCACGTATTCCGGCAATTGCTCCGGGCGAACAGCAGCATCTTCGATAAACGCGACTGGCTTGGCAGGTCCGATGCAGCCGGTCAAAAGGGAGAGGCCGGATTTGCGCACCGACCAAACCAAATTCATTTGCACTGGCTCGGTGAGAGTTTTAGTCCGCAAGCCGATTTTTCTCGATTGTAAAATCGACAATCGTTCAGCGACGTCATCATAGAACTCAACGATCAAAATCGATTCGCAAGGGCGGGTGTCGAGCTCGAGCAAGTGGCGCGCCGCCTGAAAATGGAGCTGGCCTTTGGTTTGATCGAGTAATGGACGATCGATGTGTTCAATAGCGGCGGGTTTAAGATCCAGAAGCTCAACCGTGGCCTGCATCGCTTCATCGACTGAGGAAAAAAAGATCAAACCGAGGCCTTTCTCACTCGGCAGCGGCGAAATCTTAAGTTCGGCGGAGAAAATCGCGGCGAGCGTTCCCTCGCTGCCAGCGAAGATATTTGTCAGATCGTTGGGAGCTCGCAGGAATCTTTCGATGCCGTAACCGGGCCAGCGTTTTATCAGGCCCGGCGGCCAGCGTTCGGTCATTTCCGCGCTTCGTGCACGAATGAGATTCTCGATTTCAACTCGCTCCGAGCTTAACGATTGGTGCATTGGGCCGATCTTTTCGGTGCGACCATCGGCCATCACAACTTCCAGAGACATCACGTGATCAGCGGTTGTGCCGTAAACTGGGCATCGCGCGCCGGAGGAATTGTTCGCGATCATTCCGCCAAGCGTGGCTCGTGAACTCGTTGCTACGTCCGGACCGAAACAAAATCCATGGGGCCTGAGAAAATCGTTGAGTTGATCGAGCACAACGCCTGCCCCGACGCGCACGTTGTGTTTTTCGAGGTCAAGGTCAGTGATCTGGCGGTTGTGCCGCGAGAACTCGACTATCAACCCTTCACCGATCGCATTCCCTACCAGACTCGTGCCGGCCCCACGTGGAGTGACTGACACGCCGGCGTCAGCGGCTGCGCGAATCACTGCACTTGCCTGCTCTGCGCCTTTCGGAAACGCGACGCCGAGCGGCTCGACCTGATAAATCGAAGCATCAGTCGCGTACAGCTGTCGCGCCAGGTTATCAAAACGAACATCACAACCGGTTTGCCTGATTTTCGTTTCCTGCGCGGAAGTCATTCGACGAAGACAAATGTTAGCCCGCAGCTTGGCGCGAGCGAGTGGCAATTCGGCCCGCCCGGCGGTCGCGCCCTACCACAGATCCAGCTGTGCACTTTCCGGTGTCGCTTCGGCGAAGCGGACGCCAGCGCCGATGAGACGCACCGGCTTTCCAGTACGACCAAACGCTTCATCGAGAAGAGCGCGGAAGTCTGGTAACGTCGGCGCAAGGCCGGCGCGCTCAGCAGTAGTTCGCGTGAAATCGCTGAATTTTAGCTTTACAAATATTTTTGTGATCTCCCGGGCTGACTCCTTTTGCGCCAGATCGGCCATCAAATCCTGAAAGAGCTCCTCCAGCTTTTCTTCGCATTGCTCGAGTGTCGTCAGATCGACAGCAAACGTTTCCTCAGTGCTTAGCGATTTCCGCGGGCGATCCGGTTCGACCGGCCGATCATCGATGCCGCGGCAAAGATCGTAGAGATCCAGGCCGAATTTGCCGAAAAGATTGATAAGCTCGGGGCGCGCGAAGCCCTTTAACTCGCCGCATGTTTTTACCCCAAGTTCTTCCAGTTTTCGCTCCGTCTTCTCGCCGATTCCCCAGATCTTGCGAACCGGCAGATCTTGCATGAACCCAGGCACTTCTTGCGGTTTCACTTCGAATTGGCCGTTTGGTTTATTCATTTCGCTCGCGATTTTCGCGATCAATTTGTTGGGGCCAATTCCGGCCGATGAAGTGAGCTTCGTTTCTCGAAAGATTGTCCCGCGGATCACCTGTGCGAGTGGCCCCGGTGCTCCGGAATGAGCGGTAACGTCGAGATAAGCTTCGTCGAGCGACAATGGCTCGATCAGGGACGTAAACCGATACAGGATTCCGCGAATCGCTGCAGCTTCGTGGCGATAGACATCGAACCGCGTCGGTAGCACGATCAAATTCGGACAACGTTGCAGTGCCATAAACGTGGGCATCGCCGAACGCACTCCAAATTTGCGCGCTTCATAATTGCAGGTTGTCAATACGCCGCGTCGATCACGCGCGCCCCCCACCGCTACGGGTTTGCCGCGCAATGAAGGTCGATCCCGAACCTCAATGGCGGCATAAAAGCAGTCCATGTCGAGGTGAATGATGGAGCGCGACTTGGCTTCTTTTTCCACATGGCAATATGTAGTCCCAAACAGTGCTTCGTCATGTCGAGCAGAGTCGGGACATCCCGTGACGCTACCTGTGGGTCGCGCGGGGTCTCTCGGCTCCGCTGGGAATGACGATTGCCTTTTGAGGAATTTTGCGCCATGACAGATCGATCTCATGACAGCACCCGCAACGCGCGTTTTCATAGTACGGCATGGCGCCACCGTTTTGAGCGCCGAGGATCGGTTCGCGGGTGTAACCGATGTCGAGTTGTCCGAAGAGGGTCGCGAACAAGCCAGACGCCTTGCGGAGAGATTGAGTGACGAAAAAATTGCCGCCGTTTACGCGTCACCGCTCGGTCGGACGGTCGAAACCGCGCGAATCCTCGCGGGGCCGCACAATCTCCCCGTGCAAACATGCGACGGTTTCCGGGAAATCTCGCACGGTCACTGGGAGGGGATGAAGCGGCGCGAAGTGGAAGAAAAATTTCCGGAGGAAATGGCCGAATGGGAAAAGGACCCATACACATTTGCCCCGGCCGGCGGGGAGAGCGGGCTGGCCGTAACGGCGCGCGCGTTGCCAGCATTAATCGATTTAGTGCGCGAGCATCCTGGCGAAAACATTCTGATTGTGTCTCACAAGGCGACGATCCGGCTTTTGCTGAGCTCGTTGCTCGGATTCGACCCGCGGCGATACCGCGATAATCTCGACCAAAAACCGGCCGCACTGAATATTGTGGACTTTCGAAACCCCACACGCGCGAGATTGACCCTTTTCAACGATACCTCGCATTATGATAAGGCCGCGATTCCGGAAATTCCGAAAACACGCTTGTCGAAATGGTGGAACACCGGTGCCTAGGACCACTAGTGCGCGATAAAGCCAGTCCGGCCCGGAGCCGAGCGCGCCGTTTTGGTCTGCGAAATGTTTTTCGGCTTTGCAAACCGCGCTTCCCTTTAGATATTGAAACGATAACTTTCTCCTGAAATGGATTCTTCTGCTTCCGTCGAAACGCATCACGACCCACCCGCGCACGCTGGCGAACATGAACACCACGAGCTTGGTTGGTGGCGAACATACATTTTCTCCACGGACCACAAGGTGATTGGGATTCAGTACGGTCTTTGCGGACTCGCGTTCCTATTCCTGGGCTTTTGCCTGATGATGTTGATGCGCTGGCAGCTGGCATATCCTGGCCAGGCGCTGCCGGTGATCGGCAAATTTCTCCCGCATATCTTCGGACCTGGCTCAATGCCAGACGGGAAAATGACGCCTGATTTTTACAACTCGCTCGGTGCCATGCACGGCACAATCATGATTTTTCTCGGCGTGGTGCCGTTGGCGTTCGCAGCGTTTGGAAACTTCGTTGTGCCGCTGCAAATTGGCGCGCCGGATATGACCTTCCCAAAGGTGAACGCTGCAAGTTTTTGGGCGTTTGGGGTTGGCGGCGTGATTATGCTGATTAGTTTCTTCGTGCCGGGTGGCGCGGCCAAGAGTGGCTGGACTTCCTATACGCCGCTCGCGGGAATTGCGGATTCCGGCCCGGGACATAATCCGGTGTTCAATGGCCAGACTCTCTGGCTGATCGGGTTTATTTTTCTGATCACCTCATCGTTGCTTGGCGCCGTCAACTTCATCACCACAATCATTCAATTGCGTGCCAAAGGGCTGACCTGGATGCGACTTCCGTTTTTTGTTTGGGCGCAATTTGTCACCGCGTTTCTTTTGCTGCTGGCATTTCCTCCGCTCGAGGCTGCGATCGTCATGCAATTGATGGATCGCCTTGCGCATACGAGTTTTTTCTTGCCAACCGGTCTGGTGGTGAATGGCGTGCCAATGTCGATCAGCGGCGGTGGGAGCCCTCTATTGTGGCAACACTTGTTCTGGTTCCTCGGGCACCCCGAGGTTTACGTGCTGATCTTACCCGCGTTCGGCATTGTGGCGGAAATTCTGGCAAACAACTCGCGCAAGCCGCTCTGGGGATACAAATCGTTGGTCTTTTCCGTGTTGGTAATCGGATTTCTGTCCTTCATCGTCTGGGCGCATCACATGTGGCTTACCGGCATGGGCACGGCGGTCAGCGCATTTTTTCAAACGACGACGCTGCTGATCTCCATTCCATCGGTGATTATCTTAAGCGCGTTCTTCATTTCCCTTTGGGGCGGCTCGATTCGCTTCAATGTGCCGATGCTTTTCGCCATCGCGTTTCTGCCGATGTTCGGAATTGGCGGTCTTACCGGCATCCCGCTGGCATTTAATTCGGCCGATCTTTATTTGCACGATACCTATTACGTCATCGCGCACTTTCATTACATCGTTGCGCCGGGCACAATTTTCGGACTCTTCGCTGGCGTCTATTATTGGTTCCCGAAAGCGACTGGCCGAAAGATGAGCGAGTTCTGGGGCAAAGTGCATTTTTGGCCAACGCTCATTTGCATGAACCTAATTTTCTTGCCGATGTTTTTGCAGGGGATGGCCGGAATGCATCGGCGGTGGTACGATGGCGGACAAGGATGGGGCGTCGCGAACGAGCATACGATTTGGGGATTGACTGGTTTTCAATGGAACCATCCGATCTCATGGGCAGCCTGGACGATGGGGCTCGCCCAAATTCCATTCATCATTAATTTCTTCTGGAGCATCAAGCACGGCGAAAAAGTGAACGACAATCCGTGGGAAGCGACCACCCTGGAGTGGACTGCGCCTTCACCACCGCCACATGGAAATTTTGTTAATACTCCCGTGGCCTATCGCGGTCCTTACGAATATAGTCTGCCCGGTCGCGAACGCGATTTCACGATGCAGAACGAACCGGTGGAACCGGCGGAGCGCACTCGCCGAAAACCGCCCGCTGAACCAGTTCTGGCCTAAGTTCTACCGATGGAAATTCCGTATACAGTTTCCAATCGTCCCGACACTGGACTTTGGAACGCCAAGATTGGCATCTGGTTATTCCTCGCGTCGGAAGTAATGCTCTTTGGCGCGCTCTTTTCAGCCTACATTTTCTTGCGCATCGATGCAGCGCCGGGGACGTGGCCGCATGGGCTACTCAATGTCCCAGTCGGCACGATGAACACGGCGATCCTTATCATATCGTCGGTCACAGTGGTGCTTGCATGGGCGTCGCTAAAGATGAGAAGATATCGGGCCTATTGGTGGTACATGCTGGCCACGATCACGTGCGGGTTGATTTTCTTGACCGTCAAGCTCGCTTACGAATGGCCGCAGAAGTTCGAGCATTTCGGCGCTTACATTAAACCAGGTGCACTCGCGAAGTACGAAAAATATCTCGGTAACGAACGACGCCTTGAAAAGGGGCTCGAACCGCGGATCGAGATCACCGGACACCTGCATAGTCAAAACGCAACGGAATACGAAGTCGCACTGGATCCGGTGAATGCTGATCCCGACGATCCGGCGATGGATCGGCCGCACTTTATACCGCTGCCGGTGACTGACAAAATCGCCACGATCGAGAAGGCGGATGTCCAGCGTGCAACGATGTTTCTGCCAACTCACAGCGCTTATTTCGCCAGTTATTTTACAATTACCGGTTTACACGGCCTGCACGTGCTGGGCGGAGTCATCGTGTTTATTTACATGTGGCTGCCGGTCAGCAAAAAACTTTACCAGCGCAACCCCGAACATCTGGCGAATCGCGTCGAGGTGAGCGGCCTTTTCTGGCACTTTGTCGACCTGGTCTGGATTTTTGTGTTCCCGCTTTTTTATCTGCTGTGAGCCAATGAACAATCCACCTGATATCTCGCAGGACTCGAAGGAATACGAGGAGTACGCGCACGGCATACAGAAGCACGTCAGAGGTTATCTGATGGTGGGCGCGCTCCTGCTCACGTTTACGGTGATCACCGTCGCGCTATCATACGTCCATTTCGGTACTGACAAGGCCAACATAGCAATTGCCATGCTGGTGGCCACGATCAAGGCGGTCGCCGTTGCCGCGGTTTTCATGCATCTGGCTGCGGAAAAACGCCTCATTTACCGCATTCTGATTTTCACCGGCTTTTTTGTGATGGGCCTCTTCTGGCTTATATTACTGGCGTGGTACGACTTTCCGATCTTTCACTAAATGTCCCTTAAAGGCTTCCATATTGTGTTCATTGTTTTCTCAACGCTTCTCGCGCTGGGAGTCGGACTGTGGTGCGTCTGGGTTAATTTGGTGGAAGGCGCGCCGATTTATCTTGCAGGCGCGATCGCATCATTTGTGACCGCGGTTGCGCTGATCATTTATGGAGTCTGGTTCTATCGGAAAATGAAGCGGCTGCGGCTTATTACATGAAAACCAAGATTCTGTCGGCCTTAGTGCTACTTATTTTTTCCCCTGTTGGACAGGCGCTGGCGTGTTCGTTCTGCTATGGCGCAAAGGATGGAAAATCTACCGAGCATATGGCAGTTGCGATCTGGTTTCTTTTCGGTGCCGTAATGTCAGTCATGGGCGGGATCGGGGCATTCAGTTTTCATCTGTGGCGGCATGGGCGCATGCCTGCCGAGCCGCACCAGGAGATCACCGAGGAAGATCTGAGCAAGTATGAGTAGCCTCGCGCTGATCAACGAGTTTCTGGGACAACCGCCCAACGCTTCCTCGCACGGATATCAAATCGATCACATCCTCGAGTTCTGCCACTGGTTCATGGCGGCGCTTTTTGTTGGATGGTCGGCGTTCTTTATTTTCGTGCTTATTCGATTCCGGAAACGCCGACAGCCTAATGCGAATTACTTGGGGGTGACCAGCGGCATCTCGACGCATCTGGAATTTTCAGTCGTCTTGATTGAGGCGGTGCTCCTGCTCGGCTTCGCGATTCCACTTTGGGCGAAGCGCGTGAATCAGTTTCCGCCGGGCAAGGAAGCGCTGCTTGTGCATGTGGTCGCGCAGCAGTTCAGCTTCAATTATCACTTGCCCGGACCCGATGGACTATTTGGCCGTCGGGATATCAGCTTTGAGAGCAACTCAAATCAACTTGGCCTCGATCCGAATGATCCTGCCGGCAAAGACGACATCGTAACGACTGGAGAACTTCATGTTCCGGTGAATCGGCCAGTCGTAGCCGAACTTTCCTCAAAGGATGTGATCCACGATTTCTTTTTGCCAAGCATGCGGATCGGTGGCGATGCAATTCCCGGTTCGCTCATTCCGGTGTGGTTCACGCCGATCAAGACTGGAACGGACGAAGTGATTTGCGCCCAGCTGTGCGGTCTGGGCCATTATGGAATGAAGGGCACGCTCGTAGTGGATACGCAGCAGGATTACGAAGCCTGGCTGAAAGAACGCGCCGAGCTGGCTGGCGGCACGCAAGGCGCTGCGTCGCCCTCACCATCGCCTGCTGGGCAGCAGCCCCAAAGCCAAGCACCTGCGCCGACCGCTTCACCCAGCCCGGGCGGATAAATCTTCGCCCCAGCGGCACATCGGCTCGCATTTGTCGCATTCGTCGTATTCTTCCTGTGTGGGAAGATCGAGGCCTTGGCTGAACTATTTCGCATGGTTCCTCTGCGTAGTCGCTCTGCTCCTCATTTGCAGTGGCGGAATGGTCACGAGCAAAAACGTCGGTCTCGCAGTGCCGGATTGGCCGACCACGTTCGGATACAACATGTTTCTGTTTCCCGTCTCAAAATGGATCGGCGGAATCTTGTTTGAGCATACCCATCGCCTGATTGCTTCAGCAGTTGGGTTTCTGACGATCATTCTGGCGATCTGGCTTTGGCGCAGCCAAAGCCGCAGCTGGGTCCGCAATCTCGGCGTGATTGCGCTTGCCGGTGTAATCCTGCAGGGAATTCTCGGTGGCCTGCGTGTCACGATGTTGAAGGACGAAATCGGCATCTTTCATGCGTGTGTCGCGCAAGCGTTTCTCGCGTTGCTCGTGGTGATCGCGCTTGTAACGACAAGCTTTTGGCGGTCTCTCGATGAAATTGATATCAGTCCGAAAAAATTCGCGCCGATTCGATCCCTGGCGATTGCGATCACGCTCGCGATCTATGTGCAGCTTGCTCTGGGGGCGACGATGCGCCATCAGCACCGCGATCTGTCGATTCTCGATTTCCCCACGGCTAACGGCGTGTGGATTCCGGATACGAGCGCCAATGCGTTAGCAAAGATCAACGCCTGGCGCGATGCGCGTGGCTTATCGGACGTGGACGCTTTCCAAATTTGGCTGCAAATGATACATCGTTTGGTCGCGCTACTGATCGCAATCGGTGTAATCGCATTTTCTTCGCGTGTTTGGAGAGACGCGCGCCGGGTTCCCGCGCTCAAGAAATTGTCCATCTGGTGGATCGCATTTCTTCTCGTTCAGCTGACGCTCGGCGCATGGACGATTTGGAGCAATAAAGCCGCGGACATCGCCACGGCGCATGTCGCAGTAGGGGCGATCATGCTATCTTTTGGCGTGAGTATCTCGGCGATTTGCTGGCGAATTTCCCAAAAAGAATTTGGTAGGGCGCGACCGCCGGGCGCGCCGCACAGCGAACCTGTCGCCGCATGAAGACCGTCGCCCTCGAAGTCGAAAATGCGAAACACGCATTTGCGCGAAGGAGGTTCATTGCCGATCTCTTCGAGTTAGTCAAAGCGCGATTGACGGCGCTTGTATTGCTGACAACGGCGGTCGGTTTTTATCTCGGATCAGGACCGTCCGTCGATTATGCCGCATTGTTTCGCGTTGTGTTTGGGACAGCGGCCGCAGCTGCCGGGGCGGCCGCACTCAATCAGTGGTGGGAACGCAAAGCGGATGCGCTGATGAATCGGACGAGAACGCGCCCAGTGCCGGCGGGCCGAATGCGACCATCTGAAGCGCTGACGTTCGGGCTTGTCTTCTCGATCTTTGGAGTTGCCTATCTCGCGCTGGCTTGCAATTCGCTGAGCGCGGTACTCGCTGCGATAACAATCACAATTTACATCTTCGGTTATACGCCGCTGAAGCGAGCCAGCACCGCAAACACGGTTGTGGGTGCGATCCCGGGCGCGATACCGCCAGTGATTGGCTGGGCGGCGGCTCGGGGAGCGATCGACGCCGGCGCGGGAAGCCTTTTCGCAATTCTTTTACTCTGGCAATTGCCGCATTTCTTCGCGATTGCCTGGATGTATCGCGAGGATTATTCGCGAGCGGGTTTTCGCATGATTTCAAGCGATGACATCAGCGGCGAACGCAGTGCCAGCCAAAGTGTGTTTTTCTGCATTCTGCTCCTTATCTTGGGAGGCTTGCCCTCATTTGTTGGAATCGTCACCTCCGCCTATCTCGCAATCGAGCTGGTGCTTGGCGGTTTGTTCATTGCAGTTGCCATGCGATTTTTGAGAGTCCGCACCAGAGAAGCCGCGCGTTTACTATTTATTACATCGATTGTTTACCTCTCTCTGTTGCTGGCTGCGCTTGTTCTGACAAAATCATGAGCACAACTTCTATCGCAGTGAATCGCGCCTCCTCGAGGCCTTCAATTTGGTGGAAGACCACGCTCATACTGATTCCGTTTGTTACGCTCGGACTGTTACTGTGGCTGCGTCACATCGAAGTGAACGCTCTCAGGCAACGGGCCGTTTCGTCGTATGGCACAGTGCCATCTTTTCAGCTGATCAATCAGAATGGGCAGCCCTTTGGCTCTGCGCAGTTGGCTGGGAAAATTTGGATCGCCGATTTCGTTTACACAACCTGCCCAGGACCTTGTCCGATGATCAGCAGCCGGATGAGTGAACTGCAAAAGCCACTGGAAAAGACCGACGTGCATCTGGTTTCATTCAGCGTCGATCCGGAGAAAGATACGCCGCAGGTTCTACGCGGTTACGCGGATAAGTTGCAAGCAGATCCTAAGCGTTGGGATTTCCTTACAGGAACAAAGAGCGCGATTTACAAGCTGTCGCACGATGGTTTTAAACTTGCTGTATCAGACGGCAGTGGCGAACAGGGCATTCCCGTTCACAGCACGCGGATGGTGCTGGTGGATCGGCACGGCGATATTCGCGGTTATTACGACGCAACTGAAGTGGACGCGATAACGAAGTTGGTGGCGGACACAAGTCATCTGCTGCGCGAGCGACCTCAATAACCGTAGCCGCCTCGCTGGGTCGAGACGCCTACCTTGCGCTTCCTGAGCACCGCGACGTAGCTACGATTCATTCGAATACTATGCCACCGGTTTCGGTCCTGCGTTGGGTCCTTCGTCGCAGACCATTCGCAGGTAATCGCGATACTCGCCTTTCGGCAGTCGATCGATGATAGCGGCGAGTTGAGACTCCGTGATGAATCCCGCTCGAAGCGCCACTTCCTCCAGGCACGCAATCTTCAATCCCTGGCGGTGTTCAATCGTCGCGATGTAGTTGCTTGCTTCGAGCAAAGCTGTTGTCGTGCCGGTATCGAGCCAAGCCATGCCCCGGCTGAGTAACTTCACGTTCAATTGGTTCTCCTTGAGATAGAGCAAATTCAGATCAGTGATCTCCAATTCGCCGCGCGCAGAAGGACGCAATGTCCGACATAGCTCAACCACCCGCTCGTCATAGACATAAAGCCCCGGCACTGCGAAGGGACTCTTTGGTTGCTTCGGTTTTTCCTCGAGACTGATCGCCTTCCCATTAGCGTCGAATTCGACTACGCCGTACCGTTCCGGGTCGCGCACCTGATATCCAAAAATGCAGGCGCCACGCTTGATGGACAAAGCGTCCCGGTAAAAGTCGAGTTTTCCATAGAAAATGTTGTCACCAAGAATGAGTGACACGCCGCAGCCCTCGATAAATTTTGCTCCGATCAGGAAAGCTTGCGCGATTCCCTCGGGCTTCGGTTGCTCGGCGTATTCAATCCGAATTCCAAGGTGCGCGCCGTCGTTCAAGTAATCCCGAAGCATCGGAAGATCCTTGGTCGTGGAAATGATCAGCACCTCGCGCAAGCCGCCAAGCATAAGCGTAGCCAGCGGATAGCAGATCATTGGCTTGTCGTAGATCGGGAGGAGTTGCTTGCAGACAATCTTCGTGAGCGGAAAAAGGCGAGTCCCTGCGCCGCCTGCGAGAACAATGGCTTTCTTCATTTTCGGTTTTCGGTTTTCGATTTTCGATCGCTGCCGCTCCAGCGCATAAGTAATTTCGCCCATTCCTGCCAGAAACGAGTCCCAGCAGTCAAATCGATCCCGCTTTTTTGACTGATGAGTCCAAGTACCTGCTGTGGAGCCGAACGGAATGTTGTCTTATCAACGAGAAACGAACTGTCGCGGAGCGACTGCCGATCTCTTAAACGGCCGCCTATACACTCCGACAACGCGTTTTGAATCCAATCTCGCGGTAAATTCGGTCGCGCCTCAATCGTGGCGCTTACGGTAACGTTGAGAAGTTTTTTTAAGATGAGCGCGCAGACGAGAGCACTGGAGTTCGTTGCATGGACATGCGACACATTTTTCTCTCCAAGGAGTCTCGCCAGCACGAGAGCAAAGCGCGCCTGGCGCAAAAAGACGGTACTTGGCGCCCGGACGCTCTGCTGCGCGCGATCTTCTTCCAGTTTTTGCGCGAGCGCCTGGTTTGCCCGCCATTCAGCCTCGATGACCATCGGGTCCGGCAAAAATTCGAGCGATGCCGCCATTTTCTCCATCGCTCGCGTACACCGCGTCCGAGAATTCAATTCGCACACGATTGGGACGATCGGCACGTGACGGCGCTTCATCTCTTCGAGCTCGCGGTCAAGGAGTGGCAAATTTCTATCCGGCCACCGATCGATCAGATATGCGATCTGATTGCCCGCTCTCGCTGGTTCTGTTGTTGCCGCGCCCCGGTCGGGTGCTTTTCCTCGTGGGGCGCCCGGGGTTTTCTGCAGAAGCTCGATCAGCGGCGCCACGGTTTGGTCGATTCGGAAATGTTGTTCGATTCGCTCTCGCCCGGCGCGACCATAATGCAATCGCAACTTGGCATCCTGAATAAGTCGGCTCAGGGCTTCGGCCAACGCCATTGTATCCCCGGGCGGAACGAGTAAACCCGTTTCGCCGTGAACAACGGATTCAGGAATCCCAGCCAAACGCGTGGACACAACTGGACGCGCAGCCGCCATCGCTTCGATGATTACGGTTGGAAAAACATCGCTCGCGCCTTGAGCGTCTGTGACAGAAGCGAGCACGAAAATATCCGCACACCCGAGTTTTTCGAGAACAGCTCCTTGCGACAATGAGCCGACGAGGTGAACCCGACCTGACAGGTTCAGCTTTCTAATTCTTGGTTCGAGATCACCGCGTAGGGGGCCATCGCCAATGATTTCACAGGTGAATTCGAGACCTTGGCGCGCGAGCTCCGCACAGGCGTCGATGAGGTACTCAAATCCCTTAAATGCAACCAGTCGGCCGACACTGATGATGCGCGGTGCTTTGCCTGAAATTTCGTAATGCGGCACCGGAAAACGGGTCAGGTCCATTCCGTTGTAAACACGGTGAATTTTCGCAGCAGAATCCGGACATCGTTGGCGGAGCAGGTCGCGACTGTAATCCGTTTCGGCCGCAACGAACGCCGCGGCAGCGCAGATTTCCCGCAGCAGATCATCATTGCCGAGGTCTTTCATGAAATCCTGTCCGTGCGCCGTGATGCTGAATGGAATCCCTGAAATCTCTTTTAAGAACATCGCGGTGTGCGCCGCTCGATTCGCGAAGTGGACGTGAACATGATCCACGCCGCGGCGCTTGAAACGGTCGGCAAAGTAAAGGGCGTTGCGCGCGCGCTGCTCTGCCTTCACACCGGGGCCATACTTTCGCTCATGCCGGGCAACCAGATCGCGCGGCCACGTGCCGTTCGTTTTCGCGGTCTTTTCTGAAATCTTTAAGATTTCCTGCGGCGGCGCGTAATGAATGGGCGCGCGCAAACCGGCTATATGCTCGTGGCGAAGGCTCGTAAGCGGTGGATACACCGAACCGATATCGAGCTCGAAACCGAGCCGTTCCAGCGCCAGCATTTCAGCGTCGCAAAACGTCTGCGAAAGTACTGGATACCGAGAGTAAAAATAGCCGAGGCGCATCGAATCGGATGATTACGCGTTCCGCGCGAAAATAGCAATGACGGCCGTGCCATCCGAGCGCGCCGCAGGTGACCGTTAGTTCCTACGAAAAGCGAACGTCTTTGCCCGGATCCATCTCAAAATCCAAGTCCAGGGAATCTTCCGTGTTTGGCTTGATCACTTCCTCCATGAATTTCACGAAAATGGGGTCTTCGCGAAAGATGGCGTACTTGTCCATCGACTCAAAATCGATAGCAATGAAGAACGGCCACGGCAATTCGGGGTCGATCCGCTTCCCGCATTTAATGTTCAAGACTTCGGGAATTTTCAGAAGCTGCATACGCGTATTCATCATCATCGCCTCCACGCGGGCAGGAGTGACCTCGGGTTTGAGTTTATAGAGAACGACATGATGAACCATGAGGGTAAAGCTAATAGGCGTTTCCGATGAGGCGCGCAAGTCCGAATCCGTTCACCGATCGAAGCGTGATTATTGCCCCTCGAAAAGCTCTCAAATTCACCGCGGCACCAAATCCACAGCGCATATCCAAGGAGTTTGACGGTTTCTGCGCCGAGAACAAATTGTTTCACTCAACATTTTCATCCCAGGGCGAAACGCAGATGTGCTCTCTCGCGGACCCGATGGAAGCTGCCCTGAAGTTCACATCTGCGACCGGCGGGCGCATTCCTTTTTTAACCGAAATGCCTGCCTGACTTTTTGAAAACAAGTCAGTTTGCCTCGTCAACCCCTCTATTTCACCCGGTAAACAAAATAGACGCCGTTTCGCTTTATGATCTCGCAATTTTGACAATTCTCGGCCGAACTTATAACAACGGAGCCTCGCGGGGCTTTTCCTCGATCCGGAAGATGAACAAACTCGGACTTGGGTCTTCCCTCAATTGTTGAATACCACATGGCGTGCATGTAAGCCGGGCCCCATTTCCCGTCTTGCAGATAGATTGGCCGATTCGGTTGTGCAATGGCGGCGTCGTAAACAGCCTTGTAGGGAACGTCGAACTCGTATTGCCGCTTTGGCCCATCGCGGCGGAAAGCCACTTGGAAGCGAGCCCCTTGGAGGGCGGTGGTGCCTAGCAGAAAAAAAAGAATACAGAGGCGGGCCGGGCGTGATGTCCCTCCAATCCCCGCTTGGAATTGCTGACCGGCGATGGTTTCACGACTTCTTTCTTGTCCGCTTCTCTTCGGCGAATGGGGCGCAAGCAACCATTCAAGCGCCGGAACCGTAAGTACTAACAAAAAGACCGGATAGGCCATAAGGCGCAATTGGTGGAACGGCTCATTTGTGAGGGCGCCCGGCACAATTGAAGCAGCTAGTCCATAGGCGACGAAGCGCCACCACGGATCGCGCCAGCCTCGCGTAAATACCAGCAGCAAACCAATCATTGCCAAAATGAATGTCGCGACGAGTAGAGCGCCCCCAGAGCCTTGCACGTGATGGCGGGGGTGATAGTCGCCTGTCATAAGCAAAGCATACAAACTCTGGTCTTCCAGATACCGCCTTACAAATTCGGACGCAATCTCATGCCAAGGAACTCCCGGTCTGATGTATGAGATTTCGTAGAGTCGTCTAACTAAAGCTGTTGGGTGCTCTCGATTGAATAGAAATATCGGAATCAACGATAAGCCGTACAACAACCACGTCGCAATGATGCCAATCAGGCGCCTCCACGTTGTTGCAAAGAGTAGGAGACCAAGAGCCAGCAACGCACCGAGCACGCGGCCGCTCGTATAGCAATAGGTCAAGAGCACAAGCGTCGGCGCGACTGCCACAACGGAACGCCAACCCCAACCTTCGGATGCCCGCGCGTAATACACTGCTAACAAAACGAGCACCAAGGCCAGTGGAACAAAATGTACTTCCATTACCAGGCCACGCAGATCAAAGAACCATGGAGTTAGAAGCGCGGTTGCAGCGACGATGACTCCAATCTTGAGCTGGCCAGAAATGCGTTTTGCCAACAGACCGAGCAATAAACAAGCGGCAAAGACCCAAAACGCACTGAAGACTCGTGCGAGCAGAATGCTCGGTGGGAAGATGCGAAAGACCGCAGCGAGCAAATAGACTTGCGTAGGGCTGACGTATGCCGTGAAACCGTTGGTGAAGACCTCGAAATAGAGCGGGAAATGCGGTCCAAATTCCCCCCCACCCGTGCGTGAGACGAGGTACGCGTTGTAAGCGAGAGCCGATTCGTCGACGTAGAAGCCCGGTGGATTCTTTGAGAAACCCAATGTGTACACCGCGAAAAGCAATGTGATGCCAGCTATCCAAATTAGAGTTCGGACACGTTCTCGACTGAGGATTGATGGGATTGGCATTTCAGCAGTGGTTTATGAGTCGCTTAGGCTCATTTGTCTTGAGCGGCACCAAAAGCATATTGTCCATTCAAATCCGGCCATATAACATCTGTCCGAACAGTCCTGCAAGATAGACGAGCGCTAATTTTACATATGAACGATGGTTCTCCGAGTCGTCCTTCGATTTCAATCGTGATTCCGCTGTACAATGAAGGGTCTTACTTGAGTTCGTTGTTATCCGATTTGAAGGCCGCGTTGGATGAGACTGGATGCCGGTTTGAGATAATTCTCGTCGATGACGGTTCGCCAGATGATACGTGGCAAACAATCGGGGAACAGGCGCAGACCTTTTCCAGCCTGCGAGCTGTGCGCCTAAGCAGAAATTTTGGAAAAGAGCTCGCGCTCTGCGCGGGTTTGGAACGCGCCGGCGGCGATGCCGTGATCGTAATGGACGGCGACGGACAACATCCGCCGTCCCTGCTTCCCGTGATGGTCAAAACGTGGCTGAGTTCAGGAGCAGATATTGTTCAAGCTGTGAAAGTCAAGCGCGGACGCGAATCTGTAAGCAGCAAGCTTGGCGCGCTGTTGTTCTATCTGATCTTGAACAAACTTTCCGGTTTTGAATTGAAAGGCGCGTCCGACTACAAGATAATGAATCGCAAGGTAATCGATACATGGCTGGCAATGCGTGAACGCAACGTGTTCTTTCGTGGAATGACTGCCTGGATGGGATTCAAGACGATTCAAATTCCCTTTGAGGTAGGTCCCCGTCGTGCGGGGAAATCGGGGTGGTCTTACCTCACGCGAGCGAAGCTTGCCCTGGTTGGAATAACAACATTTTCGTCTTTCCCATTGCACCTTGTGACGTTCGTCGGGCTAATCTTTTTTGTGTTTGCCGTTGGCTTGGGAATCCAGACGCTTTACCTGAAACTCGCAGGCCGCGCCTTTACTGGTTTCACAACCGTAATTCTTCTGGAACTGATTATTGCCAGCCTGTTGATGATTAGCCTTGGCATCATCGGCGAATACTTGGCGCGTATCTACGAAGAGGTTAAAGGGCGACCCCGGTATATTATAACAGACTCAATCGAGCCCCGGCAGTGAGATTCCCGGGGGGCACCGCACTGGTTTAGAGATGGATTTCAACGACTCGGTTGGCGAAGGTGCAAAGCACGTAAAGCTTTCTGTTTACGAGTGCCAGCGCTGACGCGCCTTCGAGCTTGTCAGGCGGCTTTGGGCGCAATGAGGCGATCCTAGTTCCGTTAAGATTGAAAACGAGCACTTCATCCGTCTGAGTGCTGGTTACGTACAAGCGGCGTAGCTTTGGGTCGATGACCAAATGCTGCATATACCAGGCGCCTTTTATCGGTCGCCACTCCGGCACGGACCAGCTCGTCACGAACTGGCCGTTTATGTCAAAGATTTGAATGCGCCCGTTCTCTGGGTCCGCGACGTACACTCGATTGTTGTTTGCGTCGACAGCTACGGAGGTTGGCGGGTTAAATTGCCCGTTTCCAGATCCGTGCTCGCCCCAAACGGCTAGCACGTTTCCATCGCTATCAAATTTGACTATCTCTGCACGGGACTCGTCGACAACGTAGATAGCCTTATCAGATCCGATACATATGTCGCGTGGAGCGTCGAATCCGGGCTCAGCACCTCTCCATTCAGCTAGAAAAGCTCCATCGGACTTCAATTTCTGCACGCGGCGGTTTCCTGTGTCGGCGACATAGATGTTGCCGCCCGAATCAATAGCTATTCCAGATGGTTCTCGGAACTCTCCCTGGCCTTCTCCTTTGGTTCCGATAACGCCAAGAAATATTCCATCCACTGAAAACCTTTGAAGCCGGCCATTGTTCGTATCAGCGATCAAAATATTACCTGCAGAATCGACTGCCATCCCACGCGGAAAATCTAACTGTCCATGCTCGGTCCCCTTACCGCCCTCAAACATGTTAGTAGCGCGTTCTGGAAGAGAACGCAGGTTGGGAGGTTCCGTATCGGGTACTTTATAAATGGTCAGCAAATCGTATTTATTTTGCTTATCCTCGAACACTTTCTGAAAATATGTGGAATAGATTTGTTCGTTGTGGCGTTTGACGAACTCGCCCCGCCGCACCGCATTGTCGAATGCGGCATAGGTAATGCCATTTTCCTTCAACAGGCGATATACCTTCCTGGGATCCCTGCTCTGAAACAGGTCAAGATAATCCTTATCGCGTTTACTGGCGTCGTAACCGGCTGACCATGCGTAGTAAGGCCAGCCATAAAAAACACGGCGCCCAGCCATTAACATCGGATGATTCACGAAGCGATTCGTCAGAAAGATATCGCGCGGCTTCGTTTCTTTCATCAGCCACTCGATTAGTGGATCGTTCTTGTAAGCGACTTCGCTCCAGTAGGTGTTATGAATCGGAAAGAATTCAATCAAACCACCTGGAATAATTGGGATAAAGAGAAGAATCGCGGCTAACTTTCCAGGTAGTGTGATTCCCGCCAGTGATAAACGCCATAAACGCCAGAGCCCAAAAGCAACAAACAAATTGGCGATGATAATCCAAATATGAAAAAACTTCTGGTTTGCCAGAACTTCGATCGTGAATTGAAAGCAGAAAGCTATCACGAGGAGGCTCGAGACTGCCACAAATACCCGCCGTTGGAGCCTACTGGCGAAAAGCAGTGCCAGGGCGATTAACAACCATTTGAAGCCAAAGCTGAAGCCAAGATACTTCGTAACGCTCCAGGCTGTCGGATGATCAAGCGTATAGCCCCAGTGAAGGAGCTTTGGCATATGCGTCCTGCCACTTCCTGCGCTCAGATAAAGCATCTGTGGCAGCGCGATCAATCCGGCAGGGATCGCCAGTGCGACCATCTGAACCCTCAGGGGACACAAGACAAATAGCACGGCCAATACAACGAATGCTGCGATAAAGACTGCGCTGTTCCACATTGGCAGAAGCCCGAGTAGAACACCTGAGAAAATAAAGCCCGGTACCGTACTGCGAAAGCTTTGCGTGATAAAGCCAGGTGTCTGCTTGAGTTCCAGGATTTGTGTAGGAGACCCAGCGCTTGTCGATACTGGAAGACTCTCAAGGGAGGCCGGATTACCGGGAAGCGCCTCGGGCGCACCCTCTGGCAAGGCACTTCGCTCCGGCGTCAGCGTTTTACCTGATGGCGCGCTAGCAGCTCGTTTAGCATAGAAGGCGCGATACTGAATCACGAGAAAAACTAAAACCAGTAAGAAAATCCCAATGGCACTTGCAAAGTGCCTCTGGTTAAGAAAGGTCACTTGTGACCACGTGCCCCAAGCTTCGCCACGGTAGGGAAATATGGTTGGAAGAAATTCCCGCAGATGCACGATCGCCTGAATTGCCCCGCGTACTGAGCCCTGCTTGTGGAGCAAGGGGATGTAAGAGAGCGACCCGAAAAAGAAGAACAGCATAGAACCCACGCGCCCAACTGCGCGAGAATCAAACAACACCTCGCCGAGCGCCATCACAAGCATGAGCATCGCTACGATCGTAATGATGCTTAGCAGATTGAGGCTCCATGTTGGATCGAGCCCGAGGAATTCCAGATTTCCGCCTTGGAAGTAGAAGAGGAAGTGGTACCGAATTCGGTCGCCTGAGAAGTGCGGGTACTCCGTGGGAAAATTATGACCGACGGCGAAGCTCTGCATGATGGCAGTGTTCGGTCCGAAATCGCTATACTCGGGATTAGAGATCTGCAGCTTGCTCCCCGTCGTGTTAAACGAGGCGAACATCATCCAGGATACGAGGACCAAGTACACAAGGATAAGCGCCCAGTCAGCCCAGCTTGAGCCTTTTGGGCGCGGCAAGTAGAAGATGGCCGCAGTGTGATTCCCGGTTTCGTCCCGCATCGTCTTCGAAATCTTGCGTTTCCATCTGGGCCAGGATAGTACTCCGATTGCTGCCAGGAAGAACAGTGCATCGCCCCATAGGAGGGGTCGCCAAAAGCGCGCAAAAGCCAGTCCGCTCAAATACGTGAACCACGAGCTAACCAGCAACCCAACGAGCACGGCCGTCGCACAGCGATGCGGAACAGACACAAATCGATAAAATCGCCGGCAGAGAAAATCACCAAGACAAATGGCTAAGCCCAGATAAATCAGCGCTAACATTGCAGAGAGTTAATTACTGAGAGCGGATAGTCGATAGCGAAACTGAAATGGCCCCAGGTCGCCGGAAGACATTTTGACCGCGAATCGCGCTGTTCGACCACTCGCACAGGCACGAACCCTAAACACGCGCTGTTTTCTGTCAAACGCGCTAGTGTCGTGGTGGTGTGGGGCGAGGCGGCGGATTGGGGCGAGGTCTAGGTGTTGGAATAGGTCTTGGTGTGGATGTAGGTGTGGCCGTAGGCGTGGACGTAGCTGTAGCTGTAGCGGTGGCTGTGGCTGTGGCTGTAGGTGTGGGTGAGCACGTAGGTGTCGGTGTCGGCGTTCCTCCCGGCAGGGCAAAGGCATATACTTTGTTGTCGTTGGCGATGTAGATGCGCCCGCGAGCGGCAATGCCAGCATTAAACCGATGCGTGCCTTCCATTAACTCGTTCGGTCCGCCGCCGGCAAAAACAACGGCGCCAGACTCTCCATCGAAACCGTGCAATCGCTGATCGCCGCCAACATCCGCACCCACTATCCAAACAATCATGTTATTGGTGCCATCTGTAGAAGTTACGAAGGGCGAACCGCGACCGTTCTGACTCATGGTCCATGCGTTGACGATGGCGGGCGGATTGGCTGCAGTAATGCGGAAAGCGGAAAGGTTACTGCCTTCGGCGTGGAAAGCGACATAGGTGCCCTGATTGGTGCGATAGGTGACAGCCGCCTGGAGGATAGGGCTGTTGCCAACCTGAGGTGATGCTATAGGCTGGCTGACACCACCAAGGTTGTCGCGATTAACCAGATACGCATGGCGGTCCTTACCCATTGCAACCACAAGACGGGAAGGCGTTGCACCAGGCACGTCCACCAGCAATGGACCGCAGCTACCCAGGTCCGCGTCTATGGAGTCGAGATCCAGCCAGTTCAGAGGCGCCCAGTAATCACTGGGCGATCCGCTGAAGATTGGGCCGGGTTGGAAACGAATGACTGCTTCGCCGTCAGCCCAAACGCCGTTGGTGTTTCTGGTGTTCCCTGTCGTGACGAAGGGGTTCATGCCATCACTGGCGATACCACCGACGCCCCATATTGCGCCGCCAAAAGTGCCGGGATTGGTGGCCGCAGCCCATGCTGTTACGCTGGCTGGATTGTCAATCGGGACGCCTACGAGCCAGCCATGAAAGGCACAGCCATCTCTCATGCTCCCAAATCCAACATAAAGAATGTTGCCCACGATGCCCAGCGCCGGTCGTTGCTGTTGGATCTCCGCAGTGAAGTTGATCCCGTTGTATGAAGCTGACGCCTCTACGTCTACCGGCCAGCCGGGATTGATCTCGCCGGTGTCCACGTCAAGGGAGAGGATCAGGTGTTTTTTGGTCGTTCCTCCGTCGGGCGTAGTCATTGTGTCGAGAAAGAGCGCGCGTGAGGGAAGATCGACAATTGGCGTGCCGATGATGCCCATAGGATCAAATTTGGGATTGCAGAGATCCGAGGCCGACACCGGCGGCCCAACGTTGCGTTCCCAGATAATGCTGCCATCAAGGGCGTCGAGCGCGTACACATTGTTCAATAGGGTCACGGCAATAACCATTGCCCTGCCGCATGGGCCGCCTTCGATGTAAAGCGGTTGCGCATAAACGACGCCAGAAATTGTACCGTCAAAGTTCA
>DATHHK010000143.1:0-2794 GCA_035317225.1 Candidatus Udaeobacter sp. | reverse complement strand
AGGAGCAGCGACGCCGCGAACTGCTTCGGGATGTCGATTCTCCACCCGCGCGCCCGCATGCGGGTAAAGAGCGCCGCGAACACCGGCCCGCCGAGCACGATGCAGACCGTGTTGATATTCTGAATCCACTGCGGCTGAATCTGGACGCTGCCGACCATCAGGTTGACGTTGTGAACCGCGAACAGCATCAGCCCATTCGGTGCCATCTGATAGAGCGACCAGAACATCAGCGAACCGATGGTCAGAATCAGGTAAGCCGTCATGTTCCGCCGCTCGCGTCGATCCTGGTGACGAACCGTGAGGTAGATCAACGTGAGCGCGACCGCGGCGCAGATCATCTTGAGTATCGTTTCGGTGCTGCCGGGCCGCTGAAGCATGAACCACACGACGGGGACTAGACCGATGAGAATGCCGATACCGACAAGCTGGCGCAGCTGGAACTGCTTTCGCGACGCTTCAAGCAGCGGTGTATTGCGGTCGGCCAGCGTCTTCCACATGGACAGGGCGAGGATAATGGCGACGAAATTGCCGAGCGTGGCGAAGATGAAAAGGCTCGAGTAACTCTGGGTCGCCTGGAAATAACCGGCGGCGCTGAACCCGACGAAGAAGCCGACATTCATTCCGGCGTAGTTCCAGAGGAAAGCTCCTTCGCGACGCGGATCCTCCGGGGTGAAGCGCTGCGTGAGCATCATGTTGATGCAAGTAACATTGAGACCGCTGCCGGTGAGGAAGAGGGCGAGGCCGACGTAGAACAATGCGAGCGTGCCGGTCGCGATGCAGGCGCAGCCGATCACCTGCACCGCCATGCTCCCGACAAAAAGTTTGCGGTTTGAAAGGAAACGGCCGCCCAGGTAACCGCCGAAAAGGTGCAGGCCGTAGTTGAAGGCGCCGAACACACCCATCAACGTGGTGGCCTCCTTTACTCCGAGATGCAGATGCTTCGTCGCGTAGAGAACTAGCGTCGAGTAGAGGACGGCGAAGCCGAGCGTCGAGAAAATCTGAATGAAGAACAGCGCGGCCGCTCCCTCCGGAGCGTGGGCGAAGCGGCGTTTGAGAAAGTTCATCCGGCGCTCCTTTGTCGCTCGACGCGCCGGGTAATGTCAAGCTGCGTCGTCGCTACAAGCGTGTGGTTTCGCGGGTCGTTTTAGTTAACGCGTCGGCCACGCGCGCAGGGCAATTTGCGCGACTCGACGCAGTTGATCGCTACTGGCGCCGCCAGCTGACTGGACTGCCATTCCGCGCACGACAGTCATCACGTAACCTGCGAGCTCGCCTGGGTCAGAGTTTTTCGGTAGATCGCCTTCGCGCTTTGCTCGTTGAAGGCGACGACGCAATACAGTTTCGGCCGCCACCCGCCGCGCAGCTACTTCCTTCCGAACGGCCGCATCTCCGCACGCCAACGCGCCTTGAACCATGAGGCATCCTGCTGGAAGCCTGGGATCTTCCGCCATCCTGGCCGTGCCCAGGAATATTTCGTCGACCACATCCCGCGCCTTCGGTGCCGCCAGAGCTTTGCCAAAATACGCGACCGGCCCGTCCATGTATCGATCGAGAACTTTCCGAAAGAGCTGCTCCTTGTTGCCGAAGGCGGCGTAAAGACTTGGTCGATTGATACGCATGGCGCGGGTGAGATTGGAGAGTGAAGCGCCTTCGTAACCTTTGGCCCAAAAAACGTGCATCGCGCGATCCAGGGCCACGTCAGGATCGAACGCGCGCGGTCGTCCAGGCGGTGCCGCAGCAGTTTCTAATTTCATACCAATAGGTAAATAAATCATTTGACACGGCGTTTGTCCAGCGTCGAGTTTTATACTAATCGATACACAACATAACCGAAAACGAAAGGAAAGATATGAGTTCACCAGTTGTTAGGAATAGAAACGTGTTCAAGCGGAATAAATAAATCCTGAGATCAGAAACAAGAATGGAGTTTTTATGAAGATTATTTTGATTGGCGCAAACGGAAAGATCGGCGAACTGGTTCAAAAGGCATTGGCGGGTGCTGGCCATGAGATAGTCAAGGTTGGACGCAAATCAGGCGATTTCCAATTCCAAGTCGAGATCGAGAACCGCGAGAGTGTCAGGAAGCTTTATCAAGCCGTCGGCTCGTTTGATGCCGTGGCCATTGCAGCAGGCCAAGTCGCATTTGCTCCGCTTTCGGAACTGACCGCTGAAAAGTGGCAGTTTTCATTGGGAAGCAAACTCATGGGTCAAATCAATCTGGTTCAGGAGGCGATCCCGTTCATCAAAGAAAAAGGATCCTTCACTTTGGTTTCGGGCATTCTCAATGACGACCCGATCTTCGCTGGCGTCGCGGCTTCAACCGTCTCGGGCGCGTTGGAAGGTTTTGTTCGGGCTGCCGCAATTGAGCTTCCTACGGGATTGCGTATCAATCTGGTGAGTCCCACGATGCTAAAAGAGTCCGAATCTCAATTTGCTCAGTTCTTCACCGGCATGATTCCGGTCGAAGGTTGGAAAGTTGGACAAGCCTACAAACGCTCTATTTTGGGGGCGCAAACCGGCCGCGTTTACAAAGTGGAATGAGCTTACCCAGCGTTTATTCGAAGACCGCCCGGCAACAGCACACAATTGTTTTTGGGAGGGATTTAATATGAAACTCATGAGCAATACGATTTTGATCACCGGCGGCGCCAGCGGCATCGGTTACGAACTCACCAAACAACTCACGGCACTTGGTAACACGATTCTTATCACGGGCCGCGATCAAGCTAAGATGGACCGTGCGAAAGCGGCCTTTCCAAAAATTCACACCTTTCGAAGCGACGTTTCCGATCCG
>DATHHK010000142.1:0-3415 GCA_035317225.1 Candidatus Udaeobacter sp. | reverse complement strand
CTTACTACCGATGAGCCTCTTCACTACCAGTACGGCTATCGCGTGCTAGAGGGCACTCCGCGACGAACCAGCGCGCTAAACGCCAGCCTCATGCCTTTTTCAAGTGTTCACGCCATGACGAGCATGAATCTGGCTGTCCTTGCCGAGACGGCTGGTGCTCCACTCGACACTTCGTGGAACGGCCAGATCAAGCGTGGTCGGTACGCGACCATTGCTTTTTCGCTTTTGCTGGCGTTATACGTGTTGAAGTGGAGTTATGAACTCTACGGTCGTAACGGGGCTCTTCTCTCGCTGAGTCTTTACGTCTTCGATCCCAATCTGCTGGCACATGGCCAGTTGGTGACGGCTGACTTGCCGGCCGCCTTGATGACGACCATGGCGCTCTACCACTTTTGGCATTTTCTTAGGTTAGGCGGCAAAGGACGGGCCTTTCTTAGCGCAATGACTCTCGGATTAAGCCAACTCGCAAAATATTCGTGTATTTACCTGTACCCAATCTTTTTGGTGATTGCGGCGATTTATTGTCGTTCTAGGCCAGCAACTGAAGGGGGGGAGCCTGACCATTCACACAGCCGAACCTTGAATCTGCGCCACTGGTTCATCGTAATAACGTTCTTCGCCATCATAAGTATTGTAACAATCAATCTGGGGTTCGGCTTTGACGGAATCGGAACGCCGTTGTCGGGCTACACCTTTAGAGATCCATTTTTCAAAAAACTTCAGGCAACTCCGATCATCGGCAATCTTCCACTCCCGTTGCCCGTGTCTTACGTTCAAGGCTTGGACCTCATCAAGATCGAGGAGAGGATGGGAGAAGCCTGGGGCAATATTTACATGGCTGGGAAACTTCGAGTGAATCATCATGACGGGACGCTGCATGGGTTCCCGGGGTATTACTTTTACGCGGCCTTCTTCAAGGTGCCGATTGCGAAGCAAATCATATTTTTGGTGGCATTGGTCGGATACTTTTCAAGGCGTGGCTGGCTAGCGGCGCCAGGACTTCGTCGAGAGGAGATTTTTTTGCTAGTTCCGATTCTGCTTTACTGGATCTATTTCAACTTCTTCTTTAACACGCAGATCGGCATTCGTTATGTGTTGCCTGTATTTGCCCTGGCCACAATTTTTTGCGGAAGATTTTTAGCCGTCCCGGAGTCCAAGCTCCGACGATATGCCGCGCTAATTCTAGTAGCCTGGGCTGCTATATCGGCTCTTTCGTACTATCCGCATTTTATCTCGTATTTTAATGAATTCGTTCCGGACAGGAAACTCGCCTACCGACACCTTGCGGACTCGAATCTGGATTGGCGCGGAAACGAATGGTATCTCACCGAATATCTCCGCCGTCATCCTGGAGTGATTGTAGATCCTCGTAAACCGCAGGCAGGTCGAATTGTTGTGCCTGTCAACGCCCTGGTTGGAGTCAATCGCCCCCCTGAGGAGTACCGATGGTTGAGAGAGCATTTTACTCCCGTGGATCACATTGCCTACTCGTATTTGGTTTATGATGTTCCGAAGGAAATGCTTCCTCACGATGGCAGCGGCTCGAAGGGCCCAAAAGAACTGCCGCCGCGTGCAAGGCAGTAATCATTCACCTGATCGCTTCATCTTAACGCGCGCATTAGTCCCGCGCAGCTAATCATTTCCCCGGCGATTGTTGGCTTGGGGTTACTTTGGACGAGCACTGACTGCGCGATGAATTTCTTCCAGGATTTCTCCCAAACTGTAGCGAAATTCCCAGGTGGGATAGTGTTCCTGGAATTTTCTAACGTCGCTGATCCACCAGATGTGGTCGCCTATCCGATTCGTCTCGTCATAGTTCCAGGTTAGTTTGCGCCCACTTATTTCCTCACATAAGGCGATCGCTTCTAGCATCGAACAGTTACTGTGCCGGCTGCCACCGATGTTGTACACTTCTCCGCTACGCGGCGCGCGAATGAATTCGACGAATGCTTCGACCAAATCGAAGCTGTGAATGTTATCACGAACCTGTTTCCCCTTGTAGCCTAACACATGGTAAGGTCGGCCGCTTACCGTACACATCATCAGGTAAGAAAGAAAACCGTGCAGCTCAGTGCCAGCGTGTGCCGGTCCTGTGAGGCAGCCACCGCGAAAAGAAACAGTCGGCATTCCAAAATAACGTCCATATTCCTGCACCAAAAGATCGGCCGCCGCTTTGGATGCGCCAAAGAGCGAGTGCTTGCTGTAATCGATGCTCATGGTTTCTGAGATTCCCTGCTCATATTCATGCCCTAGCTCGATTTCCCACCGCGTCTGCAATTCTTGCAGTGGCAACTGGTTCGGCGTGTCGCCGTAAACTTTGTTTGTCGAAGTAAAAACGAACGGCGCTTCGGGAGAGAATGTTCTCGCCGCCTCGAGCAGGTTCAACGTGCCATTTGCATTAACCGTAAAATCGGTTTGAGGATCGCGGGCTGCCCAATCATGTGATGGTTGTGAGGCCGTATGCACAATCGCATCAATTTTTCCGGAATAAGTTTTGAACAGTTCGGCAACTGGGTGGGCGTCCCGAATGTCGAGATCGTAATGCTCATAGCCGCGGATATTCGCGATTAGATCATCTCGCGTCTTCTTCGTCGACGCTTCTGCGCCAAAGAATTGCGCGCGCATGTCGTTGTCGATCCCAATAACATGCGCCCCCTCTTTCGCGAACCGTTTTACGGTTTCCGAACCGATCAATCCTGCGGATCCGGTGACGATAATTGTGCGCATTACTCGACGATAATTTACTCCGCTCAATTCTGCGTCTGACCGCGTGTACGATGGGCGAAAACGTTCACGTACCAGGAGATATCGTTTCGAATATCCCGCGCATCGAAGGGAACCAAACCGTGGGTTCTCACCAGGGTAAGATTCATATTTAAGCCCTGAAGCAGCTCGACAAGTTCTCCCCATCCGACGCCCGCCTGCTCCAAGCCAGCAGGCCAAAACTCGAGCAAGAGATTGATGTCCCGATTTTCCTGTAGCACGCGCTGCGCGCCGCGTAACGCATGAAGCTCGTATCCTTGAATATCCATCTTGATGAGATCGACGCGTTGGCCGGGTTTGAAGTAATCGTCGAGCGCGACCATGTCAGTTGGAACAGCGCGGCGTGAATCACCATCGGCCTTGTACGCCCTATGATCGACGTTTAGCTTGTCTGAAACGTAAAGCTTGCACTCGCCGCTCCGCTCTCCAACCGCAGCCTGAGTGAGTCGGACGTTTGAAAGATCATGTGTAGCCGCAGACAAACGCTTGAAATTGTCGGGCGAAGGTTCGAACGAATGAACCAGGCCGGTGGGGCGAACACAGCGGGAAAGAAACTGCGAATAAATTCCGATGTTAGCGCCGACATCTGCGACAACAGCGCCTTGAAACGCAATCTTCCTTAGCAACCCTCGCTCCGCCCGATCGGTATAGG
>DATHHK010000141.1:0-3140 GCA_035317225.1 Candidatus Udaeobacter sp. | reverse complement strand
ACTGCGGTCATGTGAGCGGCTGCGAAGCTTTGCATGGTCGATTGCATCCCTGATTGCGTTTGGCCCGCGATACCACAACGGACTGTAGGGAATCGCATCACTGATTAGATCGACACCGCGTTTGTCGGCTCGTGGCCGAATCTCGTAAACGTGTGTAGAGGTCGTCGAATGCTGATCCGATCTTAGCGTCTAACGAGAAAGAGATAAGCCACGAGCGGGGGTCGGTGGCTGCGGCTCTCCTCGCTCCCCTGCATCCGAACGCCGATCAGACACTGAACCTCTACATGGCTGCGACTTAAGTTTTAGACTACTCGCCCGCTCGTGTATAGGAGATGCTGGGAAATGATCGCTGACAATCTCACGGCCTGGCGATCGTCCACTTCGGTACGATCAACACTATCGACTCCGCTCACCATCAGGATAATGCAGCCGAAGCAGCTGGGGCTTATCCCCCAGCGTGACGATTAATAACTCCGAGTAATCCACGTCAGGAATGTTGATCGTGCTGTTGACTCCAAGCGCTTTGATGATGTTCGGAATCGTGTCGCCATGTGCAACGACTAGCGCGTTTCCGTTTAGCTGATGCAATTTCGCAACGAGCGCGGCCGTATCTTTCGCCGCAACCACCGTTGGCGTCACGTGAGCTGCTGTCACGGTCGGCGCCGCGGTTTCCTGGGTACGCTTGAATTGGCTGGTGAAAATCGCCGTAATGCCCGAGTCCTTCAGAATGCGTGCAAGCGCGTCAGCTCGGGTACGACCAGCCGAAGATAAATCCGGATCATTACCACCGTTGGCAGCCTTCTCCGCGTGCCGAACAATAACAACAACCGGTTGCGCCGATGCGATTGATGCTGATACGAAAAACACCAAGAACAGAGCGAGAACTTTCATGGGAAAAGCTACAAAAAAACCCTCCCATGCGGGGGTGGCCTGGGCAAGTTATAATCGGGCGCGGTGTGGGAAATTCATCCGGTCATGAAAATCGAAGTGATCCAATGAAATGCTGGGAAATCATCGCTGACAAGCTCAGCAAAGCCGGTTGGAGTTTGGGCTGGGTCTCAGCCATCGATTCCGAAGGACGAACGATCTGGATTGCAGACGCACATCGCGGCGACGACCCGGCGCTTGCGAATTCAAGTATCTGGTCGCACGGTCTGGATAGATCAAACCTTTCTTCAGAAAGGATAAAGTTATGTTGCGAAGCCTTAGGCAGCTTTACGGAAAAAAGCTCGGCGCCTCTGACGGCGACATCGGCCATGTGAAGGACTTCTATTTTAATGATCAACAATGGGCTATCCGCTATGTTGTCGCGGACACAGGTTCATGGCTATCGGGCCGCTTGGTGCTGATTCCTCCTCATGCTTTCGGAAACCTGCCTCAAGACGCCGACTGCCTCCCCGTGAATCTGACTCGACAACAGATTGAAAACAGTCCCGCGATTGAGTCGCACAAGCCAGTCTCGCTACAATATCAAGCATACTGGGACGGGTGCGAAACGTGGGGCGCGGGCGGTTTCCCAGAGGCTCCTCCTCCGCCGCCACTTATGCCGAGTGAGCCAGGAAGCGACGATCTTCATCTGCAAAGCACACAGGCACTTAACGGCTACCCCATCAAAACCTGCGAAGGAGCGATCGGCCACGTCATTGATTTTATCATGGACGACAAGAGTTGGGCGATTTGTCACCTGGTTGTGGAGACCGGCCATTGGTATGCCCACAAGGAGATCGTGATTTCACCGAAGCATATCGACCGGATCAGTTACGAGGAATCCAAGGTATTCGTGAACGTGACTAAGGAAGCCATCCTGGAAGCACCGCAATACCATGTTTCTCCGCTCGGCGAGGCATATGGCGATACCCGGAATTTCGACTAATGACCAGAAGCGTTTCGTTGTGCGTGCCGGATGAAAAGCTGACTGCGTTTCTTGAGTCTGAAAGAGTCACCCGCGAATGATTCCGCTTCCAAAATGCCGAATGATTCGGCACGATCCTGGTTCGGCGTCTTGACGAGCATGGACTACGAAGCCCTTTTGGATTGGTTTCGTTCAATGATGAACGAGATGGATCCCGATAAAGGTGGCAGCACGAAGAAAAATAAAGTTAAGGTTCGCAAAAGGCGTCCGCCCGCTCGTGCCTCTCGGTCACATCGAGCGCATTCTCGAAAACGTGAATCACGCCGTGGCGGGTGACGGACCTGAAGAAGGTGTTCGAGCGATAGCGGTGCCCTGTGGAGGTCTGCAGAAGGCGCAGTTTTGATATGGAAAGCGTTAAGCATGTTTGCGAAATTCGCCCGTCTAAGCACCACCGGACGTTCGACCTTATCTCAAATGTGTTGCCCTTAGGATGCAGTGGGGGCTTCGTCGACGCTGCTGCCGCCGTGAATCAGGCGAAGTCTTACTCCGGCTCGCACCCATTCGTGATTCGCGTTTATGATGAAGCTGGTGATGTGCTTGAAGCGCACGAGCACAACGGTGATTTTAGAGAACAGTAGAATTGATTACTGGAATCCTTATGCAAACAACACCGACACCGCCACTCCCAAACGAACCCGACCCTACTCCGCCGAAGCCACCAACACCGATACCGCCTGGAACACCAGAACCGCTGCCTATGCCGCCGCGTCCGACCGACCCAAAGCCTCCGCGCACCTGTTAGATTGGAGACGAACGCATAGGACTGAACGAGTCAAGAATTGACGCCGCGTTCCCTGTCCTTGCAATTAGTTGGCTTTCTCAGGTGGCTGCTGGCAGCGTTCGCGGGAGCTGTGCCGCGAATTGGTAACCGTTTGAGTGCTGTCTCTATCGCCGACACCAACTCGGGGGAACGAAAGTCGTGTTCGTCCGGAATATGTAGACAGTGGACAGGCTTATTCGTCATGCGAGTGATCGCGTCGAACTGCTCCTTGTCGGCGCAAACGATTTCATCTGCCCATTGGAGCAGTTGAGGAGTCACGCGTATCAATGCGTAATTGCCCAATCCTACCGCCCTGGTGTTGCAACGGTAAGGCTCGTTACTCAATACCCATGCAATGGTTGCACTGCGCAATATACCGGCTGAGCAAACGCACAACACGCGCTTGAAGTTCCCTTCATATTTGCGCTTCATGTGACTCCAAATACACAGTGGAAATTACCGTGAACA
>DATHHK010000140.1:0-2735 GCA_035317225.1 Candidatus Udaeobacter sp. | reverse complement strand
GAAAATGATGGGTTTGCCACCGGGGACGATGACTACTTCTTCCGGTGTGACGTTGACCCGGCGCGTCTCACTCACGTGTTGCGCGATCACCTCGCGCAGCTGGGGCAAACCGGCGGACGGACCGTAATGAGTGAAGCTCTTATGCAGCGCGTCGCATGCCGCGTCGATGATGTTGGACGGAGTATCGAAATCAGGTTCTCCAATCTCGAGATGAATGATGTCCCGCCCCTTTGCTTCCAGCCCCCGCGCCTTCACCAGTACTTCGAAAGCGGTCTCCGTGCCGAGACGCGCCATGCGCTTCGCGAGCCGAAGTTCACGCGCTTTTTGCATGGCACACACTATGCGCGGACGAAGTATTCTCTCAACCATCAATACTCAACTTTCCGCCCTTAAGCGCTCAGTGCACCAAATACAGCCGGGCTCGTGTGCGCTCGCGAACGATTTTCGTGAGGATTCATCGCTGGGTCAGTTTTTTCGCCATGGGACTCTTGTTTGCGAGTCTGCCTCTGCGAGTCGCAGCCCGAAAACATCCGCGGAACAAGGCCCACCACAAAGAACAGCAATCTTCGGCCGAGATCGAGGCGGCCGCGCGTCTGCAAATTTTTCTCGACCGTTCGAACTTTAGTCCGGGCAAAATTGACGGGCGCTATAACGAATTCACCTGGAAAGCTCTTGCGCTTTATCGGCAGTCTCGCGGCGAACAGCCGCAGTTGCCTCCATCTGACGCTAAAAGCAACGTCGCTCCCAATACCAACGGCCTCGATCTTTCCAGCGTCGAACCGGTCTTCATCACCTACTCCGTGACGCAAGCGGACCTGCAGAATGTAGGAAACTTGCCGGGCTCTCCAAAAGAACAGGCGAAGTTAAAAGCGCTTTTGTATCGCAACCCAGCCGACGCAATCACAGAAAAATTTCACTGCGACGTTCATTTTTTGGAGCAGCTCAATCTCGGCAAGACCAAGTCGATCAAGCCAGGCGATCAATTGCGAGTCCCTAATGTTCAGCCATTCGAGTTAGGAGAAGTCAAAGAAATCAAGCCGGGCAGCGAGATTAACGCACCAGCTGTTAACGAACTTCCTGATAAACCGGACAAGACGCCAGCGGAACAATCGGAACCTTCTCAAAATCCACCTGCGAGCCCGGCAGCATCGCCGTCGACGTCCTTAAAAATCGATACGAAAACGAACATGCTTGGGGTCTTCCAAGGCGATAAATTGATCGCGGCTTACCCGGTCACAGTGGGATCTGCGCAGACCGTTTCGCCCATTGGGGATTGGAAAGTGAAAGGGGTAGCCAAGTGGCCGCGGTTTCGTTACGACGAAAAAATGCTAAAACACGGGGAACGAAGCGGGAATTTCTTCATGTTGCAGCCTGGGCCTCGAAATCCGGTGGGCGTTCTCTGGATCGCGCTCAACAAAAAAGGAATCGGCATCCACGGCACAGCTAGTCCCGATTCCATAGGACATTCCGCAAGCCACGGCTGCATCCGACTGGCGAACTGGGACGTGGTTCGTCTGGCGGAGCGCGTCAAATTTGGGACACCAGTCTCGATCCACTAGTCGTTTCGCCTTTCCGCGCCGGACGGTAATGATTTAACGCGCCGAATACTTTCGCGAGCGAACGGTCGCGTGTACAGTTTAGTGCTTTGAAACTTCGATGGCCTTTCGTCATTTTCACGCTCGTTCTTCTTTTGGTCGTCGCTGGCGCGGCCTTGCAGATTGATTGGACATGGAAACGAAAACTTTCGCCGTGGGGCGGCCGTTATTTTTTTTATCGCACCGAGTTAGCAGTGCCGTCATTTCGCCAGGGAGATGAGAAATGGAGCGACGATCCGCTGGGGGGAGTTGAAGCCAATGGCACGCTGGGCGGCGCAGGCTGTGCGGTGTCCTCCGCGGCTATGGTGTTTAAGTTTTACGGAATCGATGTCGATCCGCAGCACTTAAACTGGTTTCTAACGAACGTTGGCGGATACACCGAGCAAGGATGGCTTTATTGGGACCGCGCTGCCTGGTTTGCGCCCGATCGCGTGCGTCATGTGTATGAAGACCTGCCGTCGTATCAGCTCATCGACTCAAATCTTTCTCGCGGAAATCCCGTCATCGTACGCGTGCGGCTTTCCAGCGGCATCACGCATTTTGTTGTGATCGCCGGCAAGGATGGGTTTGACTATCTGGTGCAAGATCCGGGCGGAGGCTCAGCAAAAGGCATCTACCCGCTGCGTGAGATCGGAAGCGATATCGAGGGCTTGCGATTTTACGAACCGATTGCGAACGCGAATTCGCAGCTCGCCGTGAAACAGTAGCAACTAAAGCACGTCGCCGAAGGTTAACCTTTCGGCGGCCACTCACCGCCAGGCAATTCCTTTGGCAACTGTTTGGGGTCGACCGGGTAAATGAGCGACATATCCGGTTTGGTCTTTGAGCCAGGCAGAAACTCAGTTTCCTCCGGCGCAGCGACAATGAGCCAAAGTACCTCCGAGTCAGTGTCGTTGAATACCTGACGCAACTCGCTGGGACCGACCAGCACGCCGCCGTTTTTCGGCACGGTCAACGTTTTGTCCCCGACGCGCATGCGGCCCACGCCTTCCAGCACGAAATAAAACTCCTCCGCGCAAATGTGTTTGTGGAGCGTGTTCGCGCTCTTCGGCGGCAAACGCCAGAGCCGCGCGCCAAGATTTTCGCTCCCGGTACGCTCAAGATAATCCGCGTTTGGGATTTTCATCAGATTGGAGGGCC
>DATHHK010000139.1:0-6914 GCA_035317225.1 Candidatus Udaeobacter sp. | reverse complement strand
GGAACGTGCGTGTGCCCGTGCAAGACAAGATCAACGTCATCTGGCCAATGGTCGGGCGGTATATGTTGGAGACGGAATTTCAATCCGCCTCGCGCAAGATCGACAACCAATGGCCATTCGTAATTGCTGTCGCAATTTCCTCGCACGACAGTGACTTGAGGCCCAATCGCGCGGAGCTCGTCGAGAATTGTCTCCGTGCAAACGTCGCCCAGGTGCCAGATTTCACCAGCGTCCTTGGCGATTTCTCTAACGGCTTCCGGCAAACGATTGTGGGTGTCGGCCAGAACGAAGATACGCAAGGTGTCCTTCGATTTCTCAGGCGTTGGCATAGCGCGGAAAGTTACCTCTACAAACTGTTACGCGCCACGCGTTCCGACTGCATGTTTCGATGCGTGCGTTGATTTGCGCGATGGCGGATGTTACGTAGCCTCGCCCGCTCTGCCATGAGTCAGAACTATAAAAATACTCTTAATTTGCCACGCACGGAGTTTCCGATGAAGGCAAACCTCGCCGCGCGCGAGCCGGAAATGCTTCGAGCGTGGGAGGAGACCCGACTCTACCGGCAGATTCAGAAGTCGCGAGAGGGTAGGGAATTATTTGTCCTGCATGATGGGCCGCCATTTGCAAACGGAGACGTGCACATGGGCACCGCGCTCAACAAAATTCTTAAAGATTTCGTGGTGAAATCGCAGACAATGCTGGGCAAGCGCGCGCCGTATGTGCCAGGCTGGGATTGTCACGGCCTGCCCATCGAATACAAGGTGGTGAAGGAATCGCGCGGCCTTTCCCCGCTCGAGATTCGCAAAAGATCGGAAGCGTTTGCGAGGAAGTTCGTCGACATCCAGCGCGAACAATTCAAACGACTGGGGGTCTTCGGCGATTGGGAGAATCCGTATCTGACGATGGACCCCAAATATGAGGCAGAAATCTTGCGGGCTTTCGCTGTATTCGTCGAGGAGGGTCTCGTTTACCAATCGAAGAAGCCGGTTTTTTGGAGCACAGGGGCACAAACCGCTCTGGCCGAAGCTGAAGTAGAATACCAGGACCGCGACGACACCGCGGTCTACGCGCGATTTTCCCTTGTTCCCGATCAAGTGGCGAAGATCGGTTTACCAACTGACAAACCAGTCAGCGTTGCGATTTGGACAACCACACCATGGACATTGCCGGCAAATCTCGCGATCGCAGTGGATCCGGACGCCGAATATGAAATTTTGAGTAATCAGGACGAGAGAGTGATCGTTGCTCGCAAGCTTCGCGAACAGTTTATTCAGCAAACTGGTTTTGTTGCCCCGGAAGAATCGATTTTTCGTGTTGGCAAACAGCTGGTCGGGCTTCAGGCGCAACATCCATTTCTCGACCGAAAATCAGCCATACTCGCCGCCGATTTCGTCACCATGGATACCGGCACAGGCCTGGTGCACATCGCCCCCGGTCACGGCGAGGACGATTACCGGTTAGGCAGGGCCAACGGTTTGGAGATTCTGTCTCCGGTGGACGATCACGGACGCTTTACCGATGAAGCCAGTTTGCCAAGTCTCACTGGGAAATATGTGTTCGATGCCAACGCGGACATCATCAATTTGCTGCGAGAGCGGAGGATGTTGCTCGGCGCACTGAATTTTCATCACTCATACCCTTACTGCTGGCGCTCGAAGACACCGATCATCTTTCGTAATGTCGAGCAGTTCTTCATTCGGATCGATGAGCTGCGTGGCAGGGCGCTTAAGGCCATCCACAACGAAGTGAAATGGATTCCAGCGTGGGGCGAAAATCGCATCGCAGGAACTGTTGAATCTCGCCCCGACTGGGTGATTTCGCGCCAACGAAGCTGGGGTGTGCCGCTGCCTGTTTTCTATTCGAAGGACGGAGAAGCAATTCTCGACGCAAAAATTATCCGAAAGCTCGCCGATCTTGTTGCCGAGCGGGGCTCGAATATTTGGTTTGAATTGGACGATGCCGATCTTGCCGAAAAACTTGGTCTGCCACCCGCTACAACAAAACGCAATGATACGATCGATGTTTGGATCGACAGCGGCGTTTCGCACAAGGCAGTTTGCGCGCTACACCCGGAGCTGCGCGATCCGGCCGACATGTATCTAGAGGCGACCGATCAGCACCGCGGCTGGTTTCAATCATCGTTGATGACCAGTATCGCGCTGAATAATCGCGCTCCATACAAGGCTTGCGTTACACATGGATTTGTTGTCGACCGCGACGGAAAGAAAATTTCCAAATCCAGCGCTTACGAGAAGCCGGTAGACGCCGGCCATTTTGTAAATGAACACGGCGCGGACCTCGTCCGACTGTGGGCGAGCAGTATCGATTACACCGCCGACGTTCCCTTTTCCGAGGAGATTTTCACCCGTCTGAGCGACACCTATCGCCGGATTCGGAACACGCTGCGCATTTTAATCGGAAATCTTTATGATTTTCCTGTAGCCACGGTCGCTGACCGCCGCGGGCAGAAGACAGAACCTGCTCCCGCGCTCGTCGATCGCTGGATGTTAGAGCGTTTGAACGACGTGATCGCTAATTGCCGATCAGCATATGAAGCGTTCGAGTTCCACAAGGTCTATCACGTGCTCAATCAGTTTTGTGCAGTCGATTTAAGCAGCCTCTATATCGACATCACCAAGGACCGGATGTACTGCGACGCAACAGATTCAGCTCGCCGTCGGGCAACGCAAACAGTCATGCATGAAATATTCGGCGCTCTGTGCCGATTGCTCGCGCCGGTTCTCGTTTTCACCGCCGAGGAGTCGTGGCGACATTCGGCCTCGGGTTCAGTTCATCTGCAGGAATTTCCGCAGGTAGACTATCGAGGGCGCGAGGCAAGCGATCAGGTTGCGGAGCTTCTAAAATTACGCGGTGTAATCGGTCAGGCGATTGAGCAGGCACGGCAGCAAAAGTTAGTCGGGAATGCTCTCGAGGCAGCGGTGGTGTTGCATTCAAACTCCGATGTCACGACGAAGATCAGCAAGGAAGAGCTGGAGGAATTCTTTATTCTGAGCGATTTGACGATCCGCCAGTCGGAGGAAGCGGGCGCGTTTGTCACCAAGACAGCGTATAAAAAATGTGCCCGTTGTTGGCGTCATCGGCCAGCCGTCGGCATGAGCAAAGAGTATCCCGATTTATGTGATCGATGCGAAAGCGTAGTCACAAAAGCGGTATCTTGAGATCGGCATGCGCTTTATTTTGTTTCTCTCACTTCCGCTCTACGCGCTCGACCAGTTCACCAAACAGATGGTTTTGCGGTTCATCAGTCCTGACGAGCCGCGCGTTCTGGTCGCCGATTTCTTCAGTCTCGTTTACGTGACCAATAACGGTGCAGCGTTTGGATCCTTCAGAGGCAACAATACTTTCTTCATCGCCATTTCATCTGTTGCGCTTGTGGTTGTTCTGGGCCTCCTCCTGCGCGCGCGAGCAGTTGATCATTGGCGTGATCTTTCTCTGGCGCTTCTTCTCGCCGGGATCCTGGGAAATCTTACTGATCGGCTTCTTTATGGGCACGTGATCGATTTTCTCCTGGTCGATTTGCATGTCCCATACGCGCATCCGTGGCCAGCCTTTAATGTCGCTGACTCCTGCATCTCAGTTGCGGTGGTACTGTTTATTATTCATTCGTTTTGGATGCAGAAGAGCACTGAGGTTGAAGGATAACCTCTGGCTGTCTTGGCCGGCGAGCATGTTGCCTGGTGACGTTGGCAGGCTGGAAGCCTACCAGCCGAGTAAGGCAAGGGATACCCGAGCTACTCCTTGGCGCGCGTTGCGCTTCGCCCAGCGGAGCGGCTACAGTGCTCTTGTGGAGCCGTCAAGCGTGGAAAGGACCGCACGCAAAATTGTCACGCGTTTACGCGAAAACGGTCACATCGCGTACTTCGCAGGCGGTTGCGTGCGTGACATGGTTCGCGGTTTGGCGCCAAAGGACTACGACATCGCCACCGATGCGCGTCCGGAAGTGGTGCAGGAGCTTTTTCCACGGACCTACGCAGTTGGCGCGCATTTTGGCGTGATCATCGTTCTGGAAAACGATTTTCAGTTTGAGGTGGCAACATTTCGGTCAGACGAAGCCTACATCGACGGACGGCATCCAACCGCAGTTCATTTTTCATCGCCCGAAGAGGATGCCCAACGCCGGGATTTCACAATTAATGGAATGTTTTACGACCCGGTTGCCGAAGAAGTGATTGATTTTGTTGCTGGCCGCGCCGATATCGCTGCGAAATTGGTGCGAGCTATCGGCGACCCCGCGCAGCGCTTCGCGGAGGATCGCTTGCGAATGCTGCGCGCCGTGCGGTTCGCGACGGCGCTCGATTATCGGATCGATGCAAAAACATGGGACGCCCTTGTGGCCAATGGTGCCTCAATCCATGAGATCAGCGCGGAACGAATTCGGGATGAACTCGTGCGGATTTTTCTCTCACCGAAACGCGGGCGTGGCTGGGACTTGCTCGATGCAAGTGGACTGATGCGTGTCATTCTGCCTGAGATTGAGGCAATGAAAGGCTGCGAACAACCCGAGCAATTTCATCCTGAGGGCGACGTTTTCGTGCACACACGATTAATGCTGGATTTTTTGCCGGAGAAAGTTTCTGTCCCGCTCGTTTTTGCAGTTTTGTTTCATGACGTTGCCAAGCCGCGTACGGCAACCGTGGATGAAACAGGGCGAATTCGTTTCAGCGGGCATGATCGTCTCGGTGCTGAAATGACCGAAGAGATCATGCGGCGTTTGCGCTTTTCCGGCGCTGAAATTGAGGCCACTGTCGAGATGGTGCGGCAGCACATGGTTTTTAAGGACACGCCCCAGATGCGCGTGGCAAAATTGAAGCGCTTCATGGCGCGGCCAACCTTTGAAGACGAGCTCGAGCTGCATCGGGTTGATTGCCAGGGCAGCCATTGCATGCTCGACAACTACGAATTTCTTCTTCGCAAACGTGAAGAGTTTGCTAACGAACCAATTATTCCGCCGCCACTCGTACGCGGGGACGATCTGATCGCTTTCGGGTTCAGGCCGGGCCCAAAGTTTGGAGAGATTCTTGAAGCGGTCGAGACGCGTCAACTTGAGGGAAGGTTGCGCACTCGGGAGGAAGCACTCGAGTGGGTGAAGCGAGAATACGCGCCGAGCGAGAAAGGTTAACATCGAATGAGAATCCTTATGATTAGCGCCGAAGGGCCACCGCTGCAGCGAACGGGGGCGCTGATCGATGTGATGGACGCACTGCCGACTGCGCTGCGCGCCCTAGGCCACGATGTCTGTGTGGTGCTTCCATTCTACCGGGAGATTCGAGAGAACCGCGCATTCAAGAAAAAGAACACGGGAATCGCTGTCGATGTGCAGGTGGGAGACAAAGTTTATCCTGCCCGGTATCTCGAGGGGCGAAGTGCCAGTGGCGTGCAGTTGTACCTGGTTCGCTGCGATGAATTTTTTGATCGAGATGGAATTTACGGCGAACGCGGCAAACCCTACGAGGATAACGCCTCGCGATTTATCTTTTTTTGCAAGGCGGCGCTGGAGTTATCTCGCCGGCTAACGCCGCAAATACAAATTCTGCACGTGCACGATTGGCCGGCGGCGCTGGTGCCGGTGTTTGTGTACGCGCAAGGCCTGCCGTTCAAAACTGTGTTGACCATTCATCATGTCGCTGATCAAGGCAGTTTTTGGGGACTCGATTTCGGCCTTACGAATTTGCCGGAGCGATTTTTTTCGTTGCATGGAGTCGAATTCTTCGGACGGCTGAATTTTCTCAAGGGCGGAATTCTGTACGCCGATAAGATCACAACCGTAAGCGAATATTACCGGCGCGAAATTCTGAAGCCATTGGGCGGCTGCGGGCTCGATGGGGTATTGCGCGAAAATGCGCATCGCCTAAGCGCCATTTTAGATGGCGCAGATTACAAGGTTTGGAATCCAGCGTCGGATCGTTTGTTACCAGCGCGCTACGATGAAAAACGGCTTCGCGGAAAACAGATTTGCCGTGATGCATTGCTAAAGGAGATGAATCTTGCATCTGGGCCCCAGGGGCCGGTCCTCGGTATGGTGACCCGCGTGGTTCAGGAAAAAGGTTTCGAAATTCTGGTGCCGCTCCTCGATCGACTCTTGTGGGATGATGTGCGCTTGATCACCCTCGGGGAAGGCGATCCCGCTTACGAAACTTCCCTCGCGGTCGCAGCCAGAAAATTTCCGACGAAATTTGCATATCAAAAAGATTACGATGCGAAGCTAGCGCACTTGATCGAGGCAGGCATGGACATCAGCCTGATTCCGTCGCGGTTTGAGCCGGCTGGTTTGAGCGCGATGTATAACCTGAAGTACGGCGCTCTTCCGGTCGCGCGCGCGACAGGCGGAATTCACCAGATCATCGAGGACTACGATCCGACCTCGGACAGCGGTTATGGTTTCCTTTGTTACGAATATTCAAGCGAAGCTTTCTGGGACGCGATTAAGCGCGCGCGGCAAACCTTTTGCGAGCGGAATCTCTGGACCGAGCTGATGAAACGGGCGATGGCGCGCAATTTTTCCTGGGACGCATCCGCGCGAAGCTACGAAGACCTGTATAGAGAACTTGTTGGCGCGACCGAAGAAGCGGCAGCCTAGCTGGCCAGGCATCTCGCACCGATCAAGCTTTCCGCTTGTCAAACGGACCCATCTGTGGAACTTTGGCCGGCTTTTTTCCGACTCATGGCTTACGCAATTATCAAAACTGGCGGCAGGCAGTTTCAAATCGCTGAAGGAGATACGATCGATGTCGACCTTCTGGATGTTGATCCCGGCAAGACCGCGACCTTCGGCGAAGTGTTAATGTTTGCCGACGGAAAAGACGTGACGTACGGGAGTCCTCTGATATCCGGGGCAAAAGTCACCGCTGAAGTTCTGGAACAGCGCAAGGACAAGAAAGTCATCGCATTCAAGT
>DATHHK010000138.1:0-9658 GCA_035317225.1 Candidatus Udaeobacter sp. | reverse complement strand
AGTAGCTGTTGGTGTTGCTGTCGCCGTTGGTGTAGCAGTAGCAGTAGCTGTTGGTGTCGCTGTCGCCGTTGGTGTAGCAGTAGCAGTAGCTGTTGGTGTCGCTGTCGCCGTCGGTGTAGCGGTAGCTGTCGGTGTTGCCGTAGCCGTTGGAGTCGCTGTCGGTGTGGCAGTAGCTGTTGGCGTTGCCGTAGCCGTTGGAGTCGGAGTTGGATCGGGTGTCGGGGTAGGGGTAGGTCTCGGCGGTCGCGGTGTTGGTGTCGGCGTGGGAGAATGCGGTGTCGGAGTAGGCGTCGGAGTATGTGGTGTCGGAGTGGGTGTTGGAGTATGTGGTGTCGGAGTGGGCGTTGGAGGCGGTGGCGGTGGACAATCCTTGCATTTTTCGATTGTAAAACGAACGATGTACCAAGGATCTTTTACGAAGACAACCGTCCTCGTCCAGCAAAACACGCATCCTTCCGGTGTAGTAAAGGTTCCGGCAAAATAAGATGAACCATCATGCTGTTTGCGCTTGGTAATCGCCAGGCCGGGGATTTGGTTAGGCAGATGGGCCATTGCTTCGGGTAGTGCAATAGCTTGTGGCCAGCGCGCAATCGCGTTCTCCGCTTTGGTAGCTGCCTGCCCCAGCGCCGTTCTTAATCCGTTCCCTCTAAATTGTTCTTCAGAAAGAATGATGTTTGCGCCTAATGCTCCCTTCGGAAAGGAAGCCAGTTCGTCGTGTGTAAACCTGGCAATTATCGCATCTATTTTTGCTGCGGAAATGTGACCGTTGCTTTTGCGTTGCCTTCGATGTTTCGCTGCTTCCAGCGGTGCAGCTGGCGCCAAGGCCACCAGAATGGCCAGTGCAGTTGCTATTTGTCTTAGAAGATTGGTTTTCATGTTGTTGTCGTGGAAGAAGCCTTATTGCGTCACGCAAAGGCACGAGATGTTTTTCATTGCTTAGGTGTTTATCCGGAAACCGAGCCACCAGGTTCTCGAAAAAGAGTCGTGTGTTAGTCGATCTTATTCTGGAACGTCAGCCGTGTTATGGAGTTAAACGGCATGAACGTTTCCAGGCAATAGGACCGACTGCTGTTTCAAGGCAGTCTCATTCCATTCCCTTTTACGAGTAAGCTAGACAACTCTAGCGTTCGTTTAAGGCTCGTAGCCTCCGGTTTGTTACACCGGTGTTAAGTTGTCCGACGAGGCTTGTGGGCTTGGCTCTTCCGCATAGACGCGGAAGTCCCTTATTCGCATTTGAACTATGCTCTAGGTCTTTATCCGGAAGCTACTCGCCAAAGTTCCTGTAAAAGGTCAAATTTTCTTTTTGTCTCTTTGAAAACACAGGCTGCTGGCGGTAATTGGTTTCGCAGACCACTTGTTCCGTAACAGACCAATAGAATCGAACGGCGAAGAGCTGCAGGCACGCCCTCACTCGATATTCTAACACAGCGCCGTCCTTTGAGTGCGTACAAGCCGCACAAGCTACAACTTATCGATCGATAACAGATCGATCAGCAAAGTTGTGATGGTTTTTAAGAACGAGCTGTCGAACTTCGCGTCAATAGAATTGTGTTCTTAATTTTCATTTTGATTGTTCAAGTCCCTGAGAAGACTTGTGTGTCGCCGCCTCGACCGAACGTTTGTCGTCGGGATAGTTGGCGCTTGATCGTTCGAAGGGGCATGCGCTTCGTGCCACCCCTTTTGGTATCCTGTCACATTCCTATCCGGAAAGGGCGGCAGAGAGTTCTAATGAACGTAAAATGTTCCGACTATTGGCGAATTGACAGCACCCGCTGCACAACTGAGATCTTGACTATAAGATGCACACTCCTAGAGATTTACCGCACACCGCCAGCCGGAGTCATCGATGCCGGCATACATGTTCGAGTGCGGAGCTCGACAACGAATAAGTCAGATGCGATCACGGGAATGTTTATGCCGATCTTTGAAGGTGAGCTCGGCGATCCCCGATTTATCAATCTCGCCCAGGCCTTCCGCCACCATGCGATCGTATTGTTCCTTGGTCGAGCGCGCGAGCGGTAGGTCGAGCCTAAGGCTGCGCCCGAGCTCGACAGCGATCCCGCTATCTTTGGCAGCATGCGCCGCGGAGAAAAAGCAGCTGTGCTCGCGGTTTTGCATATCTTCGCCGTCCGTTTCCAGCACGCGGGAGGCCGCGCCTGTTTGCGAAAAAACCTTTCTCAGCATTTCCAAATCCAGACCGAGCGCCGCGCCGAGTGCCAATCCCTCCGCCAATCCCGCGGTGTTGATATTCATCACCATGTTGACGAGCGCCTTCACCTTTGCGGCTTCGCCAGCGTTGCCGATGAAGCGCACTTCCGAACCAATCTCCTTTAAAATCGGTTCGGCCTTGCGGAATGCGTCTTCTGTTCCACCACACATCAAATAAAGCTTTCCTTCGCGCGCCTGGGGAATGCTCGAGGCCATGCACGCTTCGAGCGTTTGTGCGCCAGCTTGGTGCGCCAGTTTTTCAATCTCCACATGCACCTGCGGCGAGATCGTCGCGCAATTAATGAATAGCTTGCCGCGGGCGTTAACCAGCAAGTTGTCACCGCCTCCTGCGAAGATGTTTCGCATCGCCTGGTCATCGGTCACGACCGTGAAAATCACGTCAGATTCTGCCGTTACTTCCGACAAGTCTTGGGCGGCGGCGCAGCCGAGCTCAGTGGCAAGGGACGTAGCAACCGCGCGATTCGTGTCGTAAACAGCCGTGACATGAAATTGTCGATCCTTCAATCTGCGCGCCATGTTCGCGCCCATGCGACCCACTCCAACAAAACCAATATTCATAAGGAACTATCTTTTACCGACTTATTAAAACTGAAATCTTGGCTCTTAAACTTTGCCGGCGAAAAACGGATTGTGCTGCTTCTCCTCGCCCACGGTTGTCATCGGGCCGTGTCCCGGGCAAATGATCGTTTCATTCGGCAATGTGAGAATTTTCTCAACATTAGTTCGTAGCGCGTCCTGGTAGGAAACGTTTCCGCCACCCATCGATCCGGCAAAAAGCGAGTCGCCCACGATCGCGATGGGGCGCGCCAGGCCGGTCACGACGTATGTCATTCCACCCTGGGAATGGCCCCAGGTCAGTCGCGTATCAACCTCCAAATTCCCGAGGTGAAAGTGCTTTCCTTCGTCGATGGGCTCCGCGCCGGAGACAGGTTCGCGAGCGGGCCCAAAAACGTCCGCGCCAGTTTCCTCGCGCAGGCGCGGCAGGTCTGCGACGTGGTCCGGATGGGCATGGGTAAGGAGAATCAGTTGCACGTTCAATTTGTGGCGGCTGGCAAACCGCACCATTTCACTGCAATCGGCACCCGTATCGAAGACCGCCGCGGCGCGACTTGCCGGGTCCCAGACGAGATAGGCGTTCACGGTCATATCGTGAAAACGCGTGTTGAATTGCGCGAAACCATCGCGCTCATTGATTTTTTCCGGACGCCATTCGCCCTTCGCCAGCTCGCAAAGCGGGTCCGCGGCAAGATTCAGGACCGGTGCGACGCGCAGCAGCGCCGCCTCATCAAAATCGCCTTCGCGTAGTTTACGGATTGTTTGCAGGTCGACGCCTGCTTTCTTTGCCAGTTCGGAATCGGAAATTCCCAAACCGCGTTGCGCTTTTCCGATGATATCACCAACGTTGTCTTCAAGAAGGATCATGGTTCTGTTGCTAAAGTTCTATTTCTTAAACGTTAATCGGTTGTGCCTTTCGAATAACGCGCAAATCGCTAATCTGATTCGGCGCCAACCTCTCAAGTGACGCGGCAATGCAGGAAACGGAAACTGGCGTGTCCGTTTCCTTTTCGATGGATGTCATCGCAACATTATTAATGCCGCAGGGAACGATGTGATTAAAAGGCGAAAGATCGCCGCATACATTCAAGGCGAAGCCGTGCATGGTGATCCAATGACGAACTCCTACGCCAATGGAAGCAATTTTTCGGTCGCCGACCCAAACTCCGGTAAGCGATTCGCGGCGCGCAGCAGCAATCCCGTATTTGGCAAGAAGATCCATGAGCGATTGTTCGAGCCAGCGCAAATATCTGTGCAAATCCTGACCGCACCGCCGCAGATCGATGATGGGATAACCCATTAGCTGTCCGGGTCCGTGATAGGTGGCCTGGCCGCCGCGGTTGATGACGAAAAGAGGATACGGCAAATGCGCAGCGCCGACTTCGCCACGGCGAATCCATCCCGGAGCGGACAAACTCGATCGATCCGGCGTTCGGCCGATCGTGTAAACGGGTTCATGCTCGAGTAAAAGCAATTGATCTTCTACTGAAGGGTTCTCACGCTTTTTCAACACAATTTCTTCCTGCAATGCGAGCGCGCGTTGGAATTCCATTCGCCCGAGCCAGCGCACTCGAAGATCAGCAACCGCTGCATTCATATCCGTGTTGCTCCCGGGACGCCCAGACTCGCGACTTCCTGCGAGCGCAGGTGCGTCAACCCGATCGCAAGCGCATCTGCGGCATCGGCGCCCGGCGTTTCCGTCAAGCCGAGAAGGGCGCGAACCATGAAGGCCACCTGATTTTTTCCGGCGCTGCCGCGCCCTACGGTGCATTGCTTGATTCGTCTCGGTGAATATTCAAAAACTGGCAATCCGTTTTCCGCGGCAGCAAGGATGGCGGCACCCCTCGCGGCTCCCAGGAGAATCGCGGTCTTATGGCTTTGCACATAAATGACCGACTCGAGCGCGCAACAATCCGGTTCGTGTTCCCGGATGAGTTCTGCCAACCGATCGCGGATCGCAACCAGACAAGATGAAGAACGCAGAGTGCTGACGTTGTGAATTGTCCCGAAATAAACAGAGCGTGGTTTGCCATTATTTGCATCGACAATTGCCACACCGGTGTTCCGGAGAGAAGCGTCAACGGCGAGCACGCGCATTATCACTAAGCTTAAAATCGACCGAGGCGCGTTCAACTCCGAAAGACGTTCGCCGAATCTCTTGCGTTGGTTCGCCTCACCGTTGCGAAGGGAGAGGCCGGAGATGGGTTTTGTGGGCAGCAACATGGAATCGACAAATTCGCAAACACCCGTTTTACTCGCGGCGAAATGTCGAGCGCTTTGCACCAACGAACGGCGAACAAAGAGTTAATCAGCTGCGTAAGGATCATCGTCATGATGATCGCTATTCTTTCGAGCGCTCGCTCATCATTCGCTACGACGAAAGGTTTGAGTCAAATTGTGACGCCCGAGTTGCAGTCGGAAGGGAATCTCTCTTTAAGTCTGCAAATTCAAGACAAGCGGATTGCGAATCCATATGAATTGCAAGCCGAGATGGGCCTGACGAAATGGGCCGAGGTAGCGGTGTTTCGCGGATTCCAGCCGGACGATTGGATCTTCGCAACGGAAATCGGATTGTTAACGAAAGAGCCTTATCTTCTTTCCGTTGGGTTCATCAATTGGTCGCCTCACCTGAATGTAGATCCTCAACCGTTTATCGAAGCTGGCTACTACACCGAGCATCACAAAGTGATCGCCGGGGCCCTTCATGCCGGCTACAAAAACGAAGCAATCCTCGGCTACGCCTACGACTTCAATGATAGGTGGCGGGTGCAGGTCGACTGGGTGAGCGGTTCTGAAAACTCGTCGACGATCGGTTTCACCTGCAACGTCACGCGCGATTTTCAGTTCAATCCGGCGATTTATTTCAGTAACGACGATCCGAGCCGCGTAATGGGTTACATTGTGTTCACCTACACGTTTCATCTGTGGGGTGACAGAAATGAAAACCACACGGCGACCACAAAAGAAGTCGCGCATGTTGCCGGCGCAAAATGATGCCTGAAAAACCGAAGTCTCCGCGAAGCCGAATCAGCGCCGGTTTGGTCATGTTCCGGCGCAAGAACGATCAAGTCGAAGTTCTTTTAGCGCATCCTGGCGGACCACTCTTCGCCCGCAAAGATGACGGCATATGGACAATTCCCAAGGGCGAGGCTGCTGCCGGTGAAGATCTACTGACACGCGCTCAAATTGAATTTGAGGAAGAGGTCGGTTTCCGCCCCGAAGACGTTCTGGACTGGATTGCGCTTGGGTGGATCAGACAAAAAGGGGGCAAAATTGTGCACGCCTGGGGATTCGAAGGCGATTTGCCGGAATCATTTGAGCCGAAATCAAATTTGTTCGAAATGGAATGGCCGCCGCGATCCGGAAAGCGCAGGATGTTTCCAGAGGTTGATCAGGCGCGCTTTTTTTCTGAAGTAGTTGCGAAACGAAAGATCAAGCCGACACAGGTGCCCTTTCTTGACCGCTTGCGAGGCGCGATCAAAAACTGATCAGTCCCGGCGTCACCGATCCGCCGCAGCTGCAGGGGACGATGTTATGATTATGAGGCCTCCGTTTGGCAGCGAACAATCAATCGGGTCCCATTCCTAGATGAACTGGTTCTCCAGAATTTGGAACATTGAGAATATCAAGATTGTCAGACGTGTGATTGTCTCCGTAGTGGGAGCAACCGTCCTGCTGATCGGCGTTGCCCTCCTGGTTTTGCCAGGGCCAGCGTTCATCGTTATTCCGATCGGCCTGGCTATTCTTGCTACCGAGTACGCGTGGGCGCGGCGTTGGCTAAAAAAAGTTCGTCAATTGGCGAGCGATGTTGTTTCCCGTAGCGGCCGCAGGACCCCCGAGGATTCTAGGGCTTAGATTTACCTGTTCCGCGCAGGGTTAATCAAGGCTTGCGCGTGAGCGTTGCGGCCTCTAAACCCTGTGCCAATGACAATTGATAGTAGGCATGATCCGCCTGTCTCTCGGCGAGGAGGAGAAATGAGGTCAGGGGTTGTGGCAGGACAATGACGATTCCGTGACCGAGCCCCTCACCAAAACGAGTTCGGCGTCAACCAGTCCGTCGGAACCTGCGGATGAAATTTTCCTGGAAGGGCCGCGTTCACGGTTAGCCGAATTTTTCACCCTCTTGCGAGTGATGCGCGATTTTCTGCGCGGATTTCGCACGCTCCATTTTGTGGGCCCATGCGTGACCGTCTTCGGTTCGGCCAGAATCAAGCCGGGCGATCCGCATTACGAGTTAACCAGAAAAATGGGGGCTGCCATTGCGCGGCTTGGTTTCACCGTCATCACTGGCGGCGGCCCTGGCATCATGGAAGCGGCAAACCGAGGCGCCAAAGAAGCCGGCGGACGCTCGGTCGGATGTACGATCGAGCTGCCCTCCGAGCAACCAACCAACATTTATCTCGATCGTTGTGTGCGGATGCATTATTTCTTCGCCCGCAAGACGCTGCTGGTTAAGTACTCTTACGCGTTCGTTGTGATGCCCGGCGGCGCCGGCACTCTCGACGAGCTTTTCGAAGCTCTCACTCTGATTCAAACCGGGAAAATCAAAAATTTTCCGATTGTGATCATGGGAACCGATTATTGGAAGGAGCTGCTCTACTTCATCGACAAAATGGCACAGCGCGGAATGGTCGCCGCTACGGACCTAAGCCTGATCTACGCCACCGATTCAGTAGACGAAGCCGTTGCGCATATTCGAGCCAAGGCGATCGAATCGTTCGGTCTCAAATCCCGCAGACGCGGGGTGCGGCGCCATTTCCCGTGGCTCGGCGAGCGCGGCCTTTCAACACCAGACACTCGACCTTAGTAACGAGTTCTTTGCGGGGCTCGGCGGCTTATTGCCAGCGCTATAATTGTTTAGTCAGCGCGCATCACTGAGAGTCTCGAATTTTAAATGTTTTCGGATTTTTCGAAGATTTCGGAAACTTCGCTCTGCCATTTTCGGAGAATAATAATAAAGGCCGATCATTTTCGTTAAAACGGAAATTGCCGATTGCAGCGGCCCCGCACCGATTTTGCTCGTGGCGAGGCGGACGCAATCGGCAACAATCGCGACTAAGGGGCAGAAATTAAAGATGCCCTGAACAGTTTTTGTGAACTTTCGGTGCGGTTGGTGATTTGATCTTATGGGTAAGCTTAAAAGGCGTGGTCGGCCCCGGATACGCACCGCTGTTTACTGGCGTGAGTACTACACGCGGAAACAGCGGGAATGGCGCGCTGCCCACCCGCGAATCAGCACACGGCGAAGACCAAGACAACGCAGGGCAATGACCGGCGCGCGAGCAAGTCGATGATTGTCACATAGGAGCCGTTGAACGGTTTAAATGGCGATTGCGGTCAATCACCCTTACCTCAAATTCCCGCCAGGACGAGAAACGCGCAACCGACAACGCCAAAAATCAAACTCACGATCCAGAATTTGGGTTTCCTTGTGAGCGCGGAAATCGCCGCGATGGCAATCGCGATTTGAAACATGGTTACGCCACGCGCGAACACTTCGTGCTTGTGAAAATTTAATTTCGCTGCGGCTTCCTTGCGCTCGGCTTCCGATTTGATCTTTTCCTGCTCTTTCTCGTAACGATCTCGCGTTGATTGGTCCGATTCGTCGTGCACGCCGGCGAGCGACATTTTTGCGTCAAGCACCGAAGCTTTGATGCTCTTAGCCTGATAGTAGTTCCATTGATCGGACGCTTCGATTTGGTTCATCATCGCCTCGTTCGCGTGTTGTCCGGAGAGGAGCCCCGCGATCGCGGCCAATACCGCAAGAATGGCTGTGCTCAATGCCACCCACGAAATCCATGTTTCGCCGCTGTGTTCAGCGCGGTGATGAACCTGTTCGTGTAAATGCTCGAGAGGAACTTCAGCTTCTTCCATGCGGAATCTTAGGGTCGACAGTGATCGATTCAAGCTGGCATCGACAAGTGAAGGAAGAGCAGCTTAATTCAGCAGCAAAATTGCGATGAGCCAAGCTGCAACCGCACTACAAATCTGCCAAATCTGCAAGAAACCAAAATCATCCCAACGCGGAATGATAGCGGAACTGATCCGGCCATCTCTGCTCGAATTCATCACGAAACGCATACCCGGCTTGGATAGCAAAGGCTTTATTTGTTTGGATGACCTGGGCGAATTCCGCAAAAATTACGTAAAAGAAGTCCTGGAGGAAGAAATTGGCGAGCTTTCCGCGCTTGATCAGGAAGTCGTCGAGAGCCTGCAACAACACGAGATTCTTTCCAACGACCTCAGCAAACAATTCGAACGGAAGCTGACTTTCGGCGAGCGACTGTCCGACCACATCGCCGAGTTCGGTGGCAGCTGGAAATTTCTCATCACCTTTGGCGCGGTGCTCGTCATCTGGATAGCCATTAACGGCGTTCTTCTTGTAACACAGGCATTTGATCCCTATCCGTTCATTCTCCTCAACCTGATTCTGTCCTGCCTGGCTGCTGTTCAGGCGCCGGTCATCATGATGAGTCAAAACCGAGCCGAAGCGCGCGATCGGTTGCGCGCGGAGAACGATTACAAAGTCAATCTGAAAGCCGAGCTCGAGATCCGGCATTTGCACGAAAAGATCGATCATCTGCTGCGCCGGCAATACAACCGTTTGTTCGAGATTCAGCAGATCCAGATCGAATTGCTGGAAGAAATCGGCCACAGGCGGAAAAGCTGATTATCTTCACTTATAGGCCACTTCTGGAACCGTTATTGCAGTTCCAACCGCCAATAAGCCAAACCAAAAACCAAAAACCACATCCAATGCAAAAAAACGCCGCTTCTCAATCCGGCATCTTCAATCCGCGCGTCTTGCTCGCTTTTACTCTTTGCTCAGTTGGCGCACTCCTGGCGATGTTCAGCCTTGCAGCAATGCCTCCAG
>DATHHK010000137.1:0-19213 GCA_035317225.1 Candidatus Udaeobacter sp. | reverse complement strand
CGAAACACTCGTTCATCAAAGAAGTGCGCGGCAAGGGGCTCATGATCGGGATCGAATTTCATGAACCGCAGGAGTTCAAATTGAAAATGGCGTGGAAGCTATTGCACAAGATCGACAAGGTGCTGTTCGCGCAAATGATCGTGACGCAAATGCTGAGCAAGCACCGCATCCTTACCCAAGTGGCAGGCCATGCCATGGACGTGATGAAAATTTTACCGCCGCTTATCATTCGCGAAAAAGAAGTCGATATGTTCGTGAACGGCCTGGACGACGTGCTCACCGAATGCCGCAAATTCCCGGGACCGATGTGGGAGATTGGAAATAATTTCGTCAAAGCTGCTCTTGGTTCAAAGCGCACGGCCGACGCGCGGCCCGCCGTTTCTGCGTAACTCACCGGACATACGGTTTTGCTTGCACCGGCGAAGTCACGCGAGGGACGGTAGATAGAGTTTATCGTTGTCGATCCTTTGATCGAGGCGTACGTTTCAAAAGAAGTCCAAACGGAGAATTTATTATGAGCACTGCTATTGCTGAAGACAAAAAGACTGGAGCGAAACTGAATCAGCTCGAGCAACTGAAAAAGTTTACCAAAGTTGTCGCTGACACCGCGGACTTTGAGTCCATGAAGGAATTCAAGCCGCAAGACGCGACGACGAATCCGAGTCTGGTTTACGCCGCCACGCAAAAACCGGAGTACGCGCATCTGGTCGAGGAGGTAATAGCTGATCGAAAGAACTCAGGTCTGAAGGGGCCCGCGCAAATCGAAGACATTTGCGATCATCTACTTGTCCAGTTCGGCACCGACATTCTCCAGATTGTGCCGGGACGCGTGTCGACCGAGACCGACGCGCGCTTGTCATACGACGTTGAGGGTTCGATCAATAAAGCGCGCCGGTTGATCAAACTTTACGAGGATCGAAAAATTCCGCGTGAGCGCGTGTTGATCAAAATCGCGTCGACTTGGGAAGGATTAAAAGCCGCGGAGCAGCTGCAAAGGGAGGGGATCCGCTGCAATTTGACACTGCTGTTTTCGTTGCCTCAAGCGGTCCGCGCAGCGGAAGCGAAGGTGCAGCTCATCTCGCCGTTTGTAGGGCGAATTTACGATTGGTACAAAAAAGAAATGAAGCGCGATTACACAGGAGCGGAAGATCCAGGAGTGCAATCAGTTACGGAGATTTATACGTATTACAAGAAGTTCGATATCCCGACCGAAGTGATGGGGGCTAGCTTCCGGAACGTGGGACAGATTCTGGAACTGGCGGGATGCGATTGCCTGACCATTAGTCCGGAATTGATGGAAGAGCTTTCGAAATCAGAGGAGCCAGTCGAGCGGAAGCTCACTCCGGAGAAAGCGAAGTCGGCAAAGATTGAGAAGCTCGAGCTCGATGAAAAGACATTCCGCTGGATGCTGAACGAGAACGCGATGGCCTACGAGAAAACGGGCGAAGGAATTCGGAAGTTCGCCGCGGATGTGGTAAAGCTGGAAAAATTCGTCGCGAGCAAATTATAGCGTTGGCTCTTCCTTTAGCTGTTCCTTTCCTTTCACATTCTGAAGGTGAGAGCGAGATTAGAACTAAGCGAAAGTAGAAGAGTAGCATGTTTAATGTCGTTCTGGTTCGCCCGGAGATACCGCCAAACACGGGCAACATCGGGCGGCTTTGTCTCGCGACTCAATCGACGCTGCACTTGATCAAGCCGCTCGGTTTTTCACTCGACGATCGACAGTTGAAACGAGCAGGTCTCGACTATTGGAATGAAGTAAACTTGAGAATGTGGGACTCCTTCGAGACGCTGCAAGAGTCGCAGCGGCCGGATGCGAATTACTTTTTTCTAACGACAAAGAGTAAGCTCCCTTACTACCAAACAAGATTTCAGCGCGACGATTTTCTCGTGTTTGGTCCTGAGACGAAAGGCCTCCCGGAGAGTTTGCTTTCGGCCAATAATGATCGCTCCATTTGCATTCCGATGCATGGAACCCGCAGCCTAAATCTCGCTACTGCTGTTGGGATTGTGTTGTTTGAGGCCGTCCGCCAACAGCACGCCTGACTAGAAATATCGCAACCCGCCGGGCACCGCGGGAGTTCAAGTCGCGGAGAGACATCCAAAAAATGACGCTGTGACGTTGAATAAGTGAGACCCTTTACGAGTCCAACAGCCTAGAAGGAAGAAAACTAAAAACTATGAGAATACTTTTCGCATTATTCTGCAGCCTTGCGCTCGCATTCGCCGCGAGTGGCGCGCAACAAGAAAAAAAGAAACCGGCGCCAACGAAACGGGCTGCGCCCGCCGCGCGGACATCGCGGCCGGCAGGCAAACCAGCCCAGGTTCAAAGAGTGACGAAACCAGCCAGGCCCACGACGACAGCCAGACAGGCGCAGCCTCAAAGAGCGACGAAACCGGGCAAGCCCACGACGACAGCCAGACAGGCCCAGGTCCAAAGAGTGACGAAACCAGGCAAGCCCGCGACGACAACAGGCAGGCAGGCCCAGCTTCAAAGAGCGACAAAGCCAGGCAAACCTGCGACGACAACAAGCAGGCAGGCCCAGCTTCAACGAGCGACGAAACCAGGCAAGCCCGCGACGACAACAGGCAGACAGGCCCAGCTTCAAAGAGCGACAAAGCCAGGCAAGCCCGCGACTACGCAGGCAGGTCGCGCTGCGGTAGCGCGTAATGCAGCGGCCAAGCCGTTCAAGGCACAGCGCTTTAATTTGGCAACGAACACGCGCCCGACGAAATTCGCATCTGTCAACTTCCAGCAAGGCAGGCGTATCCAAGGCAGCCAAAACTGGCAGGGTAGGAATTATTGGGCTTTCCGGAATTACAGATCTGCGTGGCACGACAGGGGTTGGTGGCACAATCATTACAACCGTGTCGTTTTCGTATATGGTGGGTGGTATGCTTGGAACGCGGGCTATTGGTACCCGGCTTGGGGCTACGCACCCAATGCGTATTATGCTTACGATGGCCCGATCTATGGCTATAACAGCTTGCCGCCCGATCAGGTGGTCGCCAACGTTCAGGCCGCACTGCAACAGCAAGGCTATTATCAAGGCGAAGTGGACGGCCTGCTTGGGCCACTTACGCGCGACGCGATTGCAGCTTACCAGGCCGAACAGGGCTTATACACGACCTCAGCCATTGATCAGCCGACGCTGGAATCGTTGGGAATGACGTAACAGGTTCTCTTAACGGGGAAGCCGCCGTCGATTATCTCAACGGCGGCTTTCTGGCGTACATGCGACCGACACGCTCTTGTCTTAGCGTCGTGTTTGCTGCAGATAAGAGGACAAACCTTTCTGAATGGAAACGACAACTCCGCAACTAGTGGCGCGGGATCTATTCCAATCATTTCGAATGGGGCCTCGCCGGATCGAGGTCTTGCGGGGTATCTCCATGGAGGTTGCGGGTAATGAAGCGGTCTTTCTTTCCGGCGCGTCGGGTGCAGGTAAGACAACGCTTCTCTACACGCTTGCAGGTTTGGAGCGCCCCGAGTCCGGGACGGTCGAATTCGAGGGACGAAATCTTTACAACGGCACGTCCGCCTCACAAGCGCGTTTTCGAAATCAAAAAATGGGTTTCATATTCCAGGGATATTTTTTGTTGCCGGAGCTGACTGCACTGGAAAACGTCTCACTGCCGGGGATGATCGGTGGAAAATCTGCAAGGGAACGCGCCGAAGAAAGCTTGACGGCAGTTGGTTTGGCTGGCCGCATGCAGCATCTCCCAGCAGAACTTTCAGGGGGCGAACAACAGCGCGTGGCGATCGCACGTGCGTTAACGAATAATCCCGAAATCATTTTCGCCGATGAGCCTACGGGAAATCTCGATTCTAAAACCGGGGATGCAATTATTGATCTGTTGATGGACCTGACGCGTTCGCGGAAAATGACACTCCTGGTGGTGACGCACGATGCTCGCCTGGCAGCACGCGGTGACCGTCAGTTGCACATCAAAGACGGAGTGTTGCAAAGTGAAACTTAAATGGTCAAAAGATTGAAACGTTAGAGCGTTACAATGGGCGGAGTGTTAGCTGTTTCAACGATTTAACTATTCAACCTTTTTAACGCTTCTATTTTGCAACTTGAATTGCTCGCTTAAGCGTTGGAGATTTTCTCGCGATTATGAAAACCACTGATGCGACGGTGTTGGACGAACCTAAAATTCACGAACCTGGTGCCGAGGCAGTAATCGAACCCGCAGTCGAAAGTCGACCGCGTCGGACGACCGGTGTCAAAGAAGCGAAGATTTACATTGACGGAAAATTCTACTCGGAAGCCAACGCCAAGATTTCCGTGTTCGATCATGGTCTTCTTTATGGCGACGGAATCTTCGAAGGAATTCGTTTTTATAACGGGCGCGTCTTTCGACTCGAAGAGCATCTTCTCCGACTGTGGGATTCAGCGCGTTCGATCTGCCTGGAAATTCCGATGACGACGCGAGACATGACCGAGGCCGTGCTGGAAACGATTCGGCAGAATCATTTGCGTGACGGCTACATCCGGCTGCTGGTGACACGCGGGATTGGAAATTTGGGTCTGAACCCGACGCAATGTAAGTCTCCGAGCGTGATTATCATTGCGGCGACAATCGCCCTTTATCATCAGGACTTTTATCGGAAAGGATTAACCATCGTGACCTGCGCAACGCGGCGCAGCAGTCCAGCGGCGTTAAATCCGGCGGTCAAATCGTTGAATTATTTAAACAACGTGATGGCGCGAGTTGAGGCAAATTTGGCGGGGGCGGATGAAGCCCTCATGTTGAATGACGCGGGGAACGTTGCCGAATGCACTGCAGATAATGTTTTCATCGTTAAGCAAGGCCAAATCTTCACGCCTCCCGTTGCGGCCGGTGCGCTGCGGGGAATTACACGCGCGGTAGTGTTTGAAATCGCCGCCGAATTTGGCGTCAAAGTTCGGGAAACTGATATCACGCGCCATGATGTTTTTGTTGCTGACGAATGCTTCCTCACGGGCACTGCCGCAGAGATTGTCCCGGTCGTAAAAGCGGATGGGCGATCGATCGGCAACGGAAAGCCGGGGCCCATCACCGCGCGCATCATCGCGCGATTTCGTCAGGTGACGCACGAAACAGGTACACCAATTTTCGCCAAAAATTGAGCAAAGCCGCTCTGACGCAGAAACGTCGTGGAAATATTGGGGTTGAATGTTTCCAAAAATAGCAAGGTCTAATTGAGAGAGATGTTGTGTGACGTTTGCAAATGCAATGACGCGACGGTCTTCCTGACGCAGATTCTGGAAGGCAAAATGCAAAAGGTGAATCTCTGCGACGCATGCTCGAAGGAGAAGGGCGTCCAAGATCCAACCGGTTTCGCGCTTGCGGATTTGCTGCTTGGCATCGGAGCAGCGGAAGAAATCGAAAAAGGCGCACCGACTCAGAAATGTCCGGTGTGCGGCTTTAGTCAGGCTGATTTCAAAAAAACCGGACGGCTGGGCTGCAGCGAGTGCTACACCACGTTTGCGGACGGCATGGGTTCGCTCTTAAAAGCGATGCACAAGGGCACTGAGCACGTTGGAAAATTCCCGGAGCGCGCGCAGCGGGCCGTGGCCCTTAACCACCGGATGCGTGCTTTGACCGAGAACCTGCAGAAAGCTGTGGCCGACGAGAACTACGAGACGGCCGCTTCGTTGCGCGATGAAATCAGACAACTCGAAAACGAGCTCTCAAAATCGCCATGAAAATTTCCAATATGCTGACCACCGCCGGGGAATGGCTGCGCGGTGAAGGGCCGCATCACCAAATTGTAATTAGCAGCCGCGTGCGGCTCGCACGAAACTTGCGCAACCGTCCTTTTCCGGGTTGGGCGAAAAAGGCGGAGCGCAGTTCGATTCTGGAATTGATCAGGTCGCGCGTGGAAGCGCTTCCGGAAATGCAGGAGGCCTTCACGGAAAGCTTGCAGGATCTCTCGGCGATGGACAGACAGGTCCTGGTGGAACGGCATCTGATCAGTCGCGAGCATGCTGCAAAGGGTACCGGAAGCGCGGTCGTCGTGAATCGTCGGCAGACTCTTAGCATCATGATCAACGAAGAAGATCATTTGCGTATGCAATCGATTCGCTCTGGTCTGCAGTTGAAACAGGCGTTTAAACTTGTCGATAAAGTCGATAGCGCGCTCGAAAGCAAACTGGACTTCGCCTTCGATCCCCACCTTGGATACCTGACTGCATGTCCCACGAATGTCGGTACTGGAATGCGCGCCTCCGCGATGTTGCATTTGCCAGGGCTTGTCCTGAGTGAATTGATCAATCAAGTCATTCAAGCCGTGAGCAAAATCGGTCTCGCAGTCCGCGGTCTATACGGCGAGGGCACTGAGGCAATGGGCAACCTTTTCCAGATTTCTAATCAAACCACGCTTGGCGAGAAGGAAGAAGAAATCATCAGTCGCCTGAGCAAAGTAATTGAAACAATCATCGAAAAGGAGCACAACGCGCGACAAGTACTGCTTCAAAAAAAACCAAACACGCTTTTGGATCAGATCGGTCGCGCGTACGGGGTTTTGACCTACGCTCACGCGATGGCGTCTAAGGAAGCGCTCAACCTCCTCTCGATCATCAAACTCGGGATGGATCTTGGTGCGTTTCCGGAAGATCGACGCCTGCAAATCGATGAATTGTTCATTGAAACGCAGCCGGCGCATCTGCAGAAAAGTTCTCAGCAGAAGCTGAACGCAGAAGAGCGCGACCACTTGCGCGCCCAAATTATTCGCGAGCGTTTGAAACTCTTTCCTAAACCTGATATTAGTAAGATGGCGAGGCACTCGGGCGATGACTCGATTGTCGTGCCATCGAACGATGAATAATTTTACTCCCCGGGCTCAACAGGTTCTGGCGCTTGCTCGAAAGGAAGCGGACCGGTTTAACCACAATTACGTCGGCACGGAGCATCTGCTCCTGGGCCTTATCAAGCTGGGCCAGGGCGTGGCCGTGAATGTTCTGCAAAAGATGGGTCTCGACCTTGAGACTGTGCGCATGGAGGTCGAGAAGCAGGTCGGCTCAGGACCGGAAACCAAGATGGTTGGGAACGTTCCTTACACTCCGCGGGTAAAAAAAGTGCTGGCGCTCGCGGGCAAGGAAGCCAAGGCGCTCAATCATTCTTACGTCGGCACCGAACATATTCTGCTTGGACTTTTGCGCGAAGGGGAGGGAGTCGCTGCGAGAGTCCTGAAGAGTCTTGAACTCGACATCGAACGCACGCGCAACGAGATACTCAAAGAGCTCGATCCAAATTTCACGCCCTCCGAGTCGGAACAGGAAGGAGGCGGCGAGCCGACAAAGAAAGACGTCAAGACGCCAGCCCTCCGCGCGTTTGGCCGTGACCTAACCGATCTGGCTAAGAAAGGCGAACTCGATCCGGTAATAGGCCGGCGCAATGAAATCGAGCGCGTCATTCAAGTGCTTTGCCGACGAACAAAAAATAATCCAGTCCTGATTGGCGAAGCCGGTGTGGGCAAGACCGCAATTGCCGAAGGGTTGGCACAGGAGATTGCAAACGGGAATGTGCCAGAGTTGTTGCGAGACAGACGCGTGATCACGCTTGATCTCGCGTTAATGGTGGCGGGCACAAAATACCGCGGCCAGTTCGAAGAGCGCATCAAGGCGGTGATGGATGAGATCCGCCGTTCCAAAAACGTGATCCTCTTCATCGACGAGCTGCACACAATCGTCGGCGCTGGTTCTGCAGAAGGCGCGATGGACGCATCGAACATCATCAAGCCCGCGTTGAGCCGCGGTGAATTGCAATGCGTCGGCGCGACGACGATGAACGAATACCGCAAGTATATCGAGAAAGACGCAGCGCTGGAACGTCGCTTCCAGACGATCAAGGTAGATGCGCCGACGGTCGATGAAGCTATTCAAATCCTGAAAGGCCTGCGCCCGAAGTACGAGGCTCATCACAAAGCGAGACTCACCGACGAAGCGCTGGAAACGGCCGTCAGATTTTCCGATCGTTATATCACTGGACGATTTCTTCCCGACAAGGCGATCGACGTTATGGACGAGGCCGGCGCGCGTGCCCGCATCAATGCCATGACTCGGCCACCCGATGTGAAGGACATCGAGAAGGAGATAGAAGAAATCCGGTTGGAAAAGGAAGGTGCCATCAAAGCGCAGGATTTCGAGAAAGCCGCAGCGCTTCGTGATAAAGAGAAGCAAACCAAGGAAAAGCTTGATGCCATTCTAACCAAATGGCGCGAGGAGCGAGAAGAGAAAGAGGTGGTGGTAACGGCGGATGACATGATGCACATCATCTCGAAAGTCACGGGCGTTCCTCTCCAGCGTATGGAACAGGCAGAAACACAAAAACTCCTCATGATGGAGTCGGAGATGAAGCAGCGCGTCATTGGCCAGGAGGAAGCCGTTACTGCGATTAGCAAGGCTTTGCGCCGGTCGCGTGCGGATTTAAAGGATCCGAGGCGACCGATCGGATCATTTGTGTTTCTCGGTCCTACTGGTGTTGGCAAGACATACCTCGCCCGTACGCTCGCTGAGTTCATGTTCGCCGATGCGGACGCGTTGATTCAGATCGACATGTCGGAGTACATGGAAAAATTCACGGCTTCGCGCTTGATCGGTTCGCCGCCGGGCTACGTCGGTTACGAGGAGGGCGGCCAGCTCTCCGAGGCCGTGCGTCGCCGGCCATATTCGGTGGTGCTTTTTGACGAGATCGAAAAAGCGCACCCCGATGTGATGCATTTGCTTTTGCAAATTCTCGAGGACGGCAAAATCACGGACTCGTTAGGGCGCAAGATCGATTTCCGGAACACGATTATTATCATGACTTCCAACGTCGGAGCCGAGTTACTGAAGAAACAGACAGTAATGGGCTTCGGTGCACCGCTGGAAGGGCATGATTACGATTCGATGCGCGACAAGATTCTTGACGAGAGCAAACGCGTCTTTAAGCCTGAGTTTCTTAATCGGTTGGACGAAATCATCGTGTTCCATTCACTTGGCAAGCCGGAGTTATTGCGAATCGTCGAGCTGGAAGTAAACAAGGTACTGACCCGCATCAAAGCCAAGGATGTCCATCTTGGCCTGCTTCAAAGCGCGAAGGAATTCCTCATCGAGAAAGGATACGATCCTCAATACGGAGCACGGCCGATGCGTCGTGCTGTGGAACGTTATCTCGAAGACCCGCTGGCGGAGGAATTGCTCCGCGGCAACGTCAAGCCGGGCGACCACGTCGAGGTTATGGCTATTGACGGGAAGCTCAGCTTTCACGTCGCCGAGCCGCAGGCACATGGTAGCGCAGCGGCGCCCGCAGCGAGCTAGCGAGTTCGGCTCGGCGGGCGGTCAAGCCCCACCAAAATCATGCCCGCGGATGGGCATTCGCGTAGGCCTTCTTTAGCCGTTCGGTTGTTACGTGGGTGTAGATTTGGGTCGTCGAAAGGCTTGCATGCCCGAGCAACGCCTGAACGCTGCGTAGATCGGCGCCACGATCGAGCATGTGTGTCGCGAAACTGTGCCGCAGCTTGTGCGGGCTGATTGAAATTGGAATTGATGTGTGACGAACATAACGTTTTAAGACGAGCCAGATCGAGCGCGGCGATATTCGCCTTCGCGCCTTGTTAATGAATAACGGTCCCGAATGCACGTTCGCCGCGACGCGATAACGCGAGATCGCCTCCAGAGCAGGCAAACCCACCGGGCAGACCCGCTCTTTGCGGCCTTTGCCGAATACGCGGACAGACTCTGTGTAAGGATCGACCTCAGCCACGTCGAGCGCAGCCAGTTCGCTCAGCCGCAAGCCACTGCTGTAGAACAATTCCATAATGGCAACATCGCGCAGAGGCATCCAAACCGGCGCAGACTTGCTTTTCGTCTCGCGTGTTGGGGCGGCAAGAAGCTCTTCGACCTGTTGGCGCGTGAGGACCAGCGGCAGCTTCTTTTCGGTTTTCGGCAATTGTACTTCGCGCACAGGATTACCGCGCAATCCCTTTCGAGCTGCCAGAAACTGATAAAACGAGCGCAACGCTGAGAATTGCAACCGCACGTACGAACGCGCCTGCCCGCGCTTCGCAATCGTAAATAAGTAATCACGAAAATCGGCCCCCTGGCATTTTTTCCACGGCGTTTGGTTTGCAACGCGAAAAGCAGTCAACGCCTGACGATATGCCTTTAACGTGCGAGGCGAAGCATTTCGCTCGTTTGCGAGATAGCGCAGGAATTCCTCAGCAAGAGGGTCCTTCTTATCGGAAGCGCGGGCACGTTCTGTCATGTGGGGCGGAGTCGAGACATCTCTAACTGTTTAAATGACCCGCGCGCCATAAGCGACAGTAAGAGATCCCTCGACTTCACTCGGAATGACAATATGGAGACGATCACTCCGGTTTTTCTACCACGTAACGGAGATCTTCCGCGGTGGCGTGACCACGGAATTGACTTTTGAAAATTGGCGGCGGGTTCATGGAAATTAGTTGGTAGCCCTTCAAAACGAACTCAGGATAAATTCCATTACTCGCTGGTTCATAAACCTTGTCGCCGCTAAAGTAGCCGTAGAGTTTGTATTCGTAATTGTTATCGCTTCCGATATCAACACGTTCGCGATCTGGAGCAAGCTTCTGTTTTTCGTTCAGCATCACTAATTCTGCGGTGCTCCAGGGTTGGCCCGGCCGCCGGATGTAACCCCAGAACTTGTAATCGGATTTGTAATAACGCCGTCCGATAAAATAATCCCCGGCGGGTTCGGCTGCGATGTTCTGGGCCATGTCGAGCCTGGCTTGTTGAATCCCCTGGGGAACGGTTTCGCAGGCGCCGAAAAACACCGCGCCAAGCAAGAGATTGCCGGCGATCAAAAAGCGAGTGAAGCGTCTCATTCCTTCAGGTGCAGATCTTTTATCGCAGCTTTGCGCTTGGTGCAAACCAACGAGATGCTAAACAATTGCGCTGAGACGGCCAGCTCGCTACCTTTCCGGCTGTTATGATCGAACTGGAAGTGTATGCAAGGGGTTTGCGGGACCTGAACAAAATTCTGGAGCTCGATCTTCAACTCGAGCCAATTGCAGGTCTTCATTACAAGATCGATACAAACCATGATCTTGTATACTTCGAGTTCGACCGAGCAACATTGAGCTTGCGTGAGATTCGGGCAATTTTTCTCAAACTCGGACTGGACCCTCTGTTTATCGGCGCGATTCCACCGGAGCTTCGACCCAGAACAAAAACAGAGCCACTGACTGCTTGAGGAGTAAGAAGGCAACAAAGCGAATGGTTACGCTGCGGCCAGCTTGTCGTGTCTCGCCCGTGTGTGACACTACACTTAAGCGATGATCACGCGTTGCTTTAACGCCCTGGGCGCAGGGCTCCTCGATTTTTTTCAATATTTGGGTGAGCTAGTGCTGCTCGCTGCCGACACATTTCGTTCCATTTTCACGCACAAGCTTCGGTGGAAATTATTCCTCAATCAGGTCGTCGAGATTGGATTACTTTCACAACTGGTTGTCGTGATCACGGGTGCGTTTACCGGCGCGGTGTTCGCGGCTCAAACCTTCTTTCAATTTAACAAGATTGGAATGGGGTCGGCCACTGGCGCAGTAGTATCGGTCTCGATCTGTCGCGAGCTTGGTCCAGTGCTCACCGCGTTAATGGTAGCAGGTCGTGTCGGAGCAGCCATGTCGGCGGAAATCGGCACAATGAAAGTCACTGAGCAGATCGATGCCTTGCGCGCGCTCGCAGTTCATCCGACCGATTATCTGGTCGTGCCGCGAGCGCTCGCCATGATGGTATCAATGCCGTTGCTGGTGGCAGAATGTATCGCTGTCGGCATTGCTGCCGGCTATTTCATCGCAATTTTTCTGCTCGAGATCAACGGCACGTATTACATGGCGAACATGGTGCGCTGGACGCGCAATCGCGACATTATCATGGCCCTGTCGAAAGCGTTTTGTTTTGGCATTCTGATTGTATTCATCAGTTGCCAAAAGGGCCTGAGCGCGCGCGAAGGCGCCGTCGGCGTCGGCCGCGCGACCACTGAAGCGGTAGTGAACTCCTCGCTCGCGGTTCTGATTTGCAACTTCTTTCTCACGATGTTGTTCAACATCATTTATCCGGCGGGATATCAGTGATATCAGGTAGTTGAGAGTTCAGAGTTGAGAGTTGAGAGTGAGCGTTGCGATGATCGAAGCGCCGCCATCTCAAAAGCAGTCCACTAAACCTCAGATGCTCCGCGGTAGTTCCTCGCCAATGATCGCAGTGCGGTCGGTGGCCAAAAGGATTGGGCAGCAGGAAATTTTGCGCGGCGTCGATCTCGAAGTCGCAACTGGTGAAACGCTGGCGATTATTGGACGAAGCGGTGGCGGCAAGAGCGTTTTGCTCAAGCACCTCGTCGGATTGATGACGCCGGACGTGGGAGAAATTTGGATCGATGGACACAACATCATCGGAATGAATGAGCGCCAGCTCGGAGCGATCCGCAAAAAGATAGGCATTCTTTTCCAAAGCGGCGCGCTTTTTGATTCGATGACCGTGGAGGAAAACATCGCCTTTCCGCTGCGTGAGGCGGGCGAAAAGGATCCAAAGGTCCTGCATACGAAAGTGGAAGAAATGCTCGAAGTCATTGAGATGGAAGGGCAGGAAGACAAGATGCCGGAGAGTTTGAGCGGTGGAATGAAGAAGCGTGTTGGTCTGGCGCGCTCCATCATTCGTCGGCCCTCCTGCGTATTGTACGATGAGCCGACATCAGGCCTCGATCCGGTAGTGGCGGACAGCATCAACCGATTAATTCGCAGGCTGCAACAGCGCTTTGGAATGACCAGCGTTGTCGTCACTCACGATATGAAAAGTGCGTTCGACGTCGCGAATCACATTGCCTATTTGCATGAGGGACGCATTTACTTTCACGGGACTTCGAGTCAGCTTCAGCAATCAACCGACCGACTCATTCAGGATTTTCTGCTCGGGCGCTCTGAACATGGCGCGGCGGTTTCCTAGCCGCCGAGTAAAAACACGGCGCTTTGGAAATCGCTGGTCCTTGCGAAAAAGCTGCTTAGCTCGACAATAAGTTTCAAAATGAGTCGGCAGGAACGAGGTCTGGAATTTAAAGTTGGCGCATTTGTTTTCGTCGGGTTGGCGATGTTAGGGGCGTTGGTCGTGCAATTCGGTCGGCTAGGGGAAGGCTTAAAGACTTATTACGGTCTCACCGTTCGCTTTAGTGACGCGAGCGGCCTGTTAAAAGGTTCCGACGTCTTGCTCGCGGGGGCCAAAATCGGAAAAGTCTCTGGCGGTCCGCAAATGATTCGCGAAGGCCAGGGCGTGGATGTACCGCTGAAGATTTATGATTACATTAAGGTTCCTGAAGGGAGCAAATTCACCGTCGGAAGTTCCGGTTTGCTCGGCGATCGCTTTGTAAACGTGGTGATGCCGTCCGGGCAGCCTAAGGCTTTTCTCGCGCCAAATACCCACATCACCGGGGCTCGAGAAACCGGTATTGACGACATCACGCGAGAGGGTGGTGCTCTCCTGGGTGATCTTCGAGGGACAGTGCAAAAATTGAATCAGGAAACTCTTTCCTCAGAGAACATGCAAAACCTGAAGGCGAGCATGGAGCATTTAAACCAGGCTACGACTGCGTTGGCCGAATCCTCGAAGAAGTTGGACGGAGTCATGGAACAGGCGGATTCCACAATGACTTCCGCAAAAAAAGCAGCTGACAATTTGCAGAGCGCGATCGATGACACACGCAAGGTGCTCCGCACTGCTACACAAGGCAAAGGTTTGGTGGCGACACTTCTGAACAATCAAGAGTTGGCTAACGACCTGCACGCGCTGATCAGCAATTTGAGGGCCCATGGCGTTTTGTTTTACCGCGACAGCGCTGCAACCACTCAAACGAAGCCTCAGGAGCAAACCAAACCAACTCGCCAAACGCGGGGTCGCTGAGGTTGTCCAAAACAGATTGACGGATGCAGTTTGTTTTTGGTTAAATCGGCACGCGTGATCTGGCGATCATTCTTAAAGAAGCTTGCTGCGCTTCCGCTTGTTGCCGCTGCAGTGCCTGCGACTGCTGGAGCAAGCAACGCGAAACTAAAAATCATGATCAAAAGTGCATGGGGCCGTTGATTCGATTTCTGCGATGAAGACGCTGATCAAAGCTCTCGCTGTTGTCTGCATCGCCGCAATCGTTGTTTTTGCTGCGCTGAGACTCGCTGGTACTTCGGAGGAGGTCGCCAAATCGATTTCCGTTCTGGTTTTGGGTTCAATTACTTATGTGCACAGGACCCTGGAGAAAGATAAGAAGCAGAGCGGCTTTTCCTTAACACCGACAGGAATTGTCGACCGCGAAGGCTACAAACTGCACTGGGCGCTGCTCACGATCTATTCCGCCATCATTCTATTCGTAGCCCTTGAATTTGCCGCTCTCCTCGGGCGTTCGGCGGCGGTCGCGATTAAAGCCCCAAGTGGGACTTCACTCGCCGCTGCCGTAGGGCTCGGTCACCTTTTGCTTACGTGCCCGGTGACCTATTTTCTTGGTCGCTGGATTGGGCAGCGGGCCGATAAGCACCTTGTGCTGACGACATTTCTATTTTCGGCAATTGTGCGTGTCACAGAAGCGATTCGAGAATATTTCACCACCACCGACGAAGGCTTCCTAACCTATTATGGCTTCGCGAAGAACTCTCCTCGTTTCTTAATTACGATTGCTTTGGCAACACTATTCTTCTGGTTGATCGCCCTTCTCGGAATGTGGCGTGGCTATCGAACCCGGCTGCAAGCTTACGTTGGTTATCTGTTGAAGCGCCTTCCGCCAAACACTCAAAAAGCGGTCGTCGATCTGGTCTATCAGGAAGCAGCAATGCAGCCGGCGAATTAACTGGCCGGGCGGACAAATCATTACCGAATAGCCGTCGACCTGTTTAGGCTCGACTCAAGCAAACCTCGACGAATACCGATTTCGCTTAATCCATCGATGCGAATCACTTTGTCGCGTGATTTCTCGCCGTGCTCCAGAACGACTGCGCGCTGAGGAATACCTAATTTTTCCGCCAAGAATCTGAACAAGGCCGTGTTCGCTTTTCCCTCTACCGCTGGCGCCCGCAGCTTGATCTTGATCGCGCGGCCATGTTCTCCCACGACCTTATCGATTTTCGCATTGGGAATAATGTGGACTCGCAAGGTTCCCATCAACTAAGTGTAGCGGCGCTGTCTACTACCAGATTTCCGTGCCGAAACGTTAGATGATGTGATAGGGCGACTGCCAATATGATCGCTATCCGTACGCATTGGAATCCAGCCGAGGCGGCGTTGGAAAAAACACTACTGGACAACTACGAAGTTCCCTGTGCCCTTCTTTATGAAAACGCGAATCTTTATGGCCGCGCTCCGTTGGCAATGCCAATCCGTCTGGTCGTCCGTGACGATCAAGCCGACTGGGCGATGTGCATCCTGAACGGCGATTTTGAAGCAGCGGAAAAACTTGAACAAACCCCAGCGGAAATGCCTCCAGAGGGCAGCGAATCGCCCTTGCCTGGACTTCCAGAAGCCAGGCCGTGGGAGCTACTCATCATCGCTTTCTATTTCTTTTTGCCGGCAATTTGTTTTTTGCGAACAGATTACCCAGCCAAGTTTTCGTACAACCGGGCGGTGCGAGGAGAAATCGCCGCCGTAACGGTCGCTCATTTTCTCGGCTGGCTTGCAATCGCATTTGCCTTGCTCTTACTCGCTCTATTTAGGCGTATCTCACGCTCGTCGGCGCCGATCCAGAATCCATCGGACGAGTCTCACTGAGGTTTCATTTGTGTGCGGCCATTTCCCCAATGGACCAGAGAGACCTAATCCCGGCACGGGCACTAGCGCAGGCCCACTGCTTGGCGGACGCGTTTCATGACTTTGTCCGCGATTTCATTCGCGCGGGTCGCGCCTTTTTCCAGAACGTCGTCGATGTACGATTTGTCGACCAGAATTTCTTCGCGGCGTTTGCGCATTGGCGCGAAATATTCCCAAAGTTTTTCGAAAAGCTGCTTCTTGAAATCACCGTAGCCGATTCCGCCTTTTAGGAACTGTTCGCGCATCGCAGCGATTTCATCCTTGGTCGAGATCAGCGAGTAAAGTTTGAAGATTGTCGATGTTGCCGGGTCTTTCGGCTCTTCCACCGGCAAAGAATCGGTCACGATGCTCATTACGCGTTTTCGCATTTCCTTTTCGGCGCCGAAGATGTCGATGTTGTTACCGTAGCTTTTGCTCATTTTCTGGCCATCGATCCCGGGCACGGTTTCTGTCGCAGCTTTGATTCGCGCTTCAGGCAACTTGAAGATCCGCCCGTCCGGCTCGGACTGCCCGAAGGTTTCGTTCATTTTCACAGCAAGATCGCGCGTGATTTCGATGTGCTGTTTTTGATCCTTGCCTACCGGCACCACGTCGCTGTCGTAAATCAAAATGTCCGCCGCCATAAGCACTGGGTAACTGAACAAGCCGACTGTGGCAGGCAATCCGCGGGCGAGCTTGTCTTTGTAAGAGTGGGCGCGCTCCAGTAAACCCATCGGCGCTACTGTCGACAGGATCCATGCCAGCTCGGTGACCTGCGGAACATCCGAATGCCGAAAGAGCGTAGCGCGCTCAGGATCGAGTCCACAGGCCAGAAAATCGAGCGCAACGCGCCGGCTGTTCTCGCGTAGCGCTTTCGGATCGCGCAGGCTGGTGAGCGCGTGATAATCCGCGATGAAATAGAGGGCTTCCCCTTCGGCTTGAAGCGCGACAGCCGGCTGCATCATTCCAAAATAATTGCCGATGTGCAGGGCACCGCTGGGCTGTATTCCGGATAAAATTCGCATGAGCTTGGCTGTTTGACGCGGGAGTTTAGCAGAGCAGGGCGACTTCAGAATTCAAATAAATTCAGACTCCCATTTTGCCCGAGATTTCGACACAGAGAAATCCATGCACGAATCCTGCAGTTTGATCCGCTCCGCCCGGGGCGCACACGGCATTTAGCCAAAATTGTCCGTCTCTTTTTCTTGATCAGCGTCCCATCTCTTCGATGATGCGCTTCGCGGTTTCGTTGGAGGTGCGCAACTGTTGCTCAAGCAACTCCTGCCTGGCGGGTTCCTGGATCGGCACTTCCGAGTAGTGATTGATCGTATCGATAGCCCATTTGCGTATCTGTTCATTCTCTGGTGTTGGTTCTTTCATGAGGATACCAATGGCAAGCTCGATATAGCGGGCCTGGGTCTCTTTCTCCTTAAGTGACTTTGCGTACCAGTTCCCACTCAACGCGACTGCCAGCGGGATAAATACGCTGGCAACGATCACGCTGAGAATCTTCGCCTTTTCCCAGGCGCTGACCGACTTATCTGAACCCTCTTTCATTCGCCAACTCGGGATTGACCAGAAAAATATTGGTTATGCCTCGCGAAAGCGAGCACTTTGAAGTAAGTTTGTCTTCCCTTCGGCGAATTCTTGCTGGATATCCGCTGACAAATCGTTAGATAACCGCGCAATGGCCGAAAAGAACCCTTTTTCCGTCGTGACCGGCGCTGCTGGTTTTCTGGGATCGCATTTGAGCGATCGATTGCTGGCGGAAGGTCATCGCGTGATTGCTATCGATAATCTAATCACCGGCAACACAGCGAACATCGGGCATCTGGCCGGTAACAAAAATTTCCAATTCATCAAACATGATGTTTCGAATTTCATTTTTCTGCCGGAAGAGAAAATCGACTACGTTTTTCATTTCGCTTCCCCGGCCAGTCCGATCGATTATCTGGAACTCCCGATTCCTACATTGAAAGTAGGCGGGCTCGGCACGCACAACACGCTGGGTCTGGCCAAGGACAAAAAGGCCACGTTCATTCTTGCCTCAACATCGGAGGTATACGGCGATCCCCTCGAACATCCGCAAAAGGAGGATTACTGGGGCAATGTGAACCCAATCGGGCCACGCGGCGTTTACGATGAGGCCAAACGTTACGCGGAGGCAATGACGATGGCATATCATCGCTATCATCGCGTGGACACTAGGATCGTGCGCATATTCAACACATATGGGCCGCGAATGCGATTGCGGGACGGACGCGTGGTCCCGGCGTTTATTGGACAGGCCCTGAATGGCCAGCCACTGACAGTTTTTGGCGACGGCTCACAAACGCGCTCGTTCTGTTATGTGTCCGATTTGATCGACGGAATTTTCAAGCTGGCCATGAGCGATTTCCACGAGCCGGTCAATATCGGTAATCCGCGCGAGATGACGATCAAGCAGTTTGCCGACGAAATCATTCGCATCACCGGAACAAAATCGGCAATTGAGTACAAACCGTTGCCCATCGATGACCCGAGAGTGCGGCAGCCGAATATTGCGCGTGCAAAAGATGTTCTCGATTGGGAGCCGCGCGTGGATTTCGATGAAGGAATCAAGACGACGATCGAATATTTCAACAAGTCGTTGAAGCGTTGAACCGTGACAAAATTTTACTGGCATTTCTGGTTATTTCGATGTGAATTGTGCCATGGTTAAGCGTGCGCTTTGCGTCGCCTTGGGTTTGCTCGGCGCAATATTGCCGGCTGTTGCGCAACAGCCGCATCATCCTATCAAACGTGAACAGTCGCGTTCTGCTGGCGCATCAAGTGCTCCTTTGTCGCTGAATCTTTATAGGCCTAAAGTTTGGGGTGCGACCGAGAGTTCACTTCTGCTTCATAACGGCTCGGTGCCGCTTTGGTTGGACGGCACGCAACTAAGCAACGGGATCATCGACCGCAGCTACGGCTTCGCGAGCTCGTGGGTTGAGTTGGGATTCCCATCGGCGGATTTCCTGCCGGCTGCATTTTTGAGCGGTTCCCAGTCACCGGCACAAAGACCCAGTGCTGGCCGAGTCCATGGCACGGAGGGCAAGGATCTTGGGGCAGACGCAAAGGATTCGCCCGACGAAATGCTAAGCTCATCGGCGAATCCAATCTATTCTGGTGGTGAAGTGGGTTTCTTATACGGTCGATGGAGCGGGAAAGGTGGGGGCGATATGTGGGAGACATATGTCGTCGGCACCGTCGGCAACGACAAATTTCAGATCACAGCCGGCGCGTCATACGACGAATGGAATGCAAATGGACGCAGTGTCCGGTTTCGTTCGTGCGCAGCTCCAAGATAGCCGCTCGCGCCGCTCTTCATTTGTACCTCGCCGCTGCGATGCTAAGATCGTCAATATTCTTACCCTCAGATTGCACAGCGCAGGCGTTAGCCGATTTTGAGAAGCTTGTGCTCGAAGGCGGCGCAG
>DATHHK010000136.1:0-35174 GCA_035317225.1 Candidatus Udaeobacter sp. | reverse complement strand
TCGCTCTATTGGCTGCGCGACGCCGGCTATCGCGTGATTTTTGACGCGACCCATTCGGTACAACGTCCGGGCGGAGCAGGGGACTCTACATCGGGTGATGGTGTTTTGGCGCCGGCACTGGCCAGAGCGGCAATGGCAACCGGGTGTGATGGAATCTTCATGGAGGTACACGAAAATCCCGCGCGCGCGTTATCAGACGGGCCGAATCAGATTCCCCTAAAGGATTTGCCGAAGCAACTGCGCGTGTTAAAGGCTATTCATGCTGCCGTCTCAGCTAGGGGCGATTGACCTCACTCGCCCGGGTAACAAGGGTATTGCGTCGAGGGAGCGAGAGGCTCCACGGACCCGCTCTCATCTCCGTCGGGTCCTGTCGTTTTGGCTAGCGTCGGTCTGGATGTGCGTTGCGATGGCGGCACCTCAAGTATCCGGTCAGTCGAAAGGTCGTAAAAAGAAACCGGGCGGGTCCCCGGCGGAACAGAGTTTGACGAACATTCCGTTACCAATTGGACACGAAGCCAAGGGCCTCGTGTTGCCAGATTTTGATGGTGACGGTCGGCTAAGGGGAAAATTTGAAGCTGGGACGGCCCACCGAATTGATCAAGAACACGTAGGTTTTCAACAACTTAAAATCACAACCTACACTCCGCAGAGTCAGACCGACCTCCAAATCGACATGCGCACGTCGGTGCTGGACTTGAAGACCCGGATTCTCAGCTCGCAGGAGCGCACAACGATCCAACGGTCCGACTTCAACATCGCGGGCGATTCGGTGCAGTTCGACACGAACTCGAAGACCGGGCGGTTGATCGGAAACGTCAAGATGGTGCTCAGCGACAAATCCCACCTGACTGCAAAACCCAACACGAGCGAATGAAAAAATTTGCAGTGTTGGTTTTGGTTCTCACGTGGGCGTTCGGAACGCGCTTGCCGGGGGAGGTTGCCGCCGCGCCAGCGGGATCACCTGTGCAGGCGAACAAGGCAGGGAAACCGAAAGACAAGAAAGCGAAAAACAAAGACAAAAAGAAAGAAGATAAATCGTCCGGCCCGAACTTGTTTGGCTCGGGCACTGCGGGGCAGCAATCCGATCAACCGACGACAACGGAAATCTATGCGGACGAGGCTTTTTTTGATTCAGCCAAGAACATGGGCATCTTTAGCGGCCGTGTGAAGGTAGTCGATCCGCGTTTCAATCTGCAATCCGACAAGCTGACAGTGTTTATTACAAAGGGACAAAACCAGAGCCTGGAAAAAGCCATCGCAGAAGGCAATGTTGGACTCGTGCGCGACCGGCCCGATCCGAAGGGTGGATCTCCGACCCGCGCTGTTGGCCGTTCCGATAAAGCCACTTATACAGCTAACACCGGCGATGTTGAATTGGTGGGAACACCGCGTGTGCAAGAGGGACCAAACCTGCACGTGGCAACCAGTCCCGATACGGTCATGGTCGTCAGCCAGAATAGTCAGCTAAGGACGCACGGGCCCAGTCGCACCGAAATTGTGCAGCAGCCAGACCAGGATAAAAAGGGGCAAGCAAAACCCTCCCAAGCTCCGGCAGCCCAGGCTTCACCCGCTCCGTCTCTGCCAAAACCATGATTAGCCAAGCCGCGCCTGTTTCTACTCCGAAAGCTCCGCCGCCGGTCACAAAAAAGACGGAGACCGTCCTGAGCACCGATCAACTGGTCAAGATCTACGGAGGCCGGGCGGTAGTGGACGGAATCAACATGAATGTTGGCGCCAGCGAGATTGTGGGATTGCTCGGACCGAATGGAGCAGGTAAGACAACGAGTTTTTACATGATCGTTGGCCTGGTCAGGCCGAACAGCGGTCGCGTGATTTTTTCGGACACCGATGTCACGGACTATCCGATGTACAAGCGCGCGCGGCTTGGCATGGGTTATTTGCCGCAGGAAGAATCGATCTTTCGGAAAATGACGGTCGAACAAAACATCCTCGCCATTTTGGAAACGCTTCCGTTAAGCAGGGCCGAACGACGGAACCGTTGCGATCAACTGCTGCACCAGTTTGGCATTGAGCGGGTCGCCAAAAATACTGCGCTCACATTGAGTGGGGGGGAGAAACGGCGACTGACAATTGCGCGTTCGCTGGTCACGCAGCCGAAGCTGTTGATGCTTGACGAGCCTTTCAGCGGCGTTGATCCCATCGCCGTGTACGACGTTCAGCAGATTATCGTAAACCTGCGCAAGTCGGGGCTTGCGATCATGATCACTGACCACAACGTGCGCGAGACCCTTTCCATCGTGGACCGCGCGTATTTGATTTTCGATGGCCGGGTTGAGAGCGAAGGCACAAAGGATTTTCTCATCGACGATCCCATCAGCCGTCAGCTTTACCTCGGCGAGCGCTTCAAGATGTGACGCGCCAATGACGAAGAAGAATCAAGACGCAATCGCTGAACCTGTTGTTTGATCGGAAGTAGAAGTGCTGTAAAGTCCTACCCGGGCAATGGAGTTTGCCTTCCTCATTAAAGGCGGGGAAAACCGCGCGAGCTAATGACTCCTTCCAACGGAAGGAGTTTTTTAATGCTCGATTATATCCTGGTAATGGCAGGCGGCGCACTTGGGACCGGAGCCCGATTCTGGGTATCGGGTTTTGTTGCTGAACGCGGCGGTGAGCTTTTTCCTCTGGGCACACTCGTCGTGAATGTTACCGGGTCGTTCGCTATCGGGTTCTTTGCCGCTTTCATAGACCCGGAAGGGTCCTTTCTTATCTCACCGCGGCTTCGCCAATTCTTCATGATCGGCGTGTGTGGCGGTTACACAACGTTTTCGTCCTTCAGCTTGCAAACACTCGATCTCGTTCGAGATGGAGACTGGTTCAAAGCCGGCCTGAATACACTGCTCTCATTTGTTTGCTGTCTTGCTGCCGTCTGGCTTGGACGCATTCTTGCTCTCGCAATATTGCCGAAATAAAGACCACCTATGCACCTTCCTGAAGACGCCGTCCTCCTGCGGATTTTTATTGGCGAAAGTGATCGTTATCAGCATCGACCACTGTATGAGGCGATTGTGTTGAAAGCACGCGAACTGGAGCTGGCGGGTGCAACCGTGCTGCGCGGACCAATGGGTTTTGGAAAATCAAGTCATCTGCACACTGCGAAAATCCTTCGCTTGTCGATGGACCTTCCAATTGTGATCGAAATCGTGGACACCGCGCAAAAGATCAATGCATTCTTACCTGTGCTCGATGAAATGATGGGGGGCGGCCTTGTCACGCTCGAAAGGATGAAAGTGATCCGCTATCAAGAGCAGGGAAAAAGATAATTTACAGTGCTTTCCCTGGATCCTCGTGCTCTAAAAAAAGGCAGCGGCGAGTGTGTGGTACGATGCATATTGGAAATTGCGCGTCATTCACGCTAGAAGTTAATCCTCATGGTGGAACAACGCGGCACTCAGACGATCACATCCCAAAGCGATCGGCAGAAGAGTGTCCCGGTTGTTACCGTGGAGAGCTTCTACAATTCCCACGCCGATAAGTTGCAGATGAAGCTGGAGGAACCGCGTGTGGGGTTCCATCGGAAAATTCGTGAGCCAACCATCAACCGTCCCGGACTCGCCCTCTCAGGCTTCTACACTTATTTCGCCGAGAAACGCGTGCAGGTGTTAGGCGCGGCCGAGCATTCCTATCTGAAAAGTTTGCCTTCAAAGCTGCGCATCAGGCGATTTCGAAAATTATGCGAGCGCAAAATCCCCTGTCTGGTGATCTCGCGCGGCTTTCATCTTGCGCCGGAGTTGCTGTCCGTTACAGCCGAGGCAAAAATCGCGGTGTTTCGGACACCGATGATTACCATGAAGTTCATTAATGCGGCGACGATCGCGCTGGAGATGGATTTTTCTCCTACAGTGACCGAATTCGGTAGCATGGTGGATATCCTAGGTGTGGGCGTCTTGATTCGGGGGGCGAGCGGAATTGGCAAAAGTGAGTGCGTCCTGGGCCTGATTGAGCGCGGCTACAGTCTCGTCGCAGACGATGTGACCCGAATTACTTCACTTGAAGGCCGTGAGCTGATGGCAACAGCGCCCGAATTGACTCGCAATCACATGGAAGTGCGCGGTATTGGCATTATTGATGTGGCGAAGGTTTTCGGCATTGGCAGCATTCGAATCGAGAAGCGTCTCGATCTGGTGGTCACGCTCAAGGACTGGCAAGACGTGGAGGAAGTCGACCGAATCGGGTTGGATCGGGAATTTTATGAAATCCTTGGCCTTCCGGTGCCGCATGTGACCATTCCAGTAAGGCCCGGCCGGGACATGGCGCGGCTGATTGAAGTCGCGGCGATGGACGAAAAATTGAAGGGCCTGGGCCAGAACAGTGCAATCGATTTCAACACCAGATTGCTCAGTTTGATGGAGCGGAAGGGAGCTGGGTAATGGGCTTGCTGTATAGAAAAACGGGTCGCGCAGAGCGTGTTCGGAAGATTGAAAAGGATCTCCCGATCACGAATCGTCTGGGACTCCATGCACGACCGGCCGCGATGTTCGTCAGGATTGCGAGTCGTTTTCGCTCGGAAATCTGGGTGTCGAAGGAAGGCGAAGAGGTAAATGGCAAGAGCATCATGGGTCTGATGATGCTAGCCGCTGGCCAAGGATCGAAACTGCACGTCCGTTGTGAGGGTCCCGACGCCGACAAGGCGATCGAAGAAATCGAGGCTCTGATCAAGGCGGGTTTTAACGAGGACTGATTCGTCCCGTTTGTCTCATTTGTCGCGTGCGACTCCATGGGACCTATGCGACCTATGGCGAAGGCGATGCGGAACTCGCATTGTTTGACATCTGCTTTACTCTGGCAAGTGCATGAGCGACAGCGCGCATCAGGAAATCCGATTTGAAGGAGTAGGCGTCTCTGCGGGAATGGCCTGTGGCAAGATTCATGTCGTGCGCGATGACCTGGATGATGTGGTGCGTTACCGCATCGCGTCCTCTCAAGTCCCAGACGAAATAGGGCGATTCGAGACGGCGCTAATTCAAACGCGCATGCAGATTTTGGAAATGCAGCAGCGCATTGCAGAATCCATCGGCGCGAAAGATGCCGCCATTTTCGATGCACATCTGCTCGTCGTGGAAGACCGCACGTTAATCGACGAAGTACTGCGGAAACTGGAGACGGATCTTTGCAATGTGGAATGGGTCTTTCAGGAAGTTGCCACCCGTTACGCCGAGACACTGAACAAGATCGACGATCCCTATTTGCGAGAGCGTGCGCTGGACATTCAGGACGTGACAAAGCGAGTGATTCGCAACCTGCAGGGCAAGGCCCCCAAGACATTTCTCGCCCTGAGCGAGCAGCACATTCTTGTTGCGCACAATCTAACTCCTTCCGATACGGCCAGCATTAACCGCGCAAATGTGCTTGGGATCGCAACTGACGTGGGTAGCCGCACCTCGCACGCCGCGATTCTAGCGCGTTCGCTCAATATCCCAGCGGTCGTCGGATTGCACGATATCACTACAAAACTCGAAACAGGTCAACGCGTGCTCGTTGATGGAAGCGATGGCCTGCTAGTCGTTGATCCGGCGCCAGAAACAATCGCGCACTATGCAGAGATTGAATCAAGGAGAGCCAAAGTTACGGCACGACTGAAAGAGCTGCGCACGACAAAATCGACCACGCGTGATGGCCGTCACATTGTTCTCTCGGCAAATATAGAACTTCCGGAAGACGTTGAAGCGGTTACAGCCAATGGTGCGGAGGGTATTGGACTCTATCGCACGGAGTTTCTTTATCTAAATCGCACGACGTTGCCAACGGAGAACGAACAATTCGAAACGTATCGAAAAGTAGCGGAGCGCGTCCGGCCCGATCCGTTGATTATCCGGACGTTCGATCTCGGCGGCGACAAACTCGCTCCAGGCGCAGTAGATATCACCGATGAGTTAAACCCTTTTCTTGGCTGGCGCGCCATCCGGCTTTGCCTCGAGAACATAGATCTCTTTAAAACGCAATTGCGAGCCGTCCTTCGTGCCAGCGCTGCCGGCAACATAAAAATCATGTTTCCAATGATCTCGGGTTTGGAGGAGTTGCGTCGTGCCAAGGCCGTTCTCGCCGACTGCAGAGAAGAGCTGCGCCGGTCAGGCGTTCCTATGGCGGAAAAGATCGATGTCGGCGCGATGATCGAGATCCCGAGCGCAGCCATCTGCGCCAATGTGCTCGCGGCAGAGGTCGATTTTTTCAGTATTGGCACAAACGACCTGATCCAGTATGCGCTTGCAGTCGATCGAGTAAACGAAAAGCTCGCGCACCTTTATGAGCCGACGCATCCCGCAATACTGCATTTGTTAAAAATGATCGCTGATGCGGCGCACGCCAACAACATCTGGGTGGGGGTTTGCGGAGAAATGGCGGGAGACGTGGCGCTCGTCCCGCTGTTGCTGGGCCTCGGCATGGACGAACTGAGCGCGGGCGCGACGTTGGTTCCGCGAATTAAACGCGCGGTGCAAAGTCTGACAATTCCCGAATGCCGCGAACTGGTCGCGGAAACGCTGAAACTCAATACTGCGTCGGAGATTCTGGCGCGCTGTCTGGAATTAGCTGATAAGCGCTACGGTGATTTGCTGGGCTGAGCAGAAGTTAAATGGTTAAAAGTGTCAGAAAGGAAAAAGGGAAAGGTGTCCGACTGCGGACGATTAGAAATCTTTTTTAACCTCTTAACTTTTTAACCGTTGTCTACTCTTCCGCTTCGGGATCCGGTTTTAGCCCTTCTTCTTCCATCTTGCGCAAGACGTCGCTCATATCGTCTACTTCATCCCAGACATCCTGACTCACGTAAATGGGGGCCTTCTGTTGCGTGGCCATTGCGATGCAATCACTGGGGCGCCCGTCGAGCTCGATGATCTTTTCCTGATGCAATTCGTTTTGGACCCGAATAATTACTCGCGCGTAGTAGGTGGCATTTTTCAGATCATTAATGATGACGCGTTCCACTTTTGCGCCCAGCGCGGTCAGCAAATGCGCCATCAGATCGTGGGTTAGAGGACGCTCCTTGGTGATCTGGCGCATGAACATCGTGATCGCGCTGCCCACCGTTTGATCGACATAAATGATGAACACCTTGTCGTTATTGCCGAGAAACACTGCACACCCGCCGCTTGTCGGCAAAACCGCCCGCACCTGCACCTCGATCACCGTTTTGTTCACCAGCGAACGTTATCCGCAGGGAAGCGAAAAACAAGCGGTGTGCGCCGCATAGGTTGTCGTTCTTCCCCAGCAAACACGCGACATGTGAGTCGATGAAAATTTTGATTGTGCAGGCTTGCATGTTGAACACCCTGACTGAATATGCGTTTTGCGGCATTCATTCGCCGCGCGATCTGACCAAATGAAAAACGAGTGGGACGTTGACGCAGCGATCGCGACCTACAATGTCGATGGTTGGGGCGGCGGTTATTTTACCGTCAACCCAACCGGGAACGTTGTGGCCCGACCTCTACAGGAAAACGGCGGCACGATTGACATCCTGGAAGTCGTAAATGAAGCACGCAACCGCGGTTTAAGTTTTCCGCTGGTCATCCGATTTCAAGATTTGCTCCGGCACCGTGTCGAATCGGTAAACCGGGCATTTCAAGAGGCGATCACAGAGTTCGGTTACAAGAATGAGTATCGCGGTGTTTTTCCGATTAAGGTTAATCAGTTGCGCGAAGTCATTGAAGAAATTGTCGATGCCGGCCAGCAATTTCATTTTGGTCTCGAGGCCGGAAGCAAGCCGGAACTGGTCGCCGCGCTGGCGATGCACCAGGATCCCGAAAGTCTCATTATTTGCAATGGCTACAAAGACGCAGCGTTCATCCGCATCGCGCTGCTCGGTTGCAAGCTCAGTAAGAAGGTGGTCATCGTTGCCGAGAAACTCGAAGAGCTCGAGCAAACAATCCGCGCAGCAAAGGAAGTCGGCGTGGAACCGCACATCGGAATTCGAGTGCGCCTTTACAGCAAAGGCGCTGGAAAATGGGCGCCGAGTGGCGGCGAGAACGCGAAGTTCGGTCTCGATACAACAAGTCTCGTCGCCGCGAGCGAAATGCTGAAAGCGGCCGGCCTAGCACATTGTCTTAAACTCATTCATTTTCACGTTGGCTCGCAGGTGCCGGAAATTTCAATTATCAAGCGTGCCGTGCGCGAAGCATCGCGCTATTACGCGAAGATTGCGAAGCTAGGGCACGAGCTTGGATATCTGGACGTCGGCGGCGGTCTTGGCGTCGATTACGACGGGTCGCGCAGTGATTTCGATAGCTCGGCAAATTATTCGCTGCAGGAATATGCCAACGACGTTGTGTGGAACATTATGGACGTTTGCGATTCCGAAGGCGTCCCGCATCCGGCGATAGTGAGTGAAGGAGGCCGCGCGATCGTCGCGCATCACTCCGTGCTGGTCATGGAAGCGTTCAGCTCCATCGAGAAAACGGCGCCGAAGTTGCGAGTTACCGCGGATGAGAAGGACCACAAACTGGTCGGCGATATCCTCGATGTGAAGCAGCGGCTTAAGCGTGGCAATCGTCTCGAGAGCCTGCACGACATCCAGCAAATCAAGGAGGAAGCGCAGCAGAACTTCGAGCTCGGTCTGCTTGATCTCGAATCAAAAGCAAAGATCGATACGATTTACTGGCAGCTCGCGCAACAGATCGTGAATATGCATCGCGGCTTGCGTTTTATTCCCGAGGAAGTCAAGCAGCTCGAAACGACGTTGGGCGACCAGTACATCTGCAATTTCTCGGTTTTCCAATCGCTGCTCGATCACTGGGCGCTCGGTCAATTGTTTCCGATCATGCCCATCCATCGTCTGGACACGCCGCCAGATCGCCACGGAATGATCGTGGACATCACCTGCGATTCCGACGGCAAGATCTCAAAGTTCACTGATTTGCAGGATGTGCGCGATACGATCCCACTGCATCGCATCGTTCCGGGCGAAATGTATTACCTCGGCGTCTTCATGGTCGGTGCGTATCAGGACATCATGGGCGACCTGCACAATTTGTTTGGGCGCGTGACCGAAGTGCACGTTTTTCTCGATCCCGACGAGGAGTCCGGCTGGTACATCGAAGAAGTGATCGGTGGCAGCACGATCGGCGAAGTTCTTGCCATGGTGCAGTGGGACAAAGTGGAGCTGATGCGGCTGCTCAAGACACAGGTTGACGCCGCCATCAAAACCGATCGCCTTAAGCCGAACGATGCCATGCGACTTCTGGACGACTACGAGCGTCTCTTGCAGGAATACACCTACCTGTCGCTCAACGGCGTCAAACTGCCACCGCAATCAGGCAGTTGGCTGCCGCTAAGTTAATGGCTGTGCCTGGCGCAGTCCCACGGTTGGTCGCGATCGTCGTTCTCGCTACAGCGTTGCCGTGCCCTGGAGAAGAAGCAATCAGCGGCCGATGGGAAGGCACAACACACATTCCCGACGACGATTTAAACGTGATTGTCGATCTTGCCCAGGAGAACGGCGCGTGGGTCGGATCAATAATCATTCCCGGCCTCGACGTGAAAGGAGTGCCTCTCACAGATATCACGGTGAAAGCGCCGGACGTTAGTTTCTCGGTAAAAGGCACGCTCGGCATTCAATTGAAATTGCAGCTTGAAGGAAACGGCACGATGACCGGTAACTTTGAGCAGGCTGGAAACCGCGCACTGACGACGCTGCAGAAGACCGGCCCGCCACAAGTGGAGCGTCCGCCGCGGAACACACGCGTTGCCAGGGAACTCGAAGGCGAATGGAAAGGCGATTACCAGATGTTCGGTTACGCCCGGCATGTATCAATCAAGTTTACAAATCGCGGAGCAGACGGCGCGGCGGCGGAATTTGTGATTGTTGGGCGAAAAACTAACAATCTACCTGTCGACCTTGTGACACAGGAAGGCGACCTGGTCTCGGTCGATTCGCACGAGATCGGAATCACCTTCGAAGGACGGTTGCGCGACGGAAAGCTCAGCGGGGCGGTTCGGCAGGGCGCGATCGAAACGCCGTTGGTGTTGCAGCGCGCCAAGCAGCCATGAACGGTTCGCAAATCGGCGTGTTGTTCGCGAGCCTTTGCGCCGCGGCAGCGGTCAATGCACAATCGATGTTTCGCGGCGACGCGACGCACTCAGGCTGGTACGCCGGACCGGCGCCGCGGCAATTTCATCGGGTGAAATGGAAATTTCCGACTGGCGATCGGGTGATGTCGTCACCGGTTTTCAAAGACAATGTGATCTACTTCGGAGGCGATGATGGGAATGTGTATGCGGTTGATGCCGAGACCGGCCACCAGATTTGGAAACGTGCGACGAACGGGCCGGTCCCCTCGACGCCGGCGATCGCGGACGGCACGCTGTACATCGGCAGTTACGATGGAAAGTTTTATGCAGTCGATGCGCGGACAGGCGCACTAAGGTGGAAGTTTGCGACTGAGGGCGAGCGCCGGTTTGAGGCGAAGGGTCTGCATGGATTGCAACCGAAGAATCAGACGATTGCCGACCCATTTGATGTGTTTCTTTCGAGTCCCGTGGTCGCGAATGGCTGCGTCTACTTCGGAAGCGGCGACGGAAATCTTTATGCGCTGGATTCGGCGACTGGCGATCTACGTTGGAAATTCAAAACCGGCGACGTTGTTCATGCGTCGCCGGCACTCGCAGATGGCATCTTATTTTTCGGAAGTTGGGATAGCTATTTTTACGCGGTGGACGCGAAGACCGGTAAGGAAAAATGGCGTTTTCACGCAGGTGAAGACCCCCTGATTCACAATCAGGTGGGCTTCCAATCTTCGCCGGCGGTTGCGAACGGTGTGATTTATACCGGTTGCCGCGACGCGAATTTGTACGCACTTGATGCTGCGACCGGAAAAGAAAAATGGCGGTTTTTCAACGATCTAAGCTGGGTAATCACTTCGCCCGCCGTTGCCGACGACAAAGTGTTTTTCGCGACATCGGACTCGAGTTTATATCACGTCGTCGATGCAAACAGTGGTAAACCCGTAGTCCGCCAGCAGGGGAAAGCTTACATGTTTTCCTCACCCACGATTGTTGGCGACGTCGCTTTCATCGGGGTGCTTAATGGGACGCTGGAAGCGCGTGACGCCAAAACGGGCGAACTGCTGTGGGATTTTCAAGTCGAGACCTCGAAGCAAAACAAAGGATGGGTTCTCACCGCCGACCGCAAGTTCAATGTACCCTTTCTTTATCACTCCAACTGGCGTGAAGCGCCGATTGTAGCCAACGATCAGCAAATCCGTATTGGCGGAATTTTTTCATCACCGCTCGTCGTGAATGGCGTGGTGTACTTCGGCAGCGCCGACGGATTCCTCTACGCGTTGGAATAAACAGCGCCGTTTCGCTTGTCGAATGGCGATCCTCCGGCAATTTGCTGACGTGAGATCCATTACTTCGATCAAGGACGCGCTACAAAGCGCAACCCCCATTGACTCCGTTCAGGTGCAGGGCTGGGTGCGGACGCGCCGTGATTCGAAAGATTTTTCGTTCATCGAGCTGAACGACGGATCCAGCCTGCGCAATCTTCAGATTATCGCGAGGGAGACCTTGCCAAATTATCCGGCTGTGCAACGGCTCTCAACTGGAGCATCTATCACCGTAAGTGGGGCGCTGATCCCCTCCCAGGGTAAAGGACAAAAATGGGAACTGGTTGCGGACAAGGTCGAGATCGTAGGACCTGCAGACGACTCCTACCCGCTGCAAAAGAAGGGACATACGCCCGAGTTTCTTCGCGAAATTGCCCATCTTCGCCCTCGCTCAAATCTTTTCAGCAGTGTCTTTCGCGTCCGGAGCAGGCTCGCCTTTGCCGTTCACCAGTTTTTTCAGGACCGGGGTTTCGTTTATGTGCATACGCCAATCATTACCGGCAGCGACTGCGAGGGAGCTGGAGAATTATTTCGCGTTACGACCCTCGATCCCCAGGAGGTGCCACGAACCGCGAAGGGTGAAATCGATTACGCGAAAGATTTTTTCGCCCGGCCGACCTACCTGACAGTAAGCGGCCAACTGGAAGCAGAGGCGTTCGCGCTGGCGTTGTCCAACGTTTACACGTTTGGACCCACATTTCGCGCTGAGAACTCCAACACGTCCCGGCATGCAAGCGAGTTTTGGATGATTGAGCCGGAAATGGCGTTTTGCGATCTGAAAGCCAACATGGATCTCGCCGAGGAGTTTGTTAAATATTTGATCGCGGACGCGCGGGCACATTGTCCGGATGAGATGGAACTTTTTGGCAAGTTCGTGGATAAGGAATTGCTTGCGCGTCTTGATTTCGTAGTCGACCGCCCATTTCAACGGATCGCTTATGCCGAAGCGGTCGAATTGCTAAAAAAGAGCGGAGAGAAATTCGAGTTCCCGATTGACTACGGCTTGAATCTGCAATCGGAACATGAGCGCTGGCTCACCGAGAAGCACTTTCAGTGTCCGGTCACAGTGTTCAATTATCCCAAGGAAATCAAACCATTTTACATGCGTGTGAACGATGACGGAAAGACGGTGACTGCAATGGATTTGCTCGTGCCGGGGATCGGCGAAATCGTCGGCGGAAGCCAGCGTGAAGAGCGGCTCGACGTGTTGGAGGAGAACATGCGCCGTCACAACATGGATCCTGTTGATTACAAATGGTATCTCGATCTGCGGCGTTACGGCACCGTCCCGCATTCCGGTTTCGGCCTCGGTTTCGAGCGAATGCTGATGTTTATCACCGGTGTTTCAAACATCCGCGACGTTATCCCGTTCGCCCGCACGCCTGGGAGCGCAGAATTCTGATTTGCGGCCTACGTTTTGATTGTCGCAGCTGGGTGCAGAACGATCAGTGCCGACGGTTTGACCGTGATCTTGATTTCGTCCGACGATTTCTTGTTCTTCTCCTTGTTCCGCCAAAGTTCGTCGTCCAGATGAATCGTCGATCCCTTCCAAACGATCCGTAATTCGCGGAATCTCCTCGTCGGCAACGGAGACTTGCTCTTCTTCCCGGCCACGCGCGCGTCGAAATGTTCCATTAAGACCGCGCGGTCGGCTGCACGCGCGCAAACAAAATCAAATCGCCCATCTCTGGTCTCGGCGCGGGGCGCCAGATGGAGTGCAGGACCAACCGAGCGAATATTCATTGCCTCCCAAAGAATATAGCGGCCGGAAATATCTTTTCCGTCGATCTCGATCTTCCATTGACGGGCCGGATAGTCGTGGAGCATCCGGCGTAACAGTGCTCCATGGCGCGCCATCTGTTGTTCTTTGGAAAGTTTTTCAGCTTTCCCGTTCTGTTTCTCTTCTTTCTTTGCGGCCCGGACGTAATCTGCAAGCAAGCCGCCGCCGACGCCTTCAAAAAAATATCGATCGCCCCACGGACCAGTCGCGAGTCCCACGTCAAAAACCTGTTTCTTTCCGCCTTCGAGTCTCGCGATGATTTCCTCGGGAGAAACGACGAACCCGAGCGCCCGTGCGAGATTGTTGGCTGTACCCAGAGGAAGGACACCCAACGGAATGCCGCTATCGATAAGGCGGAAAGCAACCTTTCCAATCGTCCCGTCACCGCCGGCGGCAAGCACAAGGTCAGCAGGTTGCTTGAGCGCTTTTTTGAAGCCGGGTTCTTTCGTGGATTGATAAGTGGCGTGATGCCCGGCTTCAGCTAGCGCCGCCATCAATTGCTCCTTACCGTGTCTGGCGTCGCCAGCTTTAGGATTGTGTATTAATGTGATTCGCATCCAGTCTCGTAATCGGTAAATACGGGATTATTCGGCCAAAAACAATCTGGCAAAATTTAATGACAAAGAAGATGCGAATCCTTATTTCGAACGACGATGGCATTTACAGCCCGGGCATTGTTGCCCTCGCGAAAGTCGCGTCGCGTTTTGGCGAAGTACGCATCGTCGCGCCCGACGTTGAACAATCTTCGATGGGCCACGCTATTACTTCCTCACGGCCGCTTCGGTACAAACGAATTCGCCTGGGCGACTTCGAGGCTTATCGAGTGAATGGTACTCCAGCTGATTGCGTTGCACTCGGAACGCACCATTGGCAGCATATCGATCTCGTTCTTTCGGGAATCAATCTCGGGTTGAACCTCGGCAATTCCTGCTGGCATTCCGGCACGCTGGCTGCCGCAAAACAAGCTGCGCTGCTCGGAGTGCGTGGCATCGCGTTTAGCACATCGGTAAGCGAAAACAAAGACCCAGATTTCGCTACGCTTGAACCGTACGTCGCAAAGGTGATCGAGATGCTGCTGGAAGAAAAAACAATGGATCTGGTAAACGTGAATTTACCAGAGAAACCAAAGGGCATTCGTTGGACGCGCCAGTCCGTGCGCCATTACGACGGCAAAGTTGCCCCCAGCAAAGATCCGATGGGTCGTCCAATTTTCTGGTTCACTATCATCCCGCTTCAGGGAGCCGAGGAAGGGACCGACCGATGGGCGGTCGAGCACAACTGGGTCTCAGTTACTCCATTGCGCCTCGATCTGACCGACGAAAAGGAGCTTGGCCGCGCGTTGGCCCTTCATCACACGCCGCCGATCAGCACTGACCCGTCGGGCGCGTTACAAAAGAACAAGACATCTGGCAGCGCGACGAACAAGCAAGCGCGGCACGGGAAGACTTAACGGCAGGTATTTCACCGATGGTCTACCGGAACGAGAGATCAGCGGTCCGTTTCCGTTATTTTCGTGAACTCGAGCTTGGAACCGCCGAGCTCTTGCAGCGTCATCCGGTCTCCGGAAATTCTCATTTGGTAAACTGTCGTTGCGAATGGCGTTTCGATTTTGATTCGCTTCTGATCACCGAATTTGTACCTGCCGCGCACATCCCCGACCAAGACGGCGCCGTTTGCCGAAAATTCCCATAGGATTGCATTTGATCCTCCCATCAGGCGCCACTTGCCTACGATCGTCGAGCTTCCGCAACCAGCGATCGCGAATACCAGAGCCATCGCAATTACCCGTAATTGCAGTTTGGATCGAGAAGAATTAAGCGGCATGCCCTGCCGATTTATAATCAGCTGTGATCATCATGTCGAGCTGACCGTCCTTGGTTCCAGCTGACACACTTGCGTCATGGAGTTCCGGCAGCGCTGTGTCGCCTTATTTTGACGCAAACCTGAGTCTGTTTGCTGACACGAAGTTCCCGGACCTATTTCTTCTTCGATTCCTTTTTCGACTCGCGCTTGGATTCCTTGGATTCCTTCACTTCTTTTTTGGAATCACCGGGGCGATACTCTTCCTGTTCGGCGGCGGCGAAAGCTTTTTCAAGGCCGACCATGTCTTCGCCTGGGCGGAGTATGTCGAGCGCTTCGGCTTCCTTGCGCAGTTGTTCCTCGGTGTAATTTGCTGCCTTGATCGATAATCCAATGCGCCGCTCAAGTTTGTCCACTTTAATGACGCGGGCTTCGACTTCCTGACCGACTTTCAGGACATCTTTCACTTTCGCAACGTGATCTTCGCTCAATTGCGAGATGTGCACGAGACCGTCAATATCGTCTTGCAGCTGCACAAACGCGCCAAAGCTGGCGAGCTTCGTTACCTTGCCATTAACCAGGTCGCCTATCTTATATTTCTCATCAATCGTCTTCCAGGGATCTTCGGTGAGCTGTTTGATCCCGAGGCTGATCCGCTGGTTTACTTTGTCGATGTCGATCACGACGGCTTCGATCTCATCGCCTTTCTTAAAAACTTCGCTGGGATGATTGATCTTGCGGGTCCAGCTCAGATCGGACACGTGAACCATCCCATCAATGCCTTCCTCCAATTCCACGAACGCGCCGTATGCAGTCATATTGCGAATCTTACCTTTCACCCGGCTGCCGATGGTGAATTTCTTCTCGATCTCATCCCACGGATTCGTTTCCAGCTGGCGCAGACCCAATGAAATTTTCTGTTCTTCTTTGTTCACCCCGAGCACGACAGCTTCCACTTCCTGCCCGACGCTGAGGATATCGGACGGGCGCATGATCCGTTTCGTCCACGAAAGCTCGGAGACATGGATGAGCCCTTCCACGCCTTCCTCGATCTCAACAAACGCTCCGTAGGGAACAAGGTTAGTGATTTTGCCCTTGATCCGCTGCCCAGCGGGGAAGCGCTCCTCGATCTGGTCCCACGGATTCTTCTGGGTTTGCTTGAGGCCCAGCGACACGCGCTCTTTTTCCTTGTTGAGGTCGAGCACCACGACTTCCAACTGTTGCCCGACTTTCAACAACTCGCTGGGATGACCGAGCCGGCCCCAGGTCATGTCAGTCACATGCAGCAGGCCATCCATGCCATCAAGATCGATAAAAGCGCCGAAGTCGGTGATGTTTTTCACGGTGCCAGCAACGCGGTCGCCCACGTTCACGCCTTCCATGAATTTCTGCCGCTTCTCGCTACGCTCCTTCTCAATTACCTCACGCCGACTGAGAACGACATTTTTGCGGTCGTCATTGAGCTTAACGATTTTGAAATCGTACGTGTTGCCAACGAATTGCTGCAAGTCCTTTGGCGGGACAACGTCGATCTGAGAGGCCGGCAAAAATGCCTCAACGCCGATGTTTACCATTAGACCGCCTTTCACGACCGACTTCACTTTGCCTTTGATCAGGCCGTCACCTTGAAACACACCCACGATCTTGTTCCAATTTTGACGGTAAGCGGCTTTTTCTTTTGACAGAACGACCATGCCTTCGTCGTTCTCAAGGCGCTCCAGAAGCACATCCACTTCGTCGCCCACTTCCAGCGACTCGACATCATCAAATTCTGCTAACGGAATAACGCCCTCGGATTTGTATCCCACATCGACCAATACTTCCCGCGGGCGAACTTCCAAAATGCGTCCCTTGACGATGCTTCCCTCACGGAAGTCCGGCATCGGCTTCGCCATTACATCCTGCATGTGAATCATAAAATTAAGTCGGCCTCCTTTAGGCAAAACGGCGATTCCAGTGGAGCGCCGATCTTTCCGCGCAGCTACAGAGCGGAATGGGACGCCATAGTAGGCGTTTTCCAGTCCAGGTCAACTCTGTGGCACACTTGTTGTCTACCAGACCTTGAGAGTGCGGCGTTTCTCCGGTATTCTCATGAAAGATGTCGATATTACGGTTTTTGATCCTCGCCACGCTCTTTGCGACTACATCGCTCGACGCTGAGTCTCCTGTAGAACAAAAAGTTCTCGAAGCCATCAAATCACCTGATCTCAGCGTCGTACACCTTTGGGCACCGTGGTGTTCCAATTGCCAGGCGGAACTAAGAAACGGCGGCTGGCTCAAGACCGTTAAAGGCAATCCGCAGGTGAAATTTTATTTCGTCTCTATTTGGAATAATGGCGAGGACGGCCGTGCGATGCTGCAGAAATTCCAAATCGCAGACCAACCGAACGTCACGATTTTAGCAGACCCGGGACCGCGCAAAGGGGACAACAAGATCAAGCAATTTGCCGGGATGCCGCTCTCGTGGATTCCCACGACTTGGATTTACAAAGGCGGCGATCTCCGCTACGCATTGAACTACGGCGAAGTCCGTTTTGATGTGCTCCAACAATTCCTCGAAGACAGCAAATCGGAATGGTCGCATACCGGCGAACCGTCATTAGCCTCCCCTTAAAATTCGCAATGCTCGAAACTCCAACCGTTCCCCAAACCAGTTCCAAACGTCCGCCTCAAATCCTCTCACTAATCGGCGACACGCCACTGGTGGAGATCACACAGCTCGACACCGGTCCATGTCAGCTTTTTCTCAAACTTGAGAATCAGAATCCAGGTGGATCGATTAAGGACCGGATCGCGCTTTCGATGATCGAAGCCGCGGAGGACGAAGGCAAATTGCGGCCCGGTGGCACAGTTGTCGAAGCCACGGCAGGCAACACCGGTCTGGGCCTTGCGCTGGTTGCCGGCGCGAAAGGTTACCGTGTCGTGCTCGTAATTCCCGATAAAATGTCGCAGGAAAAAATCTCGCACGTCAAAGCGCTTGGCGCTGAAGTGCGGATCACTCGTTCAGACGTGACGCGCGGCCATCCTGAATATTACCAGGATGTGGCAGCGCGACTCGCCGAGGAAATCCCGGGCGCATTCTACGTGAACCAATTTGGTAATCCCGCAAATCCTCTGGCGCACGAACGCACTACCGGCCCAGAAATTTGGGAACAAATGCGGCATGATGTCGACGCAATTGTGGTGGGAGTGGGTTCTGGCGGGACGCTGACTGGTCTGGGCCGATTTTTCAATCGCGTCAAGCCCCGGCGCGGAATTGAGATGGTTTTGGCCGACCCGAAGGGTTCCGTGCTTTACGAATATGTTAAGTCGGGCAAGCTCAACGAAGCAGGCAGCTGGGCAGTTGAAGGGATTGGCGAGGATTTCATTCCTGAAATCACCGACATGTCGCTGGTGACGGAAGCATTTGAGATCGATGACGCGGAAAGCTTCGCCACAGTGCGTGAGCTGCTGCGCAAGGAAGGAATATTTGGCGGGTCTTCCACGGGTACGCTCGTTGCAGGGGCGCTGCATTACTGCCGTAAACAGACCAAACCGAAACGGGTCGTCAGCTTCGTGGTCGACACCGGGAACAAATATCTTTCGAAAATGTACGACGACTTCTGGATGGCGGAACAGGGTTTTATCCATCGCCCGCTCCATGGCGATTTGAGTGATCTGATCTCCCATCGTTATGAAGCGGGGGAAGTAATCTTCGTCGGACCGACGGACACACTGCTGACCGCGTTCAAACGCATGCGGGGTGCGGACGTCTCACAGGTACCCGTGCTCGACCAACATGGTCGTGCCATCGGAATTCTCGATGAATCTGATGTGCTTGTGAAAGTCAACCGCGATCCCGTGCATTTTAATGATCCGGTGAAAAAAGCGATGACTTCGAAACTGGAAATACTGTCGCCGACAGCGACGATCAAGGATCTTTTGGATGTATTTGATCGCGGTCGCGTCGCCATCGTAATGGAGGACGACAAATTCCTCGGGTTGGTCACGCGTTCCGACCTGCTCTCATATTTGCGATTGCACATGCCGAAGCAGTGAACCGCTGCTTGAGCAGATCGGACTCTGATTTTTCTCAGGGCTAACCGCCTGATTCGCGTTTAGATTGCTTGGACATGAAAAAGCAGCAAGAATTTGCCACGCGTGCGATTCACGCGGGGCAGGAGCCCGACCCTTCCACTGGCGCGGTAATAACGCCGATTTATGCAACATCGACGTACGTGCAGAAAAGCCCTGGGAAGCACAAGGGATACGATTACTCACGCTCAATTAATCCCACCCGGCTCGCTTACGAAAAATGCATCGCCGATTTGGAAAGCGGCACCAGGGGATTTGCATTTGCCTCCGGCCTGGCCGCAATGGCGACTGTACTCGAGCTGCTCGACAGCGGGTCGCATATTGTTGCGAGCGACGATCTTTACGGTGGCACATTCCGGTTGTTCGACAAAGTGCGCCGTCGCTCGGCGAATCTTGATTTTACCTACGCCGATCTGACCGATGCGGAGGATCTCGAGCGCGCAATCAAGCCAAACACGCGCATGGTGTGGATCGAAACTCCCAGTAATCCGCTGCTGAAGCTGATTGACCTAGAAGCGATCGCGAAAATCGCGCGCGAGCGCAAACTCATCTCGGTTTGCGACAACACATTTGCAACGCCGTGGATTCAACGCCCGATTGAGAACGGGTTCGACATCGTGCTGCATTCCGCCACGAAGTATTTGAACGGTCATTCCGATCTAGTGGGCGGAGTGGTCGTTGTCGGCGATAACAAGGAACTCGGCGATCAAATTTTGTTTCTGCAAAATTCGGTTGGCGCAATTGCCGGCGCGTTCGACAGCTTTCTTGTGCTGCGAAGTCTAAAAACGCTAGCACTCCGGATGGAGCGACATTGCGCGAATGCGCTCGAGATTGCGCGATGGCTGGAGGAACAGCGGGAGGTGAAATTCGTCCGTTATCCCGGACTAAAATCCCATCCGCACCACGATCTGGCGCGGCAACAGATGCGCGGCTTTGGCGGAATTGTAACAATCGTTTTGAAAAGCGATCTTTCTGGCACCAGGCGTTTTCTGGAGAACACACACCTCTTCGCCCTGGCGGAAAGTTTGGGCGGTGTCGAAAGCCTTATCAATCACCCTGCGCTTATGACGCATGCTTCGGTCCCAAAGGAGAAGCGCGAAAAACTCGGCGTTACCGATTCGCTCGTCAGGCTTTCGGTGGGCGTGGAAGATGTCCGCGATCTAATAGATGATTTGAAGGGCGCGCTCGAAGCGATTTAATCACGCACTCAAACGAGTAGTGTGATTTGGTGGGTTTCGAAACGCGAGCAGTCCTCTCAGTCGTGCGCGTATTTTTCTGCTCCGAGAAAGTGGAGCGAAACGTAAGGTTGATCGCCCGTGACCCAACTGTCATGCCCGGGACCGATGTAAAAGATGTCTCCAGGCTTCATCACATAAGACCTTCCATCTTCCATGGCACACGCAGCTTGCCCGGATATCACCATGCCAACGTGCTCGACCTGACAAAGGGAAGTCCCGGCAACTGGCGCGACATGCTCCGACCATTTCCAACCGGGTTCATAGGTGGCCCGGCCGATCGTCATTCCGCCGATCTTGATGAGTTCGAACCGCCCTTTCTCAAAAGTGCGAACCTCATCCGGGTTTTCAAATCGTTTAATTAAGAGGTCAGTGTAATCAGGAAGCATAATTTTAGCTCGAGTGATGTTCTTGCGAGGATACGTGTTGCCGACACGTTAACATCCTCTTGAACGCTTGATTACTCGAAGCCGGCAATGCGATGAGGCAAGTATCGCTCCTCAAGCGCTTCAATTTCCGCGGCCGATAGTTTCACATCGACCGCAGCCGCTGCTGCTTCGAGATGATGAGATTTGGTTGCGCCAACGATTGGCGCCGTCACCGCAGGCTTGTGAAGCAACCACGCGAGGGCAATCTCAGCACGGGAGATGCCTCGCGACTTAGCAATCTCTCCCACGCGATTTACTACCGGGCTGTCCGCTTCCTCAGTATCCGAATAAAGTTTTTTGCCGTAATCATCTGTTCGACCACGAGTAGTGGTCGGCTGTGTCTCCCATGCGCGAGCAAGACGACCGCGCGCCAGCGGGCTCCACGGCAAGACGCCGATACCGTCCGCCAGGCAAAGAGGCAACATCTCCCGTTCCTCCTCGCGATTCAGCAGATTGTAATGTGGCTGCATCGAAACAAAACGCGTCCAACTGTGGAGGTCGGCAAGGCAAAGCGCCTTGCAGAATTGCCAGGCAAACATCGATGATGCCCCGATGTAACGCGCCTTTCCTGATTTCACGACATCGTGAAGGGCCTCGAGTGTTTCTTCAATCGGCGTATCGTAATCCCAACGGTGGATCTGATAAAGATCGACATAATCGGTCCCCAGGCGGTGCAAACTGTGCTCGATCTCGGTCATGATCGCTTTGCGCGACAATCCGTGCCCGTTCACATCGGGACGCATCGGGAAATAGACTTTCGTCGCGATGACTATCTCATCCCGTTTCGCAAAATCGCGTAGCGCACGGCCCAGGACTTCTTCGCTCTTGCCAGTTCCATACATGTTGGCCGTGTCAAAAAAGTTAATACCAAGCTCAAGCGCTCGTTTAATGAAAGGCCGGCTTTGTTCCTCATCCAGACCCCACTCTCTCTCTTCCTTGAGTCCGTAACTCATGCAGCCAAGACAGATTCGCGATATCTTGAGACCCGTTTTGCCAAGATTTGTGTAGTTCATCTTTAACACCTCCTATTTAATCATTCGCGTTTCGTTTCAAAGCGACTCCGGCGATCACTGCGCCGACTCCGGTTAATTCGTAAAGCGACGGAACTTGTCGCAGAACGATTATTCCTACCAGGCAGGCTGTCGCAGGCAACAAGGACAGCATTAGCGCAAAAGTGCCCTTCGATAATCGCGCCATTGCAAATTGATCGCAGATGTACGGGATAACAGAGGAACAAACACCGACTCCAGCGCCCGCGAGAAGGAGTAAGGGATCCCATAGTGCTCCCGATGCGCTTCTCAAGCCAATTGGCGTGACCACGATGCCCGCGATGAGCATTGCCACCGCCAGACGCTCAACTCCGCCGCGGCCGCCGCTCGCCGCGATCCGATGCCCCAGCAGAATGTAAAGAACGAACAGAGCGCAATTCGCAAATGCAAAAATGTATCCAATCGGTTCGCCAATGATTCGCACACTGGTCAGCAGGAACACTCCGCCGCATGCGAGTAGTAAAGCGGCAAGATTGCGCATCGTCCGCACGCCTAACGCCGCCAGCGCAATGGGGCCGAGGAACTCGATCGTTCCGACCGTTCCCAGTGGCAGCCGATTGATCGCCAAATAGAAACAGACGTTCATCGCGGCCAGCACGACACCTAATGCCACCACGATTCGCCTCTCGGCCGCGCCCAGTTCAGCGAACAAACGCCACGGACGTTTCCAGAAAGCGAATACCACAGCTGCGCTTGCAATCCGCAGCCATGCAACGCCTAATACATCAACCCTCGCAAATAGAAGTACCGCAAAGGCTGGACCAAGATAATGAAAAATGGCGCTGCAAATGAAAAAAGCTTCTGGCGGAACAGGTCTCGCCGCGTGCGCCCGTTCGCGCATCATCAACTTTATCGGCAAGGCGATTTTGTTTGTCATCGAAACAAAGTACAGAGTCAAACCTAGCGGATAAACAAAAAATAAGGTAAGATCTAGTAAAGTCTACTAGTTTATAATGTTATGTCGTCATTTATACAGTGAATATTAAGGAAATATCGAAAGATAAAAAGAATATTGAAATTCTGAAGCTCTTGCAAAAGGATCCCCGGATGTCGATCGCGGAGCTGGCCCGAAAAATCAGGATGTCCAATCCGGCGGCGAAGGAACGTGTTCGACGTTTAGAAGAGAGTGGTGTGATTGCGGGCTATCGTCTCGAACTGGATCCGAAAGCAGCGGGACATGAGATCACGGCGTTCGTCAGAATCCGGCCGCTTCCCGGACATGTGCCAAAAATCTCAGCGCTCGCTCAACAGGTTCCCGAGGTTGTGGAATGCCATCGAGTCACGGGCGAAGATTGCTTCATTCTCAAAGTCCATTTACCTGAGATCGCGTCTCTGGATCGTGTGCTGGATCGCTTTCTGGTTCATGGGCAGACGACGACCTCCATCGTGCAGTCCTCGCCCGTCCCTCCACGGTCGCTACCGATTTCGGAGGTTCCTGTGGACAAGAACGCGAAGCGTCGGTGACTTACCCGACGATCCTGCATCGTGCTTACCAGGCGTTTCAGAAACGCTCTACAATTTTTGCGCCTTGGTTTAACATCCTCACCAATGGGAAACACATTCGGCCAGTTCTTTCGCGTCACGACTTTCGGCGAATCGCACGGGGGCGGCGTGGGCGTGGTCATCGACGGTTGCCCGCCGAACATCAAACTGTCCGAAACGGAAATCCAACGTGAGCTGGACCGCCGCCGTCCGGGCCAAAGTAAAGTTACAACACAGCGAAAAGAAGCAGATCAGTGCGAAATTCTTTCCGGTGTCTTTGAGGGCAAAACACTCGGCACGCCGATCGCGATTCTGGTGCGCAATAAAGATGCACGGCCAGAGGACTACGCGGAGGTCGCAGAGAAATTTCGACCCTCACATGCCGACTTCACTTACGAAGCGAAGTATGGAATTCGAAACTGGCAGGGCGGTGGCCGCGCTTCGGCGCGCGAGACGATTGGTCGAGTAGCAGCCGGCGCAGTCGCAAAGAAAATATTATCGGCGCTGTATGCGGAATTCGAAATTGTCGCCTACGTCGCGCAAATTTACGAAGTCGCTGCGAAAATTAATCGGTCCACGGTGAAAGCTGGAGACGTAGAGAAGAATATTGTTCGCTGCCCGGATGCCTCGGCGACGAAAAAGATGGTCTCGCTCATCGAAGACGTTCGCGGCCAGGGCGACTCGGTTGGCGGCGTCATTGAATGCGTCGCTCGCGGCATTCCGCCTGGAATTGGCGAGCCGGTTTTCGATAAGCTCGAGGCAGATCTGGCTAAAGCGATGCTGAGCATACCGGCAACAAAAGGTTTCGAAATCGGTTCTGGTTTTGCGGCCACGCGTATGCGGGGCTCGCAGCATAACGATCCATTTGAGATGCGCGGCGGCAAAATTCGCGCGGCGACGAACAACTCCGGCGGAGTGCAAGGTGGCATCAGTAATGGCGAGGAAATTTATTTTCGCGTCGCGTTTAAGCCGACAGCTACAATCGGCCACGAACAGAAAACGGTGACTAGTTCGCGCCAGCAAACCCGACTCGCTGCGCGCGGGCGGCATGATCCGTGCGTTCTTCCCCGTGCAGTGCCAATCGTAGAAGCAATGGCCGTGCTGGTACTTTGTGATCATGCTTTGCGTCAACGAGCGACTAAGATTGCAGATCGCGGACCGCGGATTGCGGAGCGGTAGGCCTGGCGATGCCGAGCGTTCTTCCATCCGCAACTCCGATCATAGGTCGCGAGCACGCGAGCATTTTCGGTGTCGACAATCCGCAATCCGCGATTTCATCGGTGGCTGGGTCGCCATTTTGGCAGGTGGTTTTCATTTCTTTTGCCGTCATTTTGATCTTATTTGAGGTGCTGCGGGGATGGCGATTGGGTTTGATGCGTCAAATCATGCGTCTTATCGCCATTGGTGTTGCTTACGGCGCTGCGTTTCTCGGAAGCGTTTGGTTGGTCCCGGCGGTGCGGCCTTTTTTCACAATGCCTGACCCAATTTTGTCGATTCTATGTGGTGCAATACTAGCGGTCGCGGCATACATGCTCGTAAGCGGCGTCGGGGCGATTTTGTTCAAGCGAACTTCCCAACAAGAATCTGGTTTGCTCTACCTAATTTACGGTTTTGCAGGCTCAATTCTTGGATTGTTTTTCGGTCTCTTTCTGCTTTGGCTGACTATTGCAAGTGTGCGAACAGTCGGCGCACTGGCTGAAGGGCAAGCTGGCGGCCGGTCTGGCGTGGCAGCGCACCGTGCACAAGACTCGACCTCGCGTGCGCTCGATGTGCGCCGCCGTTTTCTTTCGGAACCAGAAGACGGCATGCAGACGCTCGCGACCTCACTGGCACGCCTCAAGAATTCGCTGGAACTGGGCTTACTTGGAACCGTGCTTAAGAACACTGATCCGATTTCGCAGAGAACCTACGAAATGCTGGAGAAAGCCGGGAGCGTCCTTTCCAATCCCGAACGCACGCAGAAATTTTTGACGTTTCCCGGTGCGCGCGAATTGGCCGAGCATCCAAAGATTGTCGCGTTGCGAAGCGATCCGGAAATCGCCGACCTAATCGCGCAGGGGCGCTTTCTCGATCTCCTTCAAAACCCACGCGTCATCGAAGTGGCAAACGATCCGATCCTCGCGCAGCGCATCAGGAAGTTCGATGTTCAACGCGCGCTCGATTACGCATTGGAAAGCGATTCGTCAAAGCGTTGACGCGTTCCGATTTGTGATTCGTAATTCGGGCACCGCCACGAAATCAGGAATTTCGGATCACGAATTACTTTAATCCTTCGACGCTTCAACGGATATTGGAGTAAGCGTGAATTACATCACTACCATCGGTCTGGAAGTGCACGTCCAGCTGAAGACGCGGTCCAAAATGTTCTGCGCTTCGCCGGTTGAGTTCGGAGCGGAACCAAACACGCACACTTGCCCGGTGTGCCTCGGTCTGCCCGGCGCACTGCCGGTGATGAATCTTGAGGCGCTGCGCATGACCGTGCTTACCGGGCTCATGCTCGGATGCGATATTGCTCCCGTCTGCAAATTCGATCGCAAAAACTATTTCTATCCGGACATGCCGAAGAACTATCAGATTTCGCAGTACGACCTGCCGCTTTGCACCAACGGCGCGGTCCCGCTACACGATCTCGCTTATCCGAAGGACGCGCAGAAAACCATCGTGACGCCGGACAAGGAAGTAGATCTGGTGCGTATTCATCTCGAGGAAGACGTGGCGAAGAGCTTTCACTTCGAAAACAGCACGGGGATCGATTTTAATCGTGCCGGCACACCATTGATGGAGATTGTGACGCAACCGGAAATCAATTCGCCGGAGGAAGCGTTCGCATTTCTCACTTCGCTGAAACAAATTTTGATCTACGGCGCGGTAAGCGATGCCGACATGGAGAAAGGGCAACTCCGCTGTGACTGCAACATTTCGGTACGGCCTCAGTTACAAACAGAGCTTGGAGCGAAGATCGAGATCAAGAACCTGAATTCAATCAGCGGGGTGCGGCGCGCTTTGACCTACGAGATCCGGCGCCAAGTCGCTGCGCTGGAGAAGGGAGAAACACTTCAACAAGAGACACGTGGTTGGAACGATGCAGCCGGCGAAACATTTCTCATGCGCACAAAAGAATTCGCGCATGATTACCGCTACTTCCCGGATCCCGATCTTGTGCCGGTGAAAACTGAAGTGCTTGTGGCCGAAGTGCGACAGCGCGTGCCTGAGTTGCCGAAGGCCAGACGTGCGCGTTTCGTCCAGCAATATCAGGTGAGCCCCTACGATGCCGCAGTGCTGGCGAATGATCTCGATCTGGCAAGATACTTTGAAACGGCAGCCAAAGGTGCAAAGAAACCGAAGAATGTCGCAAACTGGATTCTGAATGATTTGCAGAACGCGCTCACTGTCGCCGGTAAGGCCATCAATGATTGTCCGATTCCACCAGAAGCGCTTGATGAGCTGGTCAATTTGATCGACGGCGGAACAATCAGCGGCAAACAGGGCAAGGAAGTTTTCGCGGAAATGTTTGCCAGTGGAAAAAACGCGGCCGCGATCGTCAAGGAAAAGGGGATCGAGCAACTGAGCGATTTGAGCGCCATTGAAAAATTATGCGACGAGGCGATCGCTGCCAATCCCAAGCCGGTCGCCGATTTCAAGGCCGGCAACGTTGCTTCGCTCAATTTTCTCAAGGGGCAGGTGATCAAATTTTCAAAAGGAAAGGCTAATCCGCAGCTGGTCGGCGAGATTTTAGAAAAGAAGTTGAAAGCGTAGGGGCGCCAAGCTGCGGCGTCCGGAATGTAGGGCGTTTGACTCGCTCGCTCCCACTTTCTCGCTCTAACGAGCTCCCCGTCTATGTCGCCCTACAATCGTTGCGATGCGAATCCTAATTGCACCTGACAAATTTAAGGGAGCGTTAAACGCCCGTGATGTTGCGGAAAACATCGCGGAAGGGCTGCACGAAGTCTTGCCAAATGCGGAGATCGAAATCGTGCCGATGGCGGACGGAGGAGAGGGGACCGCGGAAGCGATTTGCGAAGCCCGCGGCGGTTCGTGGTTGAAATGCAAAGCGCACGATCCTATCGGTCGCGAAATCGATGCGCGTTACGCCTGGATTGAAGATGGGAACCTCGCGGTAATGGAAATGAGTGAAGCCTCCGGAATGCGACGGCTGTCCGAAAATGAAAGAGATCCTATTCGCGCTACTACATTCGGCGTTGGCGAAATGATCTTGGATGCAAAGAATCGCGACGCGAATGAAATCATCATCGGTCTTGGCGGTAGCGCGACAAACGATGGTGGATCTGCAATGGCACGCGCGATTGGGTACCGATTCGATTACGAGCACGAGAAAGACAGAGAACGTGTGGCCGATTTGGTAAATCTCGATCGGATCGAAAAGCCGAAGGATTTTAAGTTGCCGACAATCATTGCAGCCGTTGATGTGCGCAATCCGTTGCTCGGCGACAATGGCGCCACGCAAGTGTTTGGTCCGCAAAAAGGCGCGAGCAATGATGAACTCAAAGTCTTGGAACAGGCGCTAACCAGGCTGGCCAATGTCGTCGCCGAAGACTTTGGCTTTGATTATCGCGACAAACCCGGCGCGGGTGCGGCGGGCGGACTGGGATTTGGGCTGATGAGTTTTTGCGGTGCGACCATTCGGCCTGGCTTCGATGTCGTCGCAGAAGCCGTCGGGCTCGAATCAAAAATGAAAGATGCCGATGTTGTCATCACGGGCGAGGGGAGTTTGGATCGGCAAACCTTGGAAGGAAAAACGCCAGCAGGCGTTGCGAGATTGGCGCGCAAACTTGGAAGAAAAGTTTTCGCGATTGTGGGACGCGACAAGGGAGACAGACAGGTGGGTGAGTTGTTTGATGGGGTTTATCAACTCGCTCGGCCTGACATGAGCGAGAAAGAACAGATGAAACACGCTGGAGAGTTATTGCGCGAGAAAGCGCAAGAACTCGCTAAAAGCTTATAGAAGTGGCTGCCCAATCTCTCAGGGCGATTTCTTCGTGTTCCTCGGGTCATCCGCGGGATTAACGTAGTTGATCTGCCATGGGCCAGTCCCGTGGAGTTGAATGACGGTCTCTCCTTCGGACCAGGCGGTGTGTTTCATGCCGGCAGGCCAGTAACCGAAGGACCCGGCAGGAAGTTTTTTTGCACTGGGGCGATCGAGAGCTTCTCCGGTTGCGAGATGAAGAGTACCCGAAATCACAGTGACCCGCTCAGTCTTTGGATGGGTATGCGCCGGGACATGATAGCCGTCAGGAAACTGAAATCGGACCACGAACGGTCCTTCTTTCGTTGGGTCGCCTTCGAGTACAGCCATCCTTGCGCCAGGAGGCAAAGCCGCCGGCGCTGCTTTCCATTCGATAGCTGTCGGAGAATACAGATGCATGTCGGTGGATTGCATTTCTTCAGCAGACGACTGCGCATGGATGAGGGCGACGGCTAAGAGCGTAGCTAATGCGGATCCGATGATGGCTTTCATATGTGCACTATTGTTCCCTGATTTTGTGGGTTGGTCAGCAAAACTCGCGATATTGTTTGGCCGTTTCGACGTAACTCCACGCCCACCGGGCAATATCCTTTTGTTCATCAAGGCTCAATTGGCGGCGGATTTTCGCTGGCGACCCAAGCACCAGTGAGCCGGGCGGAATTTTTGTCCCGATGGTGACAAGGGCGTTTGCGCCAATGATCGAGCGCGCGCCGACTTCTACATCGTCGAGAATGACGGAACCCATGCCGACCAATACTTCATCATCGATGGTGCATGCGTGCACGATGGCGGTGTGGCCGACGGTAACCAGTTCGCCCATGGTTGTTGGGTAGTCTGTGTCGACATGAACAACGGCATTGTCCTGGATGTTCGAGTGCGGACCGATGACGATGCGATTGATGTCTCCGCGAAGCACGGCGCCGTACCAGACGCTTGATTCTTCCTCCAGAATCACGTCGCCAATCACTGTTGCGCCCGGGACAACCCACGCGCTGGAATGGATGGTAGGACCTTTTTTGAAACGCGCGGCAATACCGGCGTGTCCGGTGGGCAGTGTATCGGGTGTGATATGCATCTTAGCGATTAACCTTCATCGCCCGACGCTCAACGTCCAACGCCCAGTGGGAGAATTCGCTGACGCACGCGAGCGAGTGGCAAAAGGCGAGCGATAACATTGCGAAAATGTAATAAAAAGGCTTGCATCGCTGAGGACAATTTCTTCTCATCACGCGCATGTATGCGAAGATCAATCTTGCTCTGGGAACCGCGCTCGCGGCGATCGCACTTTGTTGTTTTGTCGAGTCCAGCCTGGGTCAGGACGCCCTCACGATTCCTGTTACCGAGAATGACGATGTCGATGCTGACGACGCTGATGACAAAGCTGAAAAATCCCGACGGCGGCGCTCCCACAAGAGCGAGGGCAGTGTAAATACGAAAAACGCGCCGTGGGCCAACGCAAATGAAAACCGGTCTCTGGCGGTAACTAGCGTCACCCAAATGGCTGAGGCCGAGAGCGTGGTCGTTACTGGAAGCTGGTTCGACACGTATCCGGTGCCGTACCCTGCATTGCCGCCAGTGGAGGGGACGAGAATCAATATCGGCAAGAAAACGTCATTCGTGAAACCAGAAGAGTTCCCCACCTTCGCTGGCAATGATTTTCGAGAGGTGATGGCCACTACGCCTGGCATTGTGGTCAGCGAAGAGCCCCAATCGCCAATTATCAACTTCGGTTATCGCGGCCTCAATTCGCAGCGCAGTGAGTTCATGCAGGTGCTCGAAGATGGCATCTCCCTGAAGAACGAGCAGTTTGGTTTTCCTGAAACGCATTACACGCCAATCCTGGACGCAGTGGAGCGGATTGAACTCATTCGTGCGGGCGCCGCTTTGCAGTACGGGTGCCAACCCGGAGGAGCCCTCAATTTTGTCATGAAAATGCCGCGCCTGGATGCGCCATTTCATTTCAGCACCAGGAATGTATTTGGCAGCTATGGGTATTATCGCAATTACACGGAAGTGGACGGCACGGTCGGCCCCTTCGGGTACTATCTTTACTATGATCACCGGCAGCAGGACGGATTCCGCGAGGCCAATAGCGACTACGAGCTTAACAACGGCAGCTCGCGTCTTGTGTGGGATGTGACGAAAGATAGCCAATTCATCCTCACTCTCGATTTCTACGACGAAAACCACGGCGAACCGGGCGGCATGCGTCGCCGGGAAGAAGTCAATCCACCAAACTCTGTCTTCGTGGAAGACGGTTTCACTCAGACCAGTCGATTTTTCGATCGGTTCCGGCTCGAGCGATACTATGCCATGCTCGAGTACCAAAAGTTTTTCTCAGAGAGGACGGAACTCGAGATCAAGGCCTTCGGCGGCTATTTGTCGCGCTGGAGCAAGCGTCAGCGCGGCGGCGGGTTTGGCACACTGCCCAGCGGGCCAGATGCGAGTACAAACTCTATTCAGTTGCGCGAAGCCTGGACAGAGGGCGTTGATGCCCGCGTCCGTCATGACTACGATTTGTTCAACAACGTCTCGACCATTGCCGGCGGTATCTACTTCTATCACGCGTTGCAGGACCGGACCGACGAGCGTGGATTTACGCCTGACGCGGAAAGCGGCATGCTTCGTAATCTGAACACCGGCGAAACATGGGACGGCGCCATTTTTGCCGAGAATCGCTTCCATTTTGGGCGTCTGTCCATCGTTCCCGGGATGCGGTTGGAATTTCTCAATCAAAGTGTCGACGAGCAATTGAACGTGGCAAAAACCGGCGATGGTGAGCCGCTGGCTTCACAGTCTGATTTTAATTTTGTGCCACTGTTTGGGTTGGGAGTAGGTTACACTGTGGTTGAAGGCGCACCCCTTTCGGTTGCGTCAGCGCCTGTGGCGGGCGGTAAGGGCGCCGAATCAAAAGAAGTCGTTTCGCAGACAGTCACAGGGTTTGGTCCGCCGCGGGTTGAACTTTACGGGACAGTGTCGCAAGCTTATCGCCCAATCACTTACGGTGAGTTGGTGCCGACCGGCGCGAGCAGTGTCGTCAACGGCGATCTGAAGGAAGGGAAGGCGCTTCAATTCGAATACGGAGTTCGCGGTAAACCGCTCCCGTACCTCAATTTCGACTTAGGCGGTTTCTACTTCACGTTTGATGACCAAATCGGCGAGGTCATTCTGCCGAACGGTTTTACATCGACCGAAAACGTCGGTGACGCCCGTTATATTGGGTTTGAAGCCGCCACTGAGCTGGACATTCTCTCGCTCATCAACGGCGGCGCACCAAGCCCCTACGGCAACCTCACCCTCTACGGGAATGTCACGCTGCTGGACGCCGAGTTTACCGCCGGACCTAACGATGGTAAAACGCCGGCGTACGCTCCGAATTATCAGGTAAAGACCGGCGCGATCTATAGCTACAAGAATACTTTCAAGGTCGCCCTTCTTGGTACGCTCGTTGACGATGAATTTGGCGACGATGGCGATTCCTTCGAAGGCTTCATTCCCGCCTACAACGTCTGGGATCTGACGGCCGAATTTAGGTTTTGGAAGGGGCGAGCCGGGGTGTTCGCGGGTATCAGGAACGTTTTCGACGAAAGTTATTGGGGAGAAGTCCGCGAGGAAGGTATTATGCCCGCGCTGCCGCGAAACTACTACGGCGGCTTCGAATTCTTTTTCTAGAAGTAGTTCAACCAAAACGTAACCGCTGTAGCAACGGCCCTGCGAGGCGCTTCGCTGATGTGGAAGCCGGCGCCTCAGGTGAACCGCCGCAAGCCGGTGGCTACAGCATTTGTCAAAAGCGCTGAGAGAATCGGATTTTCTATTTTTTGCGTCTGAGCGATTATAGGCACCGGATGCAGGGGTCCCCTCCAGAAGAAGTCACACCGTTCGTTTTCTCCGATCCTACAGGAAAGCGTTGGCCGCGCCTGCGCCTGATCCTGCTGATCGCGAGCGTACTATTTTTTCTGGGGACCGTCGTGTTTGTCCAGACGCTTTTCGTTGCGCCGAAAATGAATGTGCCGTTTTCCCTGCGGCAATTGAAAGGCCAGTTAAAGGCGTTGCAAAAACAGAATCCGGCAGACCAATTGTCTCCGAGCTCGCTGCTCTGGCAGAAATTTACCGCAGCGCGACAGGCGGCGAAGAAGCTTGCGGGCGCAGCGCCCGCGCCTACTGCGCGACCGCGGAAGAAATCGCCTAATAACGAAGTGCGTCTGGCGTTCTATGCGAACGGTGATCCTTACAGCTATGCGTCACTCGAGCAACACCTGGGGCAGATTACACATCTCTGTCCGGAATGGATGACCGTAATCAATGGCTTGGGCGACCTACAAATCGACGGAGACACCCGGCTGTCGAAACTGACCGCAACCAAGGGGATCGTGCTGCTGCCGCTACTGACGAACCTCGTCGGCGACACCTGGCAACCGGAAGCGATTGAGAATCTTGCGCACGGACCGGCGCCACGACAGGACCGCTTTATCCAGCGTGTGCTTGGCGTTTTGCGAAGCGCGAAAGCAGCGGGCGTTGTGGTCGACTGGCAACAAATCGATCCGGCTTACAAGAAAGACATCACCGGATTTATCGACAAGTTCGCTGACGCGTTGCACGACGATAACAAGGAGCTTTGGCTGTGCGTTCAGCCGGGCCAGGAGTTGGATTACATCGATTTCGAGGCGCTTTCCGACAACGTCGATCGTTTCGTGGCGATGTTGTTTGACGAAACATCCGACACCGATCCGCCGGGGCCGGTCGCATCGCGTTCGTGGTTTGAAGGCTGGGTTCACGTCCTGCTGGAAGATTCCGACGCCAAGCAATGGATCATCGCGATCGGCAGCTATGGATACGATTGGACGATTGGCGCGAAAAAGGCCGAGATGATCAGTTTTTCAGAAGCGATGAGCCGCGCGAACGACGCGGAGGTCGCGAGCGCGGAAGTACAAGGGCCGGGTTACAGCCCGTATTTTTATTTCCAGGATGAAGACAAGGAGCATGCGGTCTGGTTTCTGGATGCAGTCACCTTCCTTAATCAACTGCGTGAGGTGCGCGACAAAAAGGCCGGCGGGTTCGCGCTTTATCGGCTCGGCAGCGAGGACCCGGCGATTTGGGACGCGTTAAATATTCCGAGGGATTTCAAACTCGACAATCAAACACGGCAAGCGCTGGAACTGATAAAATCGACGGACACAATTACCGACGTCGGCGATGGCGAGATTGTCACTGTCGACGAAGATCGCACCGATGGATTGCGGAAACTCGCTGTGGACGCTGATGGCTATCTCACGGCCAAGTATGTGAGGTTTGCAGAATTTCCAACGCTTTATCATCAGGGTGCTGGCGCTGAGCATCAGGTCGCCATCACTTTTGACGACGGCCCCGACCCGCGGTGGACACCTCAGGTTTTGGATATCCTGAAAGCGGCAAACGTGAAAGCTGCGTTTTTCCTTGTGGGGGTGAATGCGGAACGTTACCCGGGACTTGTTCGTCGCATCGTCAACGAAGGACACGAGATTGGAAACCACACTTATTATCATCCCAACCTGGCGCTCTGCTGGCCCGAGCACATCCGGCTGGAACTGAATGCGACACAGCTTTTGCTCGAAACGATAACCGGTCGCGCCACCACATTGTTTCGCCCGCCTTACGCTGCTGATTCGAGTCCGACGCAACTGACCGATCTGACTCCGCTGAAAATTGCGGAGGATCTCAATTATCTCGTGGTTCTGGAAAGCATCGATCCGCAGGATTGGGCCAAGCCCGGAACGGACGTCATCGTGCAACGGGTAAAACAACAACGGCACGATGGCAGTGTCATTTTGCTGCACGATGCGGGCGGAGACCGTTCACAGACGGTGGAAGCGCTTCCGCGCATTTTGGATTGGCTGCATACGCGAGGCGACACCGTGGTGCCTTTGAGCACATTACTGGGCACGACGCGCGACGCCTTGATGCCGGTTGTGCAAAACAATGGAGGATCGTTCGCGCGTCTGGTGAGCAGCACAGGATTTCGCGTTTACCACAGCATCGAAGAATTCCTCTGGGCGTTCATGATCGTGGCGACAGCGCTCGTGGTTGTTCGCACCCTGATTGTCATCTGGCTCGCTTATCGGTTTCGACGCGGGCCGCGAAGAGATTTTTCGGAACCGATCAGTGTGGTGATTGCTGCCTACAACGAAGGCAAAGTGATTGCGGAAACTTTGCGCACACTTCTTGCGACAGATTACAAAGGCGAGATTGAAGTGGTCATTGTGAATGACGGTTCGCGTGACGAAACCGCTGCCGAAGTGGAGCGCGTCGCGAACAGCGACTCGCGAGTCCGCTTATTGCAACAGGAAAACCGTGGGAAAGCGCGCGCTCTGCAGCGCGGCCTGGCCGCGGCCCATCACGGCATTATTGTTTTCATCGATGCCGACACGCAATGTCAGCGCGATACTCTTCCGCGGTTAGTCGAACCGTTCGCTGACTCTCGCATCGGGGCCGTGTCAGGTCACGCGAAGGTCGGCAATTTGCGCACGTTCATCGCGCGCTGTCAGGCTTTGGAATATACCTGCGGTTTTAATTTGGATCGACGCGCTTACAACCGTTGGGATTGCATTACGGTCGTGCCTGGTGCAATCAGCGCTATCCGCAAGGATGCAATCGACGAAGCCGGCGGGCTCAGTTTGCAGACGCTCGCCGAGGACACCGATCTCACGCTCTCGTTGCACAGACATCGGCAACGCATTGTTTATGTGCCCGACGCGATCGCCTGGACAGAAGCGCCGGAGACGGTGCGCACCCTCGCTAGGCAACGATTCCGCTGGGCTTACGGCACGCTGCAATCTCTGTGGAAACATCGCGACATGGTGTTCAACTGGAACTATCGCGCCCTTGGCTGGTTCAGTTTGCCGAGCATCTGGTTTTTTCAGATCATTCTGGTGGCCATCACGCCGATGGTAGATTTGTTCCTGCTCGCTTCGCTGCCATTTGGCGCCTGGAACGCGGTGCTCCCGTTCGTTATCACGTTCCTGGCAATGGA
>DATHHK010000135.1:0-11454 GCA_035317225.1 Candidatus Udaeobacter sp. | reverse complement strand
GGACATGAAAAGTGGCTGACAAATGTGATCCCATTCGTTCTAAGCTGCATGATTTAGAAGGGGAGCTTAAGAACACCGACAGATTTCTGGCGGAACCGGAAACTGATGAACAAAACCCGCCGAAACCTCGAACCAACCCTAAATGGACTGACCTAGTCAGCCGTATCGCGAAGACTCGCTCGGCGTTGCAGGCATGCGCAGAGTCGTTACTGATCCGCCGCTGGACAGTGACTGGAGACTCATTCATAGGATCAATTGAGATCGATGCATTGGTCTCGAAGTTCATGAAAGCCCATGCTATCCGTGCGATGAGTGTCGCCGTCGCTCGTGAAGGAACCCTGATCGCGAACCGCGGCTATACATGGGCGGAACCAAATTATCCTATTACCCAACCGAACACACTGTTCCGAGTGGCCAGCGTCTCGAAGATATTCACGTGCGCCGCGATCGACCGGTTAGTGACGAGTGGCGCACTCAGCTTTGATACCCAAGCCTTCCCGTTTCTTGGGGTCACTCGCGTACCTCTGCAGGTCACCGATCGTGATATCGACAACATCACGGTCAAACAACTCGCTATGCGTCGCAGCGGACTCCAGCGTGATTTTGGGGCTGATTTCCGAATGATCGCGAGCCTGCTCGGACAGAGCGTCATGCCAACGCGCGAACAACTCGTTAGGTACATATTCGGCGTACATCCACTCGATTCGCGTCCGGGAACTTTCGACTCTTACTCGAACAGCGCCTTCGCGGTCCTGACCTCGATTGTTGAGAAAGCGTCGGGGCGTACCTTCATCGATTACCTTCGCAACGAAGTGTTGCCGCCTTTCGGCATCCACGACGTCCAGGTTGGCGCCACCGCAGCGAACATGCGAAAACCGAATGAAGTGTCGTCGTACGATGACCCCGGTTTCAGCCCGTCGCAGACTGACATGGCCGTGGATGCCATTGCTCCAAACGCCTATGGTGGCACGTTCGCGCTCGAAAACGGAGAAGGCGAAGGCGGTTTGATCATGTCGACCGGCACCGTCGCTCGCTTTTTGGCTACTCACGCAGTCTGGGACATCGGCCCACGTCAACCGGGTTTTACGCGATACGGGAAATTCTCCGGAACAGGGGCGGCGGCCGTGAGCCGTCCCGACGGGCTCGACTTTGCCTACGCATTCAATTATCAGGTCGACGATCCGGAGCACGACGCCCTCGTCAAACAGATACACGCGATCCTCGATCGTCACCTCAGCGTGCAGCCCGGTGGCGTGGTCGCGTCAATCTCCAGGTTCATAATCGGGCTTGTGGACCGCGTCCTCCGCGTGGTTGGGCTTCGTCTCAATCCTTAAGGAGGGCTGAAGACAGGCGTTGTCTTCAGCCGCACCTGCACTTGCCGAGTGCGGCGAAAAAATTCTGGGCAAAGAAATTCGAGTGACGCTGGCAGAGGATTTTCTAGAGATTTAAATCGATAACTACCGCTGAATGATCGGAGGCGCCTTCCTTGGAAGAGGATATTTCGGGATAGGTTTCCCAGGCCGTAGGCCGTGTTGCTCGGCTACCCCACAGACCTTTCCTGAAAACACGCCCCCCAGCATATTGAGTTTGCAAGCTCTGCGAGATAAAGATGTAATCGAACCGGTTTCGCCAGCCGCAGGAGTCGAATGTTCCAGGGCGATTACCCACATCAAACCCCGGCAACGAATAGCAGTCGATCAAGGGGCTGTTGTTATCGAAAAGCCTCGCTAGGTTTGGTGCCTGGCTGCCCGGAGTTGTTGGCCCCTCATTTAGATCTCCCAGGACAACAACATGCTTACCCTGCTGAATCAGGTTCTCAACGATCTCGCGAACGGCCTTTGCTTGTCGTTTGCGCTTGGCTCCGCCTCCTCCCGACTGCGACTTAAAGTGATTCACTAGCACGTTTATGCGCGTGCCACTTGGTGTCCGTACCTCGTACTCAGCGCAGTCGCGACTGAAGATTAGGCCCTCGTCATCGGCTTTATCGACGTTTGAGTGGATCGACTCGATGTCGAAGCCATCGCGGGTCATGATGGCGACATCAATGCCACGTTCATCATTCCCATCGACGAGCAGTACATGCCGATAAAGTCCGGCGAGTAATTCACGGTTAAACCGGACTAGCGAAGGCCTGTCTTCGACCTCGACGAGTCCAAGAATGTCGACGTCAACCTCTTGGATGACCCTGGCGGTCATGCGTGTGGCGATCTCATCGACTGGCTCTTTCGCCAACTCAACCCACCCAATCCAGTCGCCGCGTCCATTCGCTATGATCTCCACGCTTTGAGTTTGATCGCGTGGCTCACTATCAAATGCGCCCCGGTTTTTTCGCAGCCATGCCCATTTTGGATCGGTTGTCTGGTTGCGGCGAATGGCTCCAGTTTCATTCCTTGTGTAAATATCCAGCTTAACAAGAAGATCGCGGATTTTGTTTTTGTGGTCCGCGGTGTAGTTGGCTTTTTGAATAAGTGAATTGACCTTCTGGTACGCTTTCAGCACAGGCTCAGCAGCGCTCCAACTAGCAGTACTGAAGGCCTTCGGCCGGGCAAAAAGATTCTCAACGTTGAACGAAGCGATTCTGATCATGGGCGGGCTACCGTTCTATTATCTTGATCTTTGTCGTAGAAGTTTTTCGCCGCACTCGTCGAGCGCATCGCAGCGACATTCTTCACGCGGTCGAGCAACGTTTCCATTAACTTAAGCCGATTCATCCGCTCCCGAAGCTCCGCGATCTTTCGCTCAGAGAGCTTATGCCAGCGTTTCGGTGGACGCGTTCCGTGCGGAAACCCGAAGAAGAGCTCGCGTATTTCCTCAAGAGTGAATCCCGTCTCCCGGCGCGTTGCACCACAGCGAGACGGAAGAGCGCACTCTTGCGTAGCGTCCGGGCTCGGTCAAACCAAGCATTTGGCACAGCCTGACGCCGAAATATTGTAAGCCAAGGAGAAAAACGCGACCCCACTCGATACTCGAAACTTTTCTCACTCATGGACTCTGTCTAGAATCGCGCCGTGAACTCTCGCGATCCGCTTACGGTCGAATCCGGCAGAAACGAGCGCTGGAAGTTTTTTCGGGACGTTCTCGTTTTCCAGCTCAAGATGTTGCTCGATAACGTACGTGATTTTGCGCTGATGCCGGTCTCACTGGTCGCGGCGCTGATAGATCTCATCTTCAAGGGCAAGCGGCATGGCTCGCTGTTTTATCAGGTGCTCAGGTGGGGCGCCCACAGCGAGGAAGTAATCAATGTCTATAGTGCGATCGAAACGCAAGAAAGGCCTCGAGTTAATCCCAACTACACTGTCGACGCGGTGATCGCGCGATTGGAGGGCGTGCTAGTTCGGGAATGTGAGAAAGGTGGGACGGCCGCGAGTATCAAAGCCGCGATGGACCGGGCGATCGATCAAATCCAAATCGAAGCGAGCGGGCCGCGCGATCAAGCAAGGGACGCAGTCGTTCGGGTAGCGCAGAAATTCCGCAGCAAGCTTGACCCTGCCCTGCCCGATCGCGATTCAGAGGAATAGTCCAACAATTCCACGGTATCGCGCATGCCAATATTCAGGTCGGCTTCGATGTGATTCCGATTATTGTGCGTTCGATCCGGCACCATATTGCCGAAAAAAACGGTCCTTTATGATTCGCTCAACAGCATTGCTAACTTTCTTGTCCGTGTTCGCGCTTGCGTCCGCGGCCCCATCGCCGACTCCGCCTGGCGATGACATCTACTCTCCTGGCCGCGCGCTCGTGGCAGACATCGATCACATCGTCACACCAAGCGGCGTCGATGAAACCTTCGAGGTCGTGCTCGGCGGCGCGCGTCAGGTGGTCAACGTGCGCGGCGCTGATCGCGCTAATCCAATTCTGCTCTTCGTTCATGGCGGTCCGGCTGCGGTCGAGATGCCGATCGCGTGGGCTTTTCAGCGACCATGGGAGGAGTTCTTCACCGTTGTTCAGTGGGATCAGCGCGCCGCGGGGCGGTCATTCCGGCTCAACGATCCCAAAACTATCGCGCCCACACTCAAGCCCGAGCGCTACCGTGACGACGCGATCGAACTCATCGAGCTGCTTTGCCGCAAATACGACAAACCAAAGATTTTCGTGTTAGGCCATAGCTGGGGATCGATCGTCGGTCTTTCGGTCGCGGCGAAACGCCCCGACTTACTCTACGCTTACATCGGCATGGGGCAGGTCATTGATTTCCGCAAGAACGAGCAGGTGGGGTTCGACTGGACGCTCGATCGCGCACGTAAGGACAACAACGCCGACGCCATGCGCGAACTCGAAGCGCTGCGACCTTATCCCGGACCTGGCGAGCTCGATTACGACAAGACGATGATCGAGCGCAAATGGAACGTCCACTACGGCGGCTTGGCCTGGGGTCACACCGATGGAGATTTCTACTTCCACGCGGGACGCCTTTCTCCGTTGTACACCGCCGCCGATCGCAAAGCATGGGACGACGGCAGCGCCTTCACCATGAAAACGATGTGGCCGCAGCTCGCCACCGTCACGTTCAATGATCTGAACAAGCTCGACATCCCCGTTATCCTGTTCCTCGGCCGGCACGATTACACCACGCCAGCGCCCATCGCCGCCGCGTGGATGGAGCGATTGAAGGCGCCGAAAAAAGTGACCGTCTGGTTCGAGAACTCAGCGCACCTCCACATCATCGAGGAACCCGGGCACGTTTTCGCCGCCCTTTTGGAGCATGTCCGGCCGCTGGCGGAGAAAACCCCGACGACTCATCATTAATAGCCATCCCAGGCTTACCTAGGCGGAGACGAGGCAATTGGTTTCTGGAAATGCGGATCTTTGCCCGCCACGGTGGATAAACCTCGTCTGCGGCCAGAAAACCTCGATCAAGTCACTGCTGCAGGTTTGCCAGTTTTTGGAACCGTGGATCGTTTCGCAGTGGTTCAAACATTGGATCCAACCGGAGCAGCGCAGGAGTGAGTGGCGGGTTTGCCGCGAGAGGCGCCTCATACGGGAGTGAAAGCAACTTCTCCAAGGTAGAAATGGAACGGTCCGGGGCGCCGGATCGGGCTGTTACCCGTGCAAGAATTTCCAGCGGCCTGGGACCGGTCAGCGTGTCTTTGTCGATTGGAAACATCCCGATCGCGCGCTCGGCCAAAGCCAGCGCCGCGTTGTTGTCACCAAGACCCATGTTTGTAAGCGCAAGATCTCCCATGAGAATAAAGTTTTCGGGTTGTTCTTTGAGGAAAGATTCCAGTTCGCTACGAGCCTGACTCCAACTTTCGCGGGCGGCGGCATGATCACCGGCAACTTCCTGTGCCCAGCCTAACCAAAAGCGCAATTCGCCAACGTAGAAGCCCAATGATTGATCAGGCGTTGCTAATATTTCCTTAAGCTGAGCAATGACTCCTGCAGAGCGTGCCTCCAGGATTGCCTGGTAAACTTGTGTTTCCAGTGCGTTGACGTATCCGACACCTAGCCGAAGCGGAGCCAAAAGCGCCGAAGCACGTGGCAGGTCGCCCTCTGCCTGTGCTATTCGCGCCTTTAACACAATCGTATCGATGTCGTCAGGTGTTATATTGAGAATCTGCTCGAGCTTGGACAGCGCTTCGGGGAATCGACGCTGGCACACGTAGGAACGTGCGTGTTGTGAGAGCAGGTTAACGTTGCGTGGATCGAGCTTCTCGGCTTCGTTGAAGTACGCCTCGCTTTTGTCCCAGTTGCCTCGCCTACGCTCGACGTAGGCCAGGCCTTGAAGAACCCGGCTGCTATGCGGCAGGACGCGTTCTGCCTGTTCAAGGTATTTCGAGGCAGTGTCGTAATCCTTCAGGCAGGCATAGTGATAGAAACCCTTGGCCAATAAAGCCTCGCCAAGATTGGGCTGTAGCCTGAGAGCCGTGTCGGCTGCCTCGCGCGCTTCTTCACGAAGAGCCACCGTCGGTTGAAGACTCTGTGTGAGATAGCCACTTGCATCGACGTAAGAAAGCAGAGTCCAAGCAAGAGCGAACTTCGGATCCAATCTCACTGCTTCTTTCAGATATTTTTGCGCCGTAAGGGAGTTCGCAGGTGTGAATGCGGTTTTTAGTGTGTAGGCAAGGCCGCGAAGATAGGCATCATACGCTTCAGAATTGTTGGTTGGTTTATCAGCGATGACTTCCTGTTCCTGTCCTGTAAGCTTGGCTTGTAATTGGTCTGCGATGGCTTTGGCGACTTCACTTTCGACCGAAAGAATGTCGGTCACCTTGCGATCGATGCTATCGGCCCAAAGATGGGAATCAGTTGCCGCCTTGATGAGCTGCACATTCACGCGGACGGCGTCGCCGGCCTTTTGCACGCTTCCCTCCAGAATGTGGGCAACACCGAGCTGCCTCGCGATTTCTGGCAGGTTTTCCGGGGCACTTTTGTAATGCTGTGTCGAAGTTCGCGAGATCACCTTTAGATCAGCGATTTTGGATAAGCGTGTGAGGATTTCGTCCTGTATTCCCTCGGCAAAATAAGCGTTTTCCTTGTCGCTGCTCAGGTTTTCAAATGGCAATACTGCAATCGATCGTTCGATCGGGGCGAAAGGTCGCGTTCGCTGATATAACCAGGCCGCAACAACAATCGCTGCGATTGCCAACGCCGCAGCGGCGGATGCCAGCGCGACTCTCCTGCGTCGCGAGCGGGCTTTAGGGTTGAACCTTTCATAGCAGCTATTAACAGCGGAAAGTAACTCGCGCGCCGATTGAGGCCTGTCCTTTGGATCAGGGGCCAGCATCGACTTCAGCAGCCCGATAACTTGACCCGGCAGGTGCAGGCCCCTGAGATGTTCCAGAGGTAACTCACCGGTTTGCCTCACCCGGATTTCTTCCATCGTGCCTCCTACAAAAGGGGTGCGACCAGTCAGCAGATACCAAAGAGTAACACCCAGTGAGTAGATGTCGGAACGCGTATCAATCGGCAATTGCCCAGTACCGACAAACTGCTCTGGGCTTGCAAAAGCGGGGGTGCCAATAAAGCCGGCTCGTGTCTGCTCGAAACCAGGGTCTGCGTGAGCCCCCATTACTTTCGCCACTCCATAATCGATCAGCTTTACTGTCAGCTCTCCGTGCGCATTCGATTCGAGCATGATGTTGGACGGCTTGATGTCGCGATGCACCACGCCGCATGCTTCCGCGGCCGCCAACGCGCGCGCGGCCTGCTCAATTACTTCCAACGCGAGAGCAAACGGCATTGGCCCTTCACGGCGCACACGTGCTTCCAGCGTCTCACCCTTGACCAGCTCCATGGCATAGAAGCATTCGCCGTCTTGCTCTCCGTAATAAGTCACCCGAGCAACATTTGGGTGATGGATGTTGGCGGCTGCGCGCGCTTCGCGCAGAAAACGCGATCGCGCATCGGGATTCTGCGCGACACTCCGATTGATGACCTTGAGAGCTACAGTCGAGTTCAAGACTGTATCGCGAGCGCGGTACGTTACGGCCATTCCCCCGGCACCTAGCTCGACTGGAAAACCATCCGCTCCGACTTCCACCTCGAAGTGTGCGTATTTCAACGGTCCGGGTGTCAGCCGACCTCGTGCCGCTGGTCTTTCCGGCTGCTCACCGTCCGCGAGAAAGCCAAGGCCAACGAGACAACGCAGACATTCGCCGTTCGGACCAATTTGAGTCAGCGGTCGCCCACATGTCGCACAGATTCCCGCAGCTTGAGGCTGTGTGTCCGCAGTTCCAAGACCGATGCCCTCCTTGTCCATGCGTAACGTCAGCTTACGCCATCAATATCTGATACAGGTGCTGCAACTCCTGATCGACATCTGCCGGGTCCGAGACGGTACTCGCCACTTCCATTCTCAACGACTCACGGTAACGTTGCCGCAAACGGGAAAGCCATGTGCGCAGCGTTGCGATCGGTACTCCTAGTCGAGCCGCGGCTTCCTCCTGGTTCAGCGGTCTGACGCTGCCGCCCGCGACGAACGGTCTTAGTTCTTCGAGCCACTCAGCCTTGCCCTCCGCCACAAATGCGGTCTCCAAGTTTTGCCAGGCACGCGAAACGATTGTCGACGCCCAGACAAGATCGTAGCAAGCAGTGTCGCTGAGGTGAGCAGTTGCCATCATCGCTGCCTCAGCCTCGGGAAGGTGCTCTTCGATCGAGACCACCTGGCGACCGCCACCTCTCTTCAGCGCCCGGGCGCGATCATACTCATTGTACAGAAAATTCTGCAGCGATCCCAGCAGGAACGTGCGAAGCCGGCCCTTCTGCTGGTCCGCGCGGGTCAATGCGTTTTGCTCAAGCAGATGTGCAAAAAAACCCTGGACCAGGTCCTGTGCGTCAGCGGATGAAAAACCGCGGTGGCGAAGAAAACTGTAAAGCGGCGGCCAATATGCTTCGCAAAATCCGGAGAGCGCTTGCTGAGAGGATTCCGTTGAGTCCTCGTCGCGCGCGCGCAACACGACCGTCCAATGCGTCGTTTGAAACGAAGCACCACCCTCCTGCAGCGTTCCCGGGATCGCTTTCGTTCACGGAGGGTCGCCGAACGAACGCGATTTTGCGAGAAAAATCGCGTGAGAACGCTTTGTTTAGCGCCAAAGCGCGGAGCTACGCTATCAGTATTGGGCGAGAAGATGGTTCTCGCTGCTTCCGTTCTGGACGGCCAGCGAAATCTCGGATTTTTGGAGGTTCGTCTGGCTTAGCCTGGCGGGTCTGTGCTCGCTTCCTTCCTGCGCGATCGCACCGATGCTCAATGCGGCAAACGCTATTGTTACAGCCGCGGCCACTTTCGCTTCGACGGATAGCTTCATACGGATGGCTCGCTGACGAGACCGATGCTTGATTCGCAGGGCATGTGTCTTGAAGAAATCTTCAGTTCCCTCCATCCGCCGCCGAAATTGAAGGAAGCCATGCTTTGCGCGAGCAACGGATCGTGATTGCGGTGGGCTGCCTTAAGGAGCGATCGCCAAGCGTCGCACAGAGTTTCAAAAAGTCTGATGCAGTGTTTTTTCATATCATCAAATCGATGAAGCGAATGAACTGGCGTCGGCTCGTTCTGGGTTGGAGCAGCCGGCGAAAATGCGAACAAAAGACGAATGCATTCTTTGGGAAACCTGGCCTGCGCGCTTTGCCCAATAATCGAACCAGCTTAGCGACGCGTCGGCGAAGATCTCCGTGCGAACAACTTCCGGGCAGACCCCCAGCAGTCTGCAGACGTTCACGAAGGAGTAGGGCCAGGAAAAATCATCTGCGGTGACCCAATCACAGGCATCGACATACAGCTCCCGCCTCACTCCCCGGGTCGCGGAGCGGAACCGGCGCAGATCGTGGGCGGCCTGTTTCAGCACGCCGAGGGCGAGGTCTTTCTCAGGCGCCGCCTTTGGCGTTTCGGGCGGAAGAACAAAGAAATGTCCGCTGCGCGCGTTATCAGATTTCGCGTTTAAGAATGCATCCATCTGGTCACGCGTTAGCCGTGACGTGGGCTCTTCTGCCCTGTTTTCGACCTCGGGAGAGTTCGGAAACAGAACAAGCGGACCGCTGAAACCGGTCTTACTAAGTGGATCTTCTACGAGGAGGTTCATGTCAGTTTCGGTTGGTTGACTCGATTGGGTTCTTCTTTTCTAAAGTTTTTTTGGGCGGACATTTCAAAGAATTTTAAATTCTTTTCGGCAGCCCTAAAAATGGCCCCGGAGGAAGGGAGGAACCTTGCGGCTGACACAGCCGCCACTACCACCTTCGAGAGACCCGTTCCGGTTTGCTTGTCCGCCACGCCGCGTAAACTGTGTGAAATGACTGACGAGCAACAGGATGAACAGTTTTATCGGGACACGGAAAGCGTCGCGTTTCCGAAACTGAACGATCACCAGCTTTCGCTGCTCGAGCCTTTGGGGCAGCGGCGCATGGTGGGTCGTAGCGAGGTGATCTATAAAGCCGGGGAACGCGATTTGGGCTTAACGATTGTCTTGCGCGGCGAAGTCGAAGCTTTTGAAACACGCGATGGCACGGAACAGATTCTTGCCACCGCGCGAGAACGCGATTTCATCGGCGACGTCGCAATGTTGCAAGGGACATCTGCTTTGGCCAGCGTTCGCGTAGTCTCACCGGAGGCCGAGATACTTCACGTGCCGGCGGGCGAACTGAGGCGCGCCTTGGCCGAAATTCCCGATGTCAGCAAAACCATCGTCGATGCCTTGATCATGCGACGCCGGCGGATCAGCCGGGACCCCGAATTCGCTGGAATGCGGGTTTTGGCGCAGCGTGATGAGCTGCTTGGACATAAGCTGGATGATTTCCTCGACAAGAATCGCATTCCGCATCGCCTGGTCATATTTGAAAGTGAACAAGGAAAGGCGTTGAGTGAACGTTTCCATCTAACGACCCGTGATTTGCCTGTTTTAATCACCCCGGCTGGCCGTCGTTTGCGCCAGCCTTCGTTGCGCGAGGTGGCACAGGAAGCGGGTCTGCTTCGACCACTTGCCACAGGCAATGAAAACGAGATTCTGGCAGACCTGACAATCGTTGGAGCCGGACCGGCTGGCCTTGCCGCGGCTGTTTATGCTGCATCCGAGGGATTGAACACGGTCGTTTTGGAAAGCTACGCCCCCGGCGGACAAGCTGGTTCCTCTTCGCTAATCGAAAATTTCTTTGGGTTCCCAACCGGCGTGAGCGGCGGCGATTTGACCTGGCGCGCTCAGCTTCAGGCATATCGATTCGGCGCAAAATTCTCGACACCTGCGCAGGCTCTCTCACTGCAATACGATGGCGATGACGAATACCGCACGCGCCTCGATATCGAAGGTTGCTCTGCCATTCTTCGAGCAAAAGCTGTCCTGATTGCCACCGGTGCGGACTACCGCCGGCTCGATGCCGAGGGGCGCGAGCAGTTTGAGAACATGGGCGTTTACTACGCCGCGACGGCGATGGAAGGACAGCTTTGTCGCAACGAAACGGTTGTTATCGTCGGCAGCGGCAACTCTGCAGGTCAGGCTGCAATGTATCTTTCCGAAGGCGCTGCCAAGGTGCTGCTCGTGGTTCGCGGGAAAAACATTGCCAGCAAAATGTCGGACTATCTTTCGCGACGGGTGCAAGCGCGCACAAACATTGAGATCCTTTGCCAGACGGAGATCCGCAAAATGTTTGGCGGGAGAAAGCTCGAAGAAATCGAGCTGGAAAACACTCAGACAGGCGAGCGCCGAATGGTGCGAACGCCGGCCGTTTTTTCCATGATCGGCGCGAGACCATGCACTGAGTGGTTGCCGGCGGAAATCGAGCGCGACGACAAAGGATTCATCAAGACCGGGACAAGCGTCGCCGGGGCTCCGGCCTGGAAGGCAAACAAGCATCAACCCGGCCCACTCGAGACAAGCCTGCCGGGAATTTTTGCCGCGGGCGACGTGCGCTCCGGTTCGGTGAAACGCTGCGCCGCTGCGGTCGGCGAGGGCGGGATGGCCGTCGCCGGTGTCCAAATCAGGTTAGCTTCGTCGTCTTGAATCGGACCGCGAAGCAGCAATCAGAAAATTA
>DATHHK010000134.1:0-15922 GCA_035317225.1 Candidatus Udaeobacter sp. | reverse complement strand
GCTCGAGTCAGTTGTCCCCACTGCGGACCTCAATGAAGGCTTTCGCGATGTTAACTGGGCGCTGCTGGTGGGAAGTGTGCCGCGCAAGGCCGGTATGGAAAGGAAGGATCTGCTCGGGATTAACGGCAAGATTTTCATAGGGCAAGGGCAGGTAATCGAAAAAAATGCCGCCTCCGATGTGCGCGTACTCGTCGTCGGAAATCCGTGCAATACCAATTGTCTGATTGCGATGAATAACGCCAAAGAAATTCCAAGCGATCGCTGGTTTGCTATGACCCGACTGGACGAAAATCGTGCGCGCGCGCAGCTCGCACACAAGGCTGGTGTTGGCATTGGCCTGGTGACGAACATGACCATCTGGGGGAATCATTCTTCGACGCAATATCCGGATTTTTACAATGCCAGGATCGACAATCGTCCGGCGAACGAGGTGATCGGAGACGAAAAGTGGTTGAAGGAAGAATTCATCGCTACAGTGCAACAACGCGGCGCTGCGGTGATCAAAGCGCGGGGACTATCGTCCGCCGGTTCCGCGGCAAACGCAGTCATCGATACCGTGTTTTCCCTCACCAACGACACGCCGGGTAACGACTGGCACAGCGTGGCGGTTTGTTCCGATGGAAGTTATGATGTCGAGAAAGGATTGATCTCATCCTTCCCAGTTCGCGTGCGTGGCGGGAAATGGGAAATTGTGCAGGAATTGCCGATCAATGATTTCAGCCGCACCAAAATTGATGCATCGGTGGCGGAGCTAAAAGAAGAGAAATCGCTGGTTGCGGAGTTACTGGGAAAATAGTACGCGCTCAGCCTTCACGTTTTGATTGCGTGGATTGCCACGGATGCAGGGAAGATCAGGCTTGTCAGGCTTACTTCGCGAAATCCGGCCTCGAAAATCTGGCACCAGAAATCGGCGCCGTATTCTGTTTGCACCACGCAATCGTCCCGGTTCACTCCCGGTTTTCCGTGATAACTCGGAGGCAAACCACGCCGGGTCCGCGTCAAGCGGCCAGTGACAATTGGCACGGTATAAAACAGATGGCCGCCCGGTTTCAGAACGCGCATGGACTCTTTCAAAGCGGCCTTTGAGTCTGGAACATGCTCCAACGTGTCGGAATGAATGATGACGTCGATCGATGAATCCTCAAAGCTCATTTGCTGCATGTCGAGCTCGGGGAAGGAATGAAGCACATGTTTGGGAAGGGCCTGCAGAAAAGGGGACAAATTTTTGGCAGGATTGATTTCAATCACGCTGAGTTGCCGAATCCCAGCATCGTTGCGACAGAGATCTTTGAAACTACCCGCGAACCCAAATGCTCTGGTTACGGCTGCGGCAAGGGTCATCGTTCTCAAATTATTTTTGCAGTGCGCGCAACAAAATCCCTGCTGTAGATCGATGTAAGCGATTTCGTCAGGTGACAACTCCCATTGCTCGATCAGTTCAGGCCAAAGCACTGGTTCGTTCGTGAACCGGTCGCCGCCGCATACCGGGCAAATCTCCAAACTCTGCGACGGCTCTCGCATTTCGCCTAGTGAGCATCCAGTGGCTTCAGTACGAGCCCCTGGCCAGTGGGCAACGACAAGATTTTGATCCCTTTTTCCTGGGCAAACTGATCCATCGCTAATTTCTGCGAGAAATAGCCGTAGTAGGCATAGTCATCGAGAAGCACCAAGGCGCCCGGGACGAGACGGTCCCAAACAAACTGAATTGCTGCGATCTCGGGCATCGAACAATTCATATCGAGATGCAGGTAGGCGATCTTCTTCGCCCGAATCTGGGGCAGGGTTTCTGGAATCGACCCTTCGATGAGAGAAACATTTTTCCATTGAGAAAAGTTCGCCTGCACTTCTTCAATCCCCTCGACATAAAATCCCGAAGTCAGGCTCTTCTGGTTTTTCTCCACTGCGCCTGAGGCCCTGTCTGCAGATGAAACAAAGCGTTCGTCCAGTCCGCGAAAAGTATCGAGCAGATAAAAGTGTTTTCCCAAAGAATCCCAGTTTAGATAATCCATAATCGCGGACGCGAGAAAGCCGCGGTTTACTCCACACTCCACGAAGTCGCCTTCGAGTCGAGCGGCACAAGCAGCGGCCCACAGACCGATGTGAACCCGCCAGTGCCATCGGTAATCGTCTCGTGCCGCGCGAATACCACGCTCGTAAGCCTTTCGAAAAGCTGGATCGTCCATGAATTCATGATTGTGAATCGACCGCAGCCCGTCCTGATCGTAGACGTGGCCTTCCGCGTGCGAAAAATTGGTGGAAGCGGGTGGCACCGCCGGAGCGACACACCCGGCTTTGTTTTTCGCGAGCACCTTTTCCAGTCGTGCATTCCAGGTGAGAGGTCTGTTTCTTAACCAAGTCGAATCAAACTTTGGCGCAGCAAAGAGGGCCCACGTTTGCCTGGGATGTTTCCAATCGAGAATTTCGAATCGCAGACCGGCTTCTGCTGCCGCCTGTCTCATTGTCGCTGGCTTGTAATTCACACATTCGGGATAGACCCAGCCCTTGGTTGGCGAGTCCTCCTCGCCAGGCAAAAATGTGGCGACCAAAGCTCCGTCTTCAGCTAGCGAACGCGAAATTGCGGACAGCCAATTCTTAATCAGATCCAGTCCACAGTGACTAAAGATCGATTGGGCCAGCGCGAAATCGAATGAGACTTTTGCTTGGGTGATCGTATCAGGAGAATCGGAAAAAAAGAATGTCGGCCGTTTGATTTGCAACAACCCTTCCCCGAGCTCCTGCTTAATTCCTTCCTTCACCAGCCATTCATTCGGCTCAACGCCAAAATATTTTCCAAGATTCAGGTACGGAATTAACAAGCGTCCGATCCGAAGGGAACCGCATCCAACGTCGAGCAATGAGTGATGCTGTCGCAGACCCAGGGTGGTCAGAAGATTGAACGTCATCGCCGCGATCAAATCGTAATCTTCCGGAGGACCGACATATGCGCGGTAGTGCGCATCCCCGGGCTTGAGGCCGGCGCCCAGACTTTCGCCATTGTCCAAAGGCCGTTCCATGTCACTTCAGGCGCTTCAGCGTGGCGGGATCGAAATCCTTCAATGCGTCCTGTGGGCGTTCGGGAAATCCAACGACGCCACGTGACCGGTCAAATTGATAGATGCGCGTCCGTGGGCGTTCGCGGAACGGGAACGCGCGAAGTCTGTCACCGTCGAGAGCGTCTGCCGCTCCTGGAGCGCGGCAGGTTTGCACACCCAAACCGTGCAGTTCGTCCCTGATCTTAGAAGCCCATGCGACGCAGTTCGACAGCTCGTTGGGATCTCGCCTGAGATCAAAGAGCTGTTCCCGGCCGCCATTTGCCATGAAAATGTATTTCCACTCGTCGGTAACAATCATGAGTTTGAAATCGTGTGAGCCCGGGGGTTCGACCATCCCAATAAGATATTCACGCGACGCGCATTTGCCTCGCAGCATTTTCAAAACATTCGTTCCCTCCCGCACCTCACATTCACCGGCAGCCTCAGTCGCAATTCCGAATAAGTCCGCAAGGCTGATTAGCTCATTCTGGATAGTCCCCTTCGGCAGAACCGCCGGCCAACTGAGCAATAAAGGAACACGGCAGGCAGCAGCAAAGAAGTTTTGTTTCTGCCAGCCGTGATGATCACCCATCAGATCGCCATGGTCCGAAAAAAAGCAGATAAGAACGTCCTCCGATTTCGGGCGTGCTTCGATTGCATCGAGAATTCGTCCGAGACAATGATCCAGATAAGTGATCTCGCCGTAGTATCGCGCCTTTACGATTCGAGCCAGCGCTGGGTTGATTGCATCTGCCCAAATGGCATGGCGCATGAATGGAATTTCTTCATCGAGATGATCTTCCTCGATGCTACCCAGAACGAGGTCCGGCATTCGATCGGGATCGTACATTCGATTGAATGGAATTGGCGGAGCCAGCGGCGGATGCGGGCCGACAAATGATACAAAGCCAAAAAAGGGCCGTGAGTTATCTGACTTTGTAATCTCCTCTACTGCGCAGCCAGCAGCCCACCATTCGACGCCTAACCCAGCCGGAAGGGGACTGCGCTGTGGCAGGTAGTACATCTCGGTGCGTTCTCCCAACGGTTGCTCCAGAAAATCGAATTCCGGATGTTCCCGCGTCAGCCATGAACCATAGTCGTCGCCTTCACGCGCCGGCGGATGGTAAGTCTCTTCACTGCGCCACAGCGTTTCGTAACCGACGTCTTCATTCCAGGGGTATGTGTGGAACTTTCCGACTCCAAATGTCCGGTATCCCAGATGCGACATGGTGCGCCCCAGATACGGTCCGCAACGCGCCTCCATTTCAGCGGCCTGCCCCGCTGCTGCCTTTGGTATCGCATTGCTGAAGGCGCGCGTCGTTAGCGGTTCACATCCTGTGCGGATCGTGTAGCGCGCCGGGATGCAAATCGGACATGTAGCGTATGCATTGGAAAAGCTGATTCCTCTGCGCACCAACCTGTCGAGGTTCGGCGTATAGATGTGCGAATTACCCAGTGCAGCGATGGTATCGAATCGCTGCTGATCCGTCATGATGAACAGAATGTCGGGCCGGGTGGATGACATTTTCTTGGATGGCCCCGCGCAGGAGTGCTGGTCGATTAGTCTACAAGGCGTCCTATATAGGATAGAGATGTTTCGCTTCGCTCACATGACTCGCCCATAGTCTGGGACTGCTCTAAGCGCTTGCGAGTTCGCTACCCGTTAGGCGTCGGAACGCTTCTAGGTATTTCGCCGACGTCTTCTCGATCACGTCCTTCGGCAGAGACGGCGCAGGGGGAGTTTTGTCCCAATCAAGCGTCTCCAGATAGTCGCGTACGAATTGTTTATCGAAGCTCGGCGGGCTTTGGCCGACCGCGTATTCATCTTTCGGCCAGAAGCGCGAGGAATCGGGCGTCAAACACTCGTCGATCAAGAACAATTCTCCATCGATCGTGCCAAACTCGAATTTCGTGTCCGCGACGATGATTCCCTTCTGCGCCGCATGCTCGCGGCCACGCGAATAGATTTCGAGACTCAGCGTTTTCACACGATTGGCAATTTCATCGCCGAGAATCTTGGCACATTCTTTCATATTGATGTTCTCGTCATGACCTTGTTCTGCTTTAGTCGACGGCGTGAAGATTGGCTTCGGTAATTGGGAAGCTTGTTTTAGCCCGGCTGGAAGCTCGATTCCGCAGACATTCTGCGATTCCTGATATTCTTTCCACCCGGAGCCAGCCAGATAACCGCGCACCACGCATTCCACCGCGAGTGGCTTCGTTTTCTTCACGAGCATCGATCGTCCGGCGAGCTGCTCGCGGAACGGTTGCAACTCTTTCGGAAACTCTTCGAAATTCGCCGTCTCAAGATGATTTTTGATGTCGCCGAAACGCTTGAACCAAAACGCCGAAATTTGATTGAGGACCGCGCCCTTGTGCGGAATTGGGTCGGGCAGGATGACGTCGAAAGCCGAGATGCGATCGGTTACGACAAACAGAAGCGTGTCGCCAAGATCAAAGACTTCGCGCACCTTGCCGCTGCGCAATTTCTTGATTCCCGGAAGGTCGATGACAGATTGCGGGGAAGTTTCCATTTGTAAAAAGCGAACGTTCCAACGTTTGCCGCAGAGCGTCTAGTAAAATCCGCACAGATCTCAAATGTCGATCAGCCCCAACATCAGCCCTTCAACTCGAAACGAACACGGGGTGATCGCGAAACTACCAGAGGCGACCTAGCAACGGAACGCGCTCACAGCGTCGATTACTTGCGCCTGTTCCGAGCTGCTCATTCCGGTGAAAAATGGAAAACGCAACAGGCGATCGGCCAAATCTTCTGTGACGGGACAGTCGCCCTGGTGACCACCAAACCGGAGACCCATAGGCGAGAGATGTAGCGGCAGATAATGAAACACCGCCAGAATCCCTAAGCCTGCGAGGTGCGAGATCAATGCTTGCCTGCTTTCGAGAGACGGCATGATTACGTGGAAGATGTGGTAACTCTGTTCGCATTCCGGTGGGACGATCGGCAGCCGGACGCCATTTGTTTCGGCCCATGAAGCCAGCTCAAGTGCGTAGGTTTCCCAGATTTTACGTCGCATCGACTGAATTTGGTCGCGGTGTTCGAGCTGTGCGCGAAGGAAAGCAGCCAGTAGGTCTGCAGGCAAATAGCTCGACCCGATATCAACCCAGGTATATTTGTCGATCTCGCCGCGAAAAAATTGACTGCGATTTGTTCCCTTTTCGCGAAAAATCTCGGCCCGTTGATTAAACTGCATATCATTGATCAACAGTGCCCCCCCTTCTCCGCACGAAAAATTCTTTGTCTCATGAAAACTGAGAGTTCCTAGCTGCCCGAACGTTCCGAGATATCGTCCGCGATATCTTCCATAAAGGCCATGGGCATTATCTTCGACCACTGCGACCGCGTGCCGCCGCGCGATTGTCATGATTGTGTCCATTTCGCACCCGACGCCAGCGTAATGCACAAGACAAATGGCCTTCGTGCGCGAGGTCATGCGTTGTTCGACTTGGTTCTCATCAATGTTTAGGGTGTCGGCACGAATATCGACAAAGACAGGTTTGGCGCCGCGTAAGACGAACGCATTTGCCGCGGAGGGAAAAGTGAAGGAGGGAATAATGACTTCATCTCCAGGAGCGATATTCAGAAGGAGAGCAGTCATTTCCAGCGCGTGAGTGCAGGAGGTCGTGAGGAGGGCTTTCTGGATGCCGAGTGACTGTTCGAGCAAGACGTGGCACCGCGCAGTAAAGCTCCCGTCACCCGAAAATTTCGGCGCCGCCATCGCAGCCCGGACGTAGTCCAGCTCCCTCCCGGTCGCGAACGGGCGATTAAAAGGAATGCGGATCACGATGGTTGAAAAGCTTTTCGACCAATCAGCAAAAGCGATCCTCCTACCGGAAATGAAACGCCTTTTTTTATCATCGTTCGCTCGAAGCTTAAAATGCTTTCCAGGATTCTGTTAAGCGCAGAGCTGATTTCAAATTCTCGCCAGGGGTTTACATCCTGATCGCGTTTTCGCTGCATACGCGAACAAATCATAAGTGGCAATAACAGCGAATTAAAAGAAGTGACTCGCTCGATCTGGAAGCCGGCGTTCTCGACTTTTCGGCGCAACTCGGCCCGGTTGTAACGACGTTGGTGCTTCGCATGTTGGTCGCTGGCACTCCAGAGAAAAGGATGCTGTGGCACGGTGATTAGCAATCCCCCGCCAGGTTGAGCTGCATTGAACATTTGTACCAGTACATTCTCATCCTCGATGACGTGTTCCAGCACGTCGAATGTTCCCACGACATCAAATTCGCGCTCAAATGGAATGCGTCGTGCGTCCATTTGATATAGTTCAACTTCCGGCAAACGCGCTTTCGCGAATACGAGCCCGTCCGCAAAAATCTCGCTGCCCACCAGCCGCATTTGTGGAAAATCTTCGCGAATCCCTGTAAGCACGAACCCGGTCCCGCAGCCAATCTCGAAAAAACTTTTAGCGTCCGGAAAATAATTGCGGAGCGCCCACTGAATGAGCTCGTTCCGCGCGCGAAACCAGAAATTTGATTCCTCGATCTTAGCGAGCCGCGCGAAGTATTCGGGTTTGAATCCGGCATGAGTCTCGGACGGTTCGTCCATGAATTGATGTATCTCATCACGTAGAGGTGGCTGATAACCGCACATCGGACATGTCCAGTCGGCGCTTGCAAAGAGAGCTTCACACGCGAGGCATCGTTTCATCCTTCGCTCAGGCGCAAAGCCATTTGGACTCTGACGGCATTTGAAGGTTGGACCGGATAATTAGAGAGCTGTCGCGCAACAGAAAACCTCTCAACTTCGAACTCCGATACAAGGTACTGACATGACGAAACGTCACTTTTCACATTCAAGAACGATAGTCACGTACGGGATGCGCATTGGCTTCGTGTCGACCCATGCATGGACATTCCTAAAAGCCTTCGCGGCAAGCTGGCGATATTGTTGCTCCGTTCGAATATTCCGGCCTCGGTCACGAGACATAATACACTTGGAAAACGCTCCCTGATTCGGAATCCAACACGCATCATGACAGATTAATCGGCCCCCTCTCTTTAGAGCGTCATATGCGAAGCGAATGCAATCCGCAGCTTCCTCGTCATCGAGGTGGTGTAGCACACTGACTGCAATCACAATATCGGCATCTTTAAATCTCGAGTCGCCCCCAAGAGATCGCGTATCGCCAACGACAAACGTTCCTTTATCGCCGTAGGTCCGCCTGGCAAATGCAATGTAATCCGGGTTAATGTCGAGCCCAAGATATTCGACGTTCGGGAGACTTTGCAGAGCTTGTGCTGGACCGCACCCGATATCGATCACTTTATCGCCAGGTCTGGCTCGGGCATGGTTTTGAATGATCCTCCGCCGTAACGCGTTTCCTCCCACGACACCTTGAAATAGGTTGTAGAAAAGTGGCGCTTTCAACCAGCGCAATAGTCCAGCGTTACTTTGCATGCGGAGTTTTCCAGGCCCGCTTGCTATTTCCGATTTAGCGGCGTGGAAACGCCACTGTGGATTTGTGAAATTATGGCTTGAGCCATTTGTGAAAGGAGTGTTGCGCCCCGGTGATGCGCCAGCCTAGCCGCAGGAACCCGCGCTGAACCGCGTAATTGTCGATGTGCGTCGGGGCTTCGATCCAATCTGCTGATGAACAGAATTGTTCCATTCCAGCGTGTGTCAGTGCGGTAAAAAGCCCTCGCCCAAAGAAATCGGGGTGCACAGCTCCGATGCTATAATGACCAAGCCGAATGCCATGTCGCTGATCGAGCGCGGAAGGTTTCTTCCAAGCGGAATATCCAGCAATGCGGTCGCCACGCATCGCGACAACGATCCAATCAGCCCAGCCATTCGCACACGATCGGATCCATTCCTGGTAAATCTGCGTGGCAGCCGCGTGGCCAATCCGAGGATCGGCGTGGAAGCGGCCAAAATGACCAGCAAAGGAAGATTGCGCAACTTCGGCGAGTGGTTCGATATCCGAGGTGGTGGCGAGACGAAGCGCAAAGCCCTCCGGCACATTCTGCTGACGGCCATTTGATCCATGAGTGCGGCAGTCGAACACAAAATTGAGCAACGTATCCATTAGCAAAAAGCCATTCGATTCAAGTGCGTGAATGATGGCCGTATCCGATGGTATCGCCCTGCACAAAACAAAGTCTGCGTTTCGATCGGCAACGTGGCGAACCGCCTCTGCGACCAACCTGGCCGCCACAGGGCTCATATCGCTGGCCTCGGACGCGACACCGATGTGTTTAATTGCCCACATCGATTTTCCAAGCAGCGAACTCTCCCATGACAGCGGCGCGCAAATCACGAGACCTGAGATTGCCCCACTAATCTCCACAATGAAGCCGATGCCGCCCTCACTTGATAAGAGCTGCCTTATTTCATCTTCCCAGCGTGATTCAATCTCGCTGCGGGAACAGCCCAAGCTGGCATACAAAGGTAGGGAAGCAAAATTCTGTACCCGATCCACATCATCCAGTGCCAGATTTGCAAACGCGATCGCAGACATTCGAAACAGGCTAGATCGTCGTCCGAACGACGTATGCTGGCCGTTTCATTGAGCGGAAATGCATCCGCGCCAGATATTCGCCTATGACTCCCAGGGCAAAAAGCTGTGCACCTGAAAAGATCGCAATAATTGAGGCTAGAAATGGAAATCCCGGCACGCTTCCCTCAAGGCAATAGCGGGCAAAAACGTAAATGAAGACGCCAAGACCAAATAGCGTGCAAGTAAAGCCAATCAGACTGGCAATCTGCAGCGGTGCCGAGCTGAAACCGGTCATCATGTCGAGCGCATGACGAACTAGCTTTGTGAACGTGTAATTTGAAGAACCCGACTTCCGCGGCTGAAAAACAACGGTCGTCGCCCCAAAGCGAGTCGTTGCCCAGGTGAGCAGTACGTCGATGGAGACAAACGGAGATTCATAACTAGCGAACGCCTCGCGTAGTTGGGTGCGAAACGCGCGAAACGCGCTCACGTTTTTTGCCACCTCGCTGCCGATGGCAGCGCTCAGCGCAAGCCGTGTGATGCGGGATGCCAACGCGCGCATAGGCCCGTTTTGTTCCGTTTTTGGGGCGCCGTAAACAACATCAAATCCTTCTTCCAGTCGCGCCAGCAGCCGTGGAATTTCTTCGGGAGGATGTTGCAGGTCATCATCCATGGTTACCACTAAGTCATATTTCGCGGCGCGGATGCCACAAAGCAGCGCATTATGCTGACCGTAGTTACGCATTAGGTTCAGGCCGCGTACCACTGGCAATCGCGACGATAATTCCGAGATCGTCTCCCAACTTCGATCCCGGCTGCCATCATTAACGAGGATAACCTCGTGTTGCGTGGAGATTCGCGGCAACACTTCGGCCAAGCGTCGGCACAGCTCGGCAATGGAAGCCTCGCCGTTATAAACCGGCGTGACGACGGAAATGGAACGCCATTCGCGAGATTGCACCATGTTCAGGGAAGCCCCGGAAGCTATGGGACGACTGCGATTTCGTCAAAGTGTTGAGAGCGCGTGCCGCATCGCTGCATTGCGAAGGCGGGTTGAACGTTGGACGTTGAAGTCCTTCTATGCCAGGAATTGTCGTCAAACCGCGGGCACGAATATTGCACGGACACGATTGGGTCTTTTCGAGCGAAGTCCTGAAGGTCTTTGGGAAACCGGCAGACGGCGACGTCATTTCGCTTAAGGATGGTAAGGATCATTTAATCGGTAGCGCGATTTACAATTCCAAGTCGCAAATTGTGGCGCGCCGTTTCTCGCGCCGGAAACAGGACTTGGACCTGGATTTCTTCAAACGTCGAATCACGCAAGCCGCAGAATACCGTGCCCGGCGAAGGATCGACCCGAGGCTTTGCCGCGTCGTTTGGAGCGAAAGCGACGGAATGCCCGGCTTAATCATCGACAGATACGGCGACTGTTTTGTGATGCAGACGCTCACGCTGGCGATGGACATGCGGAGGGATTCGATCGCCGACGCGATTACCGATCTTTTTGGAGAGATCACAATCATTGAGCGAAATGAGGCGCCGGTGCGCAAGGCGGAAGGATTGGAACTGCGCACGGGTGTTTTGCGCGGGAATGCGCCATCGCAAATCGAGATCGAAATCGAAGGAGTAACGGTCGAAGCGAATCTCCTACGCGGACAAAAAACCGGTTTCTACCTCGATCAAAAACACAACTATGGGATCGTTTCCGGATTCGCGCGCGACCGGCGCGTGCTGGACTGTTTCGCAAATCAGGGGGCATTTTCATTGACCTGCGCGCGGGCAGGCGCATCGCACGTGACCAGCGTGGAAGAAAATTTCGAGAATATCGCAGCCGCGAAACGAAATGCAGCGAAAAACGACTTGAAAGTGCGATGGATCGAGCAGGATGTCTTTCAGTTCCTGCGGGCGGCCGAAAAAGCCGGGGCGCAGTACGATTTGATCGTTCTCGATCCGCCGTCGTTTACAAAGGCAAGGAGCGGACTGCACGATGCGTTGCGCGGTTATCGGGAATTGCATACCCGCGCGTTCAAGCTCTTGTCCAAGGACGGTATGCTGGCAACTTTTTCATGCTCCCATCACGTGAGCGGCACCGCGTTGTCACAAACAATCTCTGACGCGCTTGTCGATGCCCGGCGTTCCGCGCGACGCTTGCGCCGATTCGGGCAGGCGCCCGATCACCCCGTGGTTCCGACGATTCCTGAAACGGAATATTTCAAGGGTTTCCTCCTCGAAATGATGCCGGGACGATGATGCTGAAGTGTTGAGGCAAAAATTTTCGTGCGTGCTCAACGAAATATCTGGAATTCTCAAGTGATGCATTTAATATGCCGCTCAGCGAGCCGGACGGCGAGTCCTGATTGTCATGGCAGAAAAAATTCGACCGGTTGAACAAATGCTCGAACTGAGCGAGGACGAGGCCAATTCTACCGAACATCTGGATTCGCAAGTGCAGAAGGCGCAGGAGCAACTGCTGCAGCTCAAACGCCAGCAAGAGCAGATCGAAAAACAAAAACGCGAACTGGAGGAACTCAGCCGTCGCCAGGACGAATTGGAGCACGGTCGCGCGGAAATGGCTGATAAACTGACTCGCTCGCTGGTCGTGCTGGAGCGGGAGGGATATAACGCGCAAAGCCGGCTCGAGCAGATCCGCGCAGCCCGGGAGAGTTTCGGTCAGCATTTGGAATTAATTGAAGCGATCGATCCAAAAAGTTGGAATCCCTCCGATTTGCACAAAGAGCTGAGCCGAGCTTTGAGCACAGTGGACGAGGCGCGCACGGTGTACAACGAGCAACGCGGCCGGTTGCAGGCGGCGGGTGGTAACGAAGGCAATGCATCACTGCCCGACGTCGGGACCGATGCTTACGAGAGCAGCGACGGACGTTCATTTACTCAGTGGTTCCAGATTGGCGTCGCACTCACTTTGCCGCTGATTATCTTTGGTGCCATTGCCCTTGCTCTTTTCATTTGGTTGGCGAGCAAGTGATGGCGCTGTTTCGTCGTTCATCCAAGTCCAGTCCGCCGCTTCGCCGCAGGCACGAAGAGATCGCGCGACAGGAAGCGGACCTCCGTGAGAGACTCGAAAAACTCGAACGGCTTGTTGCGAAGGTGCCCGTGATCGAGAAAAACAGGACGGAACGAGGCCCCAAAGATAATCGAACCGATAAACGATTTCGCGTCTCAGTCGCAGGCCAAGCCAGAGGCTCCATCGGCGAAAGCAGGAATTCCCGGCGCCCTCGTTCGATGCGCAAAGAGCGACGAGATGGCCAGATCATTTTTCTCCTTCTTGTGGTCGCGCTTGCTGTCGCAGTCATCTGGTTGATCAGTAACCTGCATTCGTAAGCAACGATCATGGCCGGGACTTCGGAGCTCGACGTTGGGTACGTCGCCAGACTGGCTCGAATCAATCTCACTGAAGAGGAAGCGAACGCCTTTCAGAAGCAGCTGGATGATGTGCTGAAGTACGTTGAGAAACTTCGCCAAGCAGATGTAAGTCATGTCGAAGCGGCCGCGCACGCGCTTCCCATTTTTAACGTTTTCCGCGAGGACGCGGCGAGCGAATGGTTTACCGCAGAGGAAGCGTTGAGCAATGCGCCCCGAAAGGCGAACGATCTCTTTATCGTCCCTAAAGTCGTAGAATGACGGAGAAGGATCTGCTGGCGCTGAGCATCGCCGATCTGCAATCGTTTTTGCGTCGCCGGGAAGTTTCGGCACGCGAAGTCATTGATGCTTTGCGAGCCCGCATCGAAGCTGTGGATGGAGAACTCGGCGCATATCTCTCTCTCGACATGGACGCTGCCGCCAGAGAGGCAGAGAAGGCGAATGTCGATCTTCCGCTGGGCGGCGTCCCGCTCGCAATTAAAGACATCATCAACGTGAAGGGGCAGCCGTGTACCTGCGGGTCAAAGATTTTGCTAGGTTATCGCGCAACCTATGATGCCACTGTTATTCAAAAATTGCGCGCCGCGGGCGCAATCCCATTCGGCAAAACCAACCTGGACGAGTTTGCAATGGGTTCGTCGACCGAGAATTCCACCATGAAGTTGACGCGTAATCCGTGGGACTTCTCGCGCGTTCCTGGTGGATCCAGCGGCGGTTCGGCGGCAGCGGTCGCCGCGGACGCGGCCTTTGGTGGGTTGGGTAGCGATACTGGCGGCTCCATTCGGCAACCAGCGGCGCTTTCGGGCGTCGTCGGTTTCAAACCGACTTATGGCCGGGTCTCGCGCTTCGGTCTTGTTGCGTTTGCGTCGTCGCTCGATCAAATCGGGCCGTTGACGAAAACTGTTCGGGACGCCGCGGTCATCATGAACGCCATCGCGGGCCATGATCCGCAAGACAGCACCTCTCTCAACGAGCTGGTACCTGACTATGCTGCAAGGCTCGGAAATGATTTGCGCGGGGTTCGGTTGGGTTTGCCGAAGGAATACATGATCGAAGGAATCGATCCGCGGGTGAAAGCTGCGATCGACACTGCGGTGAAACAAATGAATTCGCTAGGCGCAGAGATTATCGATGTCTCACTGCCGCATACTGAATATGCTGTCGCCGTTTATTATATTTTGGCAACGGCGGAAGCCTCGGCCAATCTCGCTCGCTTCGATGGAGTTCGTTATGGATATCGAGCGGAAAATCCCAGCGACATGCTCGACCTTTATGGCCGCACGCGTGAGGAAGGATTCGGCCCGGAAGTGAAACGGCGAGTGATTCTCGGGACCTACGTTTTAAGCTCCGGCTATTACGACGCCTATTATTTGCGCGCGCAAAAAGTGCGGGAGCTGATCCGGCGGGATTTCGCGAAGGCATTCGAGAAAGTCGATGCGTTGATTTCGCCCACCTCGCCTGTGCCGGCATTCAAGCTGGGTGAGCGCACCGCAGATCCGTTGCAAATGTATCTTGCCGATATCTTCACCATCGCAGCGAACCTGGCCGGAATCTGCGGAATCAGCGTGCCATGCGGTTTCGCCGAAGCGAACGGACATCGCTTGCCGATCGGTTTGCAACTGTTAGGCAAACCGCTCGATGAGGCGCGCATCTTGCAAATCGCGCACGCTTACGAGCAGAGCACAGACTGGCACAAGGCACGTCCGCCGATCGCGAACGCTGGATATAAAGCGTGAAAGATTCAGTCGCAGCGCCGAAACTGCTGAAGGCGCTCGACTGCCGATTGAATAGCCCGGGGAGACTTCGTGTTTTGCTCCTGGTGTTTCTTGGGTCGGCCGCAGTGTTTTCAGCGCTTCCGCTTCTTCGCTACCTCCGCGGCCACACGATTTTTGACTACGAACTCTGGTACGTTACCGGCAAACGGGTGCTGGCGGGCGATGAAATCTTTTTCTTCCGCGCCGGCAAATACGATTTCATGTATCCGCCGCCATGTGCGCTCTTTCTGGCGGGCGCAAGTTTGCTCGGGCAAGGAGGGCTCATTCTCCTTCTTGTGATGATCAACTCCGCGGCGTGGTTTTGCAGCGCGAAACTGAGCGCCAATCTTGCCGTTGGCCAACGCGTCGTAACCACTATGTGGCTCTATCTGGTGCCCAGCCTGCTGGTGATCGTTTACATCTGGTCCAGTTATCACCTCGGTCAGCCGAATCTTGTTTTGCTCGCGCTGATGCTGTGCGGTTTTGTTTCGTTGCTCACAAAACGCGAGGTTGTGGGCGGCGGATTCATTGCAGTCGCGGCCGCGATCAAAGCGTTTCCGGTACTTGCGATCGTTTATCTGGTTTATCGACGCTATTGGACAGCAGCAGGCAGCCTTATCGCAACACTTGTATTTCTGCTTCTGATTTTGCCTGCGCCGTTCCGAGGATTTGAACGGGCGTGGCACGACCTCGAGAAGTGGAGCGCTGGAATGTTGAAATACAGCGAAGCAACTGTTGGGCAGCGTCCAATGCGCAGTTACACGTGGAAGAATCAATCTCTTATCGGTGTAAGCAATCGTCTGCTTCGCCACGTCGATGCCGACGCCGCTTCAGCTCCGCACGAACCCGTTTATGTAAATGTCGCGGATCTTAGCTTTCGCCTCGTCAACGCGATCATTATTAGCGTCATGCTGGCACTCGGCTTCTTGTTTGTCACGGTGATGCCTCAGCGCGGTATGCGGACCTCAGACACCGATGCGATTGAATTTGCGCTGCTTCTTTTGCTGATGCTCATGGTGAGCCCGCTTTCGTTTGGCTACTTCTATTCCTGGCTCATGCTGCCATTCGCCGTGGTGACGCAACAAACACTCGCTCGAAAACGCGTGCCTATATTGTGGTGGACCTTGCCGGCGCTAGCGTTACTGGCCCTCGGCTTGGCATTCCCACGGGGCGCGCAGCTCTACGGAAATACATTTTTCGCGACGCTGCTGCTGTTTATCGGACTGTCGATGGAGCTTGTGAATTTTAAGCAACAAACAGCACACACGCGATCGGCTGGCGAGTTGTC
>DATHHK010000133.1:0-4738 GCA_035317225.1 Candidatus Udaeobacter sp. | reverse complement strand
GGTGCTAGCGTCACGACTAATTTCCCACCGGTCCTTTCCTTTTTGGACCGCTATCATTGAATCGGTGACCTCAAGGACTGGCCCAGTCACTTGATAAGTCTTACCGCCCGCGGCGAAGGCTGTGCTGCTGAGCGCGAGACTTGCCGCTGCCAATAAACTAAATGCTGCTTTCATATTCATAGTGACCGATTAGACCGCGTCCTATCAGTTCTATTCAAGCGTTTTCGCGCCACGGTTTAGCTTTGTAGCCGGCGCACTGGACCGCGATTCCTTGTTTTACGTCCAATGCGCAAGGTTAAAGGCCAGATAACGTTTCGTGTCTCCTCCGGAGTTCCCCAAGCAGCGCGAAGCTCGCTCATTATCTGTTTCAACGGATCGCTACCTTTCGCAGCCATGAACCGCTGAGTCGATGACCAAGTTCGTAGGTAGCCTACCAGATGATCGAGATTCCACTGAGCTGTCATCTCGAACTTCGGCGGATCGATCTCGTGAAATGGGAAAGGAAGATTGTCGAACTGCTCAACGAGCTTGCGTTCCTGTGGCCAGAAAGGCCCAACGACCTCGTAGTAGTACCGATTTACAACCTCATCAATCACGGGGTTGATGTGCAACAAATTGTAAGCTGACGCAGCGAGCACGCCGTCCGACTTCAACACTCGCCGCGCTTCCGCATAAAAACGGTCCAGATCGAACCAGTGCAGTGCCTGCGCGACCACGATCAGATCAACCGTCCCCGATTCGACCCTACTGTTTTCTGCCGGTGCGACACGATACTCGACGCGCTCGTGCGGCTCAGCATTCGCGAACTGTTTCTCACTGGCATCCGTCGCGATCACACGATCGAACACTAAGGCCAATCCGACTGCTGCTTGTCCGCTTCCCGTACCGCAATCCCAAGCGAGCTGACGACTCGACGCGATGCTCCCTAGATAATCGAAGAGCTCCTGCGGGTAGCATGGTCGAAAGATCGCGTAATCAGCGGCCTGTTTCGAAAAATGATCCTTGAAGGTCATATCACCGTCCGCTTTGTAGCGGCGGTCCGCGACCGTCGAAATTCTGCACGCGCGATTCGTGCCTTTCTGCCTCTCCCTCAGGGAGAGGCAAGGTGAGGGGAATTCTTAAATTTATTGCTTCGGCGGCTCAGGCATCGTTCTTAGCCCGACACGCGCGAGATATTCATCCGCTTGAAGCAAATCAGTCCCCGCCCGTTCGATTATCTTCAGCAAATTATCCATCGACGACACTTCCTCGAGTTGCTCGGTCAGGAACCACTGCAAAAAATTGATCGTAATGTAGTCGTTTTGCTTTCGCGCAAGTCCCACAAGCCCATTGATTTGCTGGGTGACATGAATTTCCTGGTCGAGCGACAATTTCACTGCGTCGCGCGCGGTCTTGAATTTCGATTTAGGCGCGTCGATCGCAGGAATCACCACGCGCCCGCCGGCGTCAACCACATATTTGATAAATCGCAGTGCGTGTGCTTTCTCCTCCTCCGCCTGCCGGAAGAAGTGCTGTGACAACTGCGGCAACGCCTCAGCTGCAAAATGCGCTGCGATGGCGTAATACTGCAACTCCGCGCTGAATTCGTATCCGATTTGCTCGTTTATCGCATCGATTACTTTTTGACTGGTTAGCATGGCATCCCTCTCGATTAATGTAATGCTTCTCTTAACGCATGAATGCGCGACGATCAATTGGGCGAATGGCGCAACGCGTGGTAGTCGATTCTTCCGCGATCGAAGCTGGCAGATATGATCAGAACGAGCAGACCTTGGATGTCAAGTTTCGAGAGAGACATTCGTATCGTTATATGCATTGTGCCGGAATTTGTTTATCGAGGACTATTGAACGCGGAGTCGGCAGGGGCGTTTTGGAATGCGGTTAAGGATCAATTCGAGTACGTGAAATTGCATTGAAGAATTGAAGTGCAGCCGTGGCCACAAATCACGGCGGGGATCGCCGTAAACAGCCATCCGCACAAAAACGAAAGAACTGCCAAAGCAAGACTCCACATCGCGCCGTTGTACCAAACCACTCCGGTCACGGCAAGGTGATGGCCTACGGCCATCTCGAGCTTATCTCTGCGGCTGATACCCCGGGGCAGCGTTCGTGCCGGGCAAGCCGCCATTAGTCTGAATGCCATATTCGGAATGGGAAATCCGATCCGGCTTAGCTAGACTAGTCCCGCGCCTTACTTCCAAAACAACCGAATTTGCTCGATTCAATGCAAAGCCATCGAGACAGGGGATCAATCCGAAAAGTTACGATCGCCGATCTGCGCACGGTGACTGGCCTTGTCATCGGGCTGTACGTCACGATGCATCTGTCGAACCACGCGCTCGGTTTGATTTCGCTGCAAGCGCAAGAGGCAGTACGCCCATGGGTCATGGCGCTGTGGCATTCCCCACCAGGCCAGGTCCTGTTATATGGCAGTCTGAGCACCCACGCGGCGATTGCGCTGCTGATATTGTATCGGCGACGCCAGTATTACATGCCCGCGTGGGAAGCGATCCAAATTCTGCTTGGCTTGGCAATTCCCTACCTGTTACTCGTCCACATCGTAAACACCCGCGGCACGCGTATTCTCACTGGAATCGACATCGATTATACTTACGAGATTGCCAATCTCTGGGTCGATCCCTGGACACGGTTTCGACAAATTGCACTCGTGTTGTTGGTCTGGGGACATTTTGTCGTCGGTTTGCATTTCTGGTGGCGACTTCACGGCTGGTATCGCCGTGCGTTCCCAGCCATTCTTCTCGCCTTCGTGCTGGTTCCGACAGCGGCGCTACTTGGATTCGCGGAAGTTGGGATGAAAATGACAGCTCGCGCGCGAAGCGATCCGCAGTGGATGCGCGCGATGAAGACGCGCGGCGTGCCTGCTGATCCGCAACATGCCAAGTTGCGTGCGGCGTTGAAGGACTGGATAGGGCCGTCTTGGATCGCAGTGGTAGGAGTGGTCTTTTCTATTGCCCAGATCCGTAACTGGCGAGACCGTCACGCGCGGTTCAAAGTGACTTACCCTGGTGCAGTAACTGTCGAAGCACCGAAAGGCATGTCGGTGCTCGAGGTTAGTAGAATGACGCGACGTGCCCATATGTCGGTTTGCGGCGGCCGGGCGCGATGTACGACTTGTCGCATTCAAATTGCGAGCGCAGCCGGAGAACTCCCTAAAGCGAACGAACTGGAAGCGGTTGCTCTTCGGCGAATTGGCGCGCCAGATAACGTACGCTTGGCTTGTCAGCTGAGGCCACAAGTAGACCTCGCGGTGCAGCCGCTTCTGCACCCGAACATCGTCGCGGCGACCTATGCCGAAGTTGGTCAGGAATTCGGCGAGGAACGAGAGGTCACCATTTTATTTGTTGATATTCGTGGCTCCACTTCACTGGCGGAAACGCGATTGCCGTACGACGTCGTTTTCTTGCTGAATTCTTTGTTCGCTACGTTAGCGGAGGCAGTGGAAAACTCCGGCGGATATTATTCCAATTTTACCGGCGACGGTCTGATGGCCCTGTTCGGGTTGGATGGAGAACGGGCGGCCAGTGCAAGAGCTGCTCTGCGCTGTGCGCTGGCGATGCTCCAGAGTCTCGGCAGTTTGAATGAACGGCTTGCCGGCGAATTGGAAGTGCCCATCGCAATCGGCATCGGCATTCACACTGGCCAGGCGATTGTGGGCCGAATGGGGCCGCCGAAGACGCCGATCATCTCGGCAGTGGGCGACTCAGTAAACACTGCAGCGCGCCTGGAAAGGACGGCCAAGGAACTGGGTGTTCCATTAGTTGTCTCAGCGGAGACACTCCAGACTGCTGGGCTCCACGCGTTAGCGACGATAACGCGAGTGTCGCTAAGAGGGCGGTCCGCAACTATGCTTGTAAGTGCGCTGGATGAGCCAGGTCTTTGTCACATTCTCACTTGAACTTCTGAGTTTGTGACATCCACTTTTCGCCGAACGCCAGATAAAAGGATACAAAGAAAAAACCCAGCGCTTTGACTGGCAAAGTGCTGGGTTCTGGCAACGTCCTATTGATTCGCAAAATCCCGTTTGCTCACCTGATACCCTGGCAGGCTTCGCCGTCCCATTCGCCGGCCTCACGGCTCGGCGTATTCTCTGTTGGAGTAGGCGACCCTAAAACAAAACGCCCAGCACACCTTGCGACGTGCTGGGCACTCTGTTCTGGCGACGTCCTACTCTCGCACGGCCTATCGCCGTACTACCATCGGGGCTGCAGCGTTTCACTTCCGTGTTCGGAATGGGAACGGGTGGAGCCACCGCGCTATGGTCACCAGAGGTCCGAGCCGGACTGGCGGTTGCGGCGCTTCGCGCCGACGCGGATCTCTGGAGACGATGTCGATCTTTCAAAGAACTGCTGATTCGTTGATATCTACATACAGAGTTTGGGAACACGCACTTTAAGGCTTCGTTTTGTTTTGAGATCTTTCGTCTCTTCTGTTTGCCGTTCCGCTTGCGCGGAACGGGTTAACAGAAAAGTAAAAGATCAAGCCGAACGGGTTATTAGTACTCCTGAGCTGAACATGTTACCATGCTTACACCCGGAGCCTATCAACGTGGTGGTCTGCCACGACCCTTCAGGGAGATCTCATCTTGGGATAGGCTTGGCGCTTAGATGCTTTCAGCGCTTATCCTTTCCGAACATAGCTACCCAGCACTGCCGTTGACACGACAACTGGAACACCAGCGGTTCGTCAGACTCGGTCCTCTCGTACTAAAGTCTGAACC
>DATHHK010000132.1:0-7312 GCA_035317225.1 Candidatus Udaeobacter sp. | reverse complement strand
CCCCGTCACTCCGGTCGCAGTCGGGCTGCGAGAATTTCGCAGTCCGCGCCATAATCTTTTTCAACGCAATTTGTAAAGTAGATCACTTTTCCGTCGGGCGACCATCGTGGCGCTGTTCCGCGGCCTTCTGTATTCGCGACCAGACGCGGCTCGGTGCCATCCGCGTTCATGACGAAGATCTGGTAACCGTGGCCACGCCGGTTCGATGCGAACGCGATCTGCCTGCCATCAGGCGACCACGCCGGCCAGCCATCGAAGAAAGGATTGTTCGTGAGATTGCGCTGGTTTGAGCCGTCGCCATCTGCGACAAAAACCTCGGAGTTCTCCTCGCCGATAATTTTGCGAAACGCGATACGTTTCATATCGGGCGACCACGAACCATAGGTATTGATCCCGCCTGTGATCAGCGGTGTGATTTTCTTTGTGACCAGATCGACCGCATTGATGTTGGCGGAATTTTTCTTCGGCGGTTGCAAGTCGTCATTGGTGCAATAGATCACGCGTTTGCTATCGGACGACCAGTTCGGATGGATGGTATTCTGGTCCGGTGGCGTGAGCACTTCCACGTTGCCGCCGTCTGTTCCTATGACCGCGATGCGGGGATGGTCCTTGGTGATGAGGACGAATGCGATCTTGTTGCCATCCGGTGACCACGCGGGGTCTTCGTGATCGGCATCGTCACGTGTGACCTGAGCGATGTGAGAGCCGTCGGCGTCCATGGTGAACAATTGTTCTTTGCCGGAAATCATTGAGATGAAGATGAGCTTTTTGCCGTCCGGTGATGGGAACGGATCGAAATTCTGGGCATGAGTAATTTGCACCGGAATGGAAATTGCCCTCTCAGCACCGCCGGCGGGATGCAGCCACGCGAGCGATATTGTTGGTACAACCGAGAAGGCAGCAAAACGCAGGATGGAAAAATTACGACGTGCAGTCATGGCTCCTTGTAAGCGATGAATCCGTGCTGTTCTAGCGCTTCGCTGCGCGGTACTTAACGCGATCCATTTTCTCAAAGTCACTGTCTTGCGTCCAGATAATCGCATTCAGCCCGCGGGCAATTGCCAAAATAACGCTGTCGGCCATCGGAAGGTTTTCGTGCTGACTGACCCGCGCCGCTGCAATAGTGAGTGGTGAGTTTCAAAGCAGCAAGGGTGGCGCTACTGTGAGTTCTGCTTCGACAGGATTTATCTATGGAGGTTCATCAATTGCGTTATTTCGTCGCTGTGGCGGACGAGGGAAGTTTTTCTCGCGCGGCCGCCAAGGTGCGCGTTTCTCAGCCTTCGCTCAGCCAGCAGATTCGAAAACTGGAAGCGGAAATGGGGCAGCCGTTATTCGATCGTCTGCCGCGTTCAGTTGTGCTGACTGAAGCGGGCCGTTGTTTGATCGATTACGCGCGACAAATTTTGGCGTCGATTGGTGACGCTCGCCGGTGCGTCGACGAGCTGAAAGGCGAGGTTGCTGGTAAGGTGGCAGTGGGCGCAATTCCCACGATCGCGCCATATGTGTTGCCAGGCTTGGTCGTCACTTTCCAGAAACATTATCCGGACGTAATACTGGAGATCGTCGAGGACGTAACCGACAGCATCACTCGACGAATAGAAGTCGGAGAACTGGATGTCGCACTGGCATCCAGTTGCCGGCCGAGTCCAACTTTGCGACGCGAATCTGTGGGCGCCGAACCACTGCTGGCGCTGGTCCCAGAAAAACATCCCCTGGCAAAGAAGGATGTCGTGGAGTTGGACGATCTCAAATCGCAGAGATTTCTATTGCTCCACGAGATGCATTGTCTGTCGCAACAGGTCAATCATCTGCTCGAGTCGCGTCGTCTCCGCCCGGAAATCGCCCTGGCCGGAAGCCAGCTGAGCACGATCGCAAACATGGTCGCGGCCTCGATCGGCGTTTCAATTGTGCCGCAAATGATGGTGAAACACTACGCCACGCCCGGGTGCGTCAGCTTGCCGTTTGCTCCGCCGGTCCCCGAGCGGGAACTAAATTTTCTATCCAATCCGCTCCGATTTCAGAGCAAGGCTGCCGCAGCATTCCGTCGGGAAGCTGCGGCTGCCTTGTCTGCGAAGGATTTGTCGATCATTCCTGTAGCCAAGGAATGATCTTCTTACCTCATTCTTTCCAGCGCCATCGCTACCAGCGTTAACATCGGCCAGACGGCGAGAACTAGGATTAATCCAAAGCCGGCGAGCTCGGGCAAATAATGAGGCTGCGCCCTGTGCACGTATCGTTCCTCGATGAACCGCGCAATCCGCTGTCCAATCGGCATTCTAGTTTCCATGTGATCTTATTCTCCTCTATTCGTTATTACTTGTTGGTTGATGAAAATTCACAGGCCCAGGTTCGCGACGGCCTCTATTCAGTGAGACCGAGAACGTTGAAGTTCTTAACGGCGAGTTGTTTATGGCCCAGAACGTGGCCGAGCGAGTCAGCCGATTGCGCTCCAGGACCGATTGCTTCCCTTGGTCCTTCTCATCCCTAAACCTGAGCCGTTCATACAATCAACTGGCCACATCCGGGACACCAGTTGAAATACTTTGTTCGTCTAGTCGCGATAGGATTTGCCTATAGAGGCGAGAATGGAGCGCGTGGGGCGCGCGACATAGAAGGTAAAGTGACGAGGGTAGGAGCGAAGAAGCCGGGAGGCGAATGAGTTTCAATTATGGAGAAGTGTCGAGCATCGTGCCGCGGCACTTTGAGCTGCCGCAGTGGCACGCGTATTTCTTTTTTGATTCTTCGTTAATCGGTTCGTCAATCTCCAGCGCGTAATCATAAAAGAGTTCCTCGCCGGCCCGGATATCGCGAATCGCATCGATGAATATGCGGTCGTCTTCCTCAGCGGCTTCACAGTTTGGATCGCAGGAATGATTGATCCAGCGCGCTTCGTTGCCGCCAATCTCGGGGTTGATTACCTGACCGTTATCCAGGCCAAAATTGAATGTGTGTGGGTCGTTCTCGTCGTTCGGAGCGGCTTCCCATGAGGTGCGTTCGCCGGTGTATTCGATAATGCGAGTGCCTTTAGGAATGAACTGCGTAGCGTAAACGCCGCGTCCGTGCACAGCGGACTGACGAACCTCGATCCGCACCGTCCGCTTTTGAGTCTTGCCTTTCTTAGCCATCGAGAGAATTAAGCAGGAGGAAGTCAAAAGTAGGAAGGAAGAAGTAAAAGTTTGGAATTGGGAAACGCAATTGATGATGAATATTTGCGGAATGATACCCGAAGAACGCACGCGCCTTGAATCGATCGAGATAGTCTTGCGATCCGACACGGTGCGCGAACAAATTCGCCCGATTATCGAACGGGTCCGCGCGGAGCTGACCCGCAAGAACGAGGCGTTAATGACTTGGGAACCGATTCCGCTGACCGTTTTCGGTCGCGCGTTGCCCCGTGAGATCCGATCAGCGTGGGTATTCGTCCTGCGCGCCGGCGCAGATACTGGCGCGGAACGCCATCCGAATAGTCATCAGCGGATGATGACATTCGAAGGGAGCGGCGATATGCGAACCGAACAGGGGGGCCAGTGGCAATCGAATGTCCTGGTTAGCAATCCTGAGGCGTCGCTGGAGCAGCGCTGGATTTCAATTCCGCAGAATGTTTGGCATCGTCCCGTGGTCGGCGCAGAAGCTGATTGGACGGTGGTTTCGTTTCACACTGTGCCCGCCGAGGAACTGATTGAAGAAAAGCAGGATGAGAGCAGCCAGGATGGAACAAAACAAATGAAATATCTCGAGAAGTAAGAGGATCATGAACGGCATAAAATTCCTCGTCGTTGCGCTGACGATTCTCGCGCTCTCGAGCTCAGCTTCGGCAAACCTGGGCGATGGCTCCGACAGAATTGAGTATTTATATGACAACCTGGTCCAACGACGGTTAGGCGATGACGGAAATGTGAGCGTCCTCTACCACAAGGGCCAATATCTTTACCTTGTAACCTTCGCCAACGACCGGAGCGTTTCGGAAAGCTATTCTCATATGAAGGGCACGGATCTGTCTGAAAAAGAGATCGCAAAATTCCTGAAACTAAATGCCGCTGGCGGAACATGGATTCCCGTCAACACATCGAAAGAAAGGCGCTTCAAAAGAAGCGACAACAGAGCTGAGGCGACGTACGGAACCGCGAGCGGACGTCGGGCACTAACGGTGCGAGAGCTTGGTGGTAAAGACACGCAGCGTGATCAGTGATTCGCCTGCGCCACGACGCGCGGGAAAGAATCGCCTTCGATTTGACCAACCTGTTAGCTTCTGAGGCTTAACCAAGGCAAATCTATGTTACACATCATTTGGTACATTATCGTCGGTTTCATAGTTGGGTTGATCGCACGCGCCGTTATGCCGGGTGTACAACATCTCGGTTTCATCATGACGACTCTGCTCGGCATCGGTGGTTCGATCATCGGCGGACTCATTGGCGGCCTGTTTTCCAAACCGGAACCAGGCGCCACGTTTCATCCAGCGGGAGTCATCCTGTCGATTATCGGCGCGATCATTTTGCTTTTTATCTGGGGAAAATTGGCGCCTGCCTAACGAACGCGAACGACAGCGATTTGTAACTGCCAATCTTTACGGTGCCAATTTCGGCACCTAAAAGTTCCAACCGTTTTTAACGTCAGGCCCCTAAAGCCTGCCTGCGCAGGACCAGTGCGGCGACGATTCCCACAACGAAAAAGCCAACGATCTCGATCAGCATGTAACTGGCGATATAAACGGTGGGAAAGCCGTACCAATTCCAGTAGGAAACGTTGGTGGCAATCGCGGCCAGAACCCCGGCTACGAAAACGAAGCCGACCCGGCCAGCGAAACTTTCGATGCGCGTCTGTGCAAGCAGAAACATTACGAGGATCGCTTCGAGTAATTGCGTGGCGAATTCGATTCCGAGCGCTTTGCCAAATGTGAACGGACGGCCGGGCGCATGATACATGAGAATGCCAGAAGGATTCGCCGCGATCTTTTCGTCCATGTGTTTCATCGCTTCACTCTTTTCCTGTCGGCTTGCGTTCTTGCCGACGCCCATTCCAGGAAAAATGTAAAGACCGGTCTGGTCGCCGATGCTGCTCTGCATCGCGCTGAGCACTGCTGATTCATTTGGAATTTCGCCAATCCCAGCTTCGCCCAGAGGCAACGCCATGTGCGCGATTGCTGTCCAGACGAACATGGCGATCGCGCCGAGAATACCCGCGAGAAGAATTTTCATAACCGGAATGGTGAAGGTTTGTTGAGGACTTTAGAAGGAAAACTTGGGTGAGCACGGCATCGCCTGGCTCAGGCGACATTACAAAACTTTAATGTAAAAAGTCTTGACCCTGTTTTCGCTAACAGGGCAATCTAAGTGTCCTGGTACCGGGAAGTTACTCGCACCTCCACTCCGAGCTACCCGAACTTCAGCTCAAAATATATGAAAACTCCACGTTGGTTCACAGGTAACCGTTTTGTCTCGCATCTGCGCATGGCAGGTGCTGTAGCTTTGATGTCCGCGGCAACCGCAATGGCGTTTGTCGCGGTGAATCCGTCCGGCCCGTTGTGGGTGAAATCAGATAACAAAGGCGCGATCAATAAATTCAGCCAAAATCGCACCGCGTTGTTCCGAAACAAGCTGGCCATACCCGGACCCGAACGAGAAGCCGGGCCACTGGCTGCAGCCGAAGAAGATTACGCAAATCGCGCGGGTCCTGCTGCGTACGTTCCGTTCGAATTGACGCGAAGGGCACAGCGAGCTTGGAGCAATGTCAGGGCGAGGCCCATGAATGCAGTGAGGACCGGCTTAGGCCCTCTGCAGCGTCCGGCGCCACCTTCGCAGTGGACGTTGGTCGGTCCGAGCTCGGCAAACTTTCCGGACGTCTTGACCTTTAGCGGGGCCGCCTACACTACGTCCGGTCGAGTTACTGCCCTTGCCATTGCACCCAACTGCGGCCAGGGCCATTGCTATCTTTACCTCGCAGCAGCGGGCGGAGGTATCTGGAAGACTGACCACGCGCTCCACACCAATCCTTCACAAAAGTGGGAATTCATTTCCGATAGTTTCGCTACGAACGCCATCGGGACACTGGTCATCGACCCGACTGATCCGTCGGGCAACACGCTCTATGCTGGAACGGGCGAACCGAATGCGTCCGCCGATTCGGAAGCCGGCTTTGGAATTTACAAAACAACCAATGGCGGCAATACGTGGACGCATCTTGCCGCGCACACTGATGTTCCCACCGGGGCTGGTGTTGATTGCACATGCGCCGTTGGGACAGGAGGCTTTCAAACTGCGCCCGCCTACAGCGGACCGGCTTTCGATGGTCGTGCTATTTCTTCGATCGTCATCGACCCGAACAGTCCCAATACCATTTACGTTGGCTCCGTTCGCGCGGCGCGAGGAATTAGTTCTGTGTCCAGCGGTGGCGTCGTGACGCTTGCTCCGGGGTTGCCGCCGTACGGCTTTTGGAAGTCGACTGATGGGGGAGCAACGTTCACACTGCTCAACTACCAGGACGTTTGCATTAATCCCACGCTTCCGGGTAGTGCAGGAATCGTCCAGGCAAGTTTTGGCTCGACACGCGGCGTTCATGAAGTGGCGCTGGATCCGGGCTCCGCGAGCGTCGTCTACGCCGCCCCATTCCCGTCCAATAACATCTGTCCGCCTAATTCCGGAGGCGGCGTGTGGCGTTCGAACGATAGCGGCACGAGTTGGACGCAAATTAAGACTGCACTTAACGCCGCACAAAATACCGATCGAGCCTCGTTCGCAGTGACTCCGATTGGAGGCGGAAGTACGCGGATGTATGTCGGCGACGGCAACGCCAGCGATTCCGGCGCGAACCGTGCCCGCTTTTACCGCAGCGACGATGTAGCGACTGGCTCGCCAACGTTCACGGATATGACAACGAGTCAGAACATCGGTTACTGCACAAGTCAGTGTTGGTATGACAACGTGGTTTACTCGCCACCCAACAAGCCGGATGTCGTTTATCTCGGTGGTTCGTATTCGTACGGCACGTATGGCTTCGCAACAAATGGCCGCGCGTTTCTACGTTCATCGAATTCCGGCTCGTCGTTCGCTGATATGACGTGGGACGCGACGACCAAGCCGACTCCGCCCGGCACCTGTTGTCAGCCGAATCCCATCGCACCGAACGGCATGCATCCGGACAGTCATGCGGTTGTAGAAGTTCCGGGCACTGATGCCGCGTTTTTCGGAGGCGACGGCGGTGTATTGCGTTCAAGCGGAAGTTTCACGGATATTTCCGCGCAGTGCGTTGCGCGCGGACTCACCGGCAATAACCTGGCGCTCTGCCAGCAGTTGCTGTCGGCCGTCCCATCGCA
>DATHHK010000131.1:0-6794 GCA_035317225.1 Candidatus Udaeobacter sp. | reverse complement strand
GGACGCGAAGTGTAAGGCAGCTTTCCCGCAAATTCGTGATGAGTGGAAAAAAGTGCTGGAGCAGTTGGAGAAACAGCCGGCGCGTGTGGAATATTCTCCGCCCGGCAAGTCCGCGCCAACGACAGTCGAAATTCAGCGCGGTGTGTTTGCGGAAAAAATCAGGACATGCATGTACCGACGCGACCAGGCCGCGCGGATCCCGATGATTGTTCATAATGCGGCAAATGGCGATTTCGTGCCCTTTCTCCAGCAGGCAGTTGCCCCTTCCATCCCTGATTTCGTGGCGGACGGAATGTATTTGTCGGTAACGTGCGCGGAAGACGTCCCGTTTATTGATCAGGAGGAGGCCACCAAGCTGACTGCGGGTAATCCGTTCGGGAACTATCGCGTGTTCCAGCAAACGCGTGCCTGCGGGATGTGGCCGCGTGGTGAGATTCCAGCCGATTTTCTCGAACCTGTTCACTCCAACGCGCCGGTGCTGATTTTTTCCGGCAACATGGACCCGGTCACACCGCCAAAGTACGGCGAACAGGTTGCCCGGTATTTGCCGAACAGCAGACATGTCGTTATTCCCGAGGCCGGCCATGGTGCTGACGGTCTGACGGACCCTGGCTGTTTTGACCGGATCGCGATCGAGTTTCTGGAAAAAGGGGACACGAAAAATCTCGATGTGAGCTGCGTTGAGCGAATGGCGCCGCCGCCGTTCGCAACCAAGTAACGTCTTGAATGCCCGGCGGACGCCCCGCGGCGATGAGATCTAATTGCGCGTATGCCGGGGTCAACGCCCCCGACTACTGCCCGTGCGCCAGTGGCGAAGCACGCGATGCCGGGAAGTGGCGGTCGCGTGATTACGGACGGTCACGACTAATTCGCGGCGACGCAACGTTGCAAGGGCGATTTGGATGGCGCTTTTGGAAAGGCCGGTCGCGTCGGCGAGCGTTCGTAAACTGGCAACGACCGGTTTCCATTTCTGCCGCGCGGCCTGGCCGTAAAGGTACAGATAAACCAGATAGGCGGCAGGCTGTTGATCGTGACCGATCAGATCGCGCATCAGGACGTCGAGAATGTAATCGTCGATGGGAACGGTTTGTTTAAAGCGAGGCACAGGAAAAGTGAGAGATGAGAAGGATGAATTATGAAACAAGTAACGCTATACCGATAAACGGACAGTGGTTTCTTACGAGAACTGCTGTTCGCATCTGGACGCGAAGATGTCGGTCACATTAGCTTCGGCGCATCATGATCAAGCAAATCAAATTCATCAGTGTTCCCGTCGCCGATCAAAATCGCGCGCTCGATTTTTATACCGACAAACTTGGATTTACGATCATCACCGATCAGCCCTTTGACGAGAAGCAGCGCTGGATCGAATTGCGAATTCCGAAAGCGGAGACGCGGGTCGTGTTGTTCACACCGGAAGGCCAGGAGAAACGAATCGGCTCATTCATGAACATGTCGTACGTGTGCGATGACATCGACAAGACATATGCCGAACTGCAGAAGCGCGGTGTGGAATTTGAAGGCCCGCCACAAAAACAACCGTGGGGCACCTACGCAATGTTCAAGGACAGCGAAGGCAATCGGTTCGTTTTGTCTTCGGACTAAGGCAGCAGAGACGAGTGACATCTCGTGAGTGACGAGTAATCGCCTTTGCATCGATGCACGTGACCAGCCACCAACCGTTGACCACAAGGATTGCAGCTGATGGCAACCGCCACTACAAGTGCGGCTGTGCGAGCGACCAGGTTCGAGTTCGAAAAACGGTTCTGGATTATATGCGCGATCTATTTCGTAGGATTTTGCCTTTCCTCTTTTGACCAGGTTTCGTTCATCGCCGCGCTGCGGCATTTGATTGCGCCGTCGATGATTCCAGGAAGCGCGGAGGCTGAAGGGTTTGAACGAATAGTAATCTTATTTGGTTCCCTGCTTGTTTTTTTCGCGGCAGCGCTACGCACCTGGGGCGCGGCCTATTTGCGAACCGAAGTCGTGCACGACACTGCGCAACATTCGGAAGCGCTCGTTGCTGACGGGCCGTTTCGTTACACGCGCAATCCGCTTTATCTGGCGAACCTTCCGATGGCAGCCGGAATCGGCGTAATGGCCAGTCGTTCCGGATTTATTTTTCTGGTGCTGGCAAACTGGATTTTTGTTTATCGGCTGATTTCTCGCGAAGAGGAATCACTGCTGAAAACTCAAGGTGAATCGTATCGCGCATATTGCCGGGCGGTTCCCCGTTTCTGGCCCGCGCTAAAACCGCGCGCTCCGTCCGGAAATCTCCGGCCGCAGTGGTCGCAGGCATTCGGCGGCGAGAGTTTTGTGTGGTTATTTGGGCTGGCTGAATTGCTGGTCGCGATCACGCTGCGGCCACTGGCGGCGCTGATCGTATTTCCGGTGGGATTTCTGGCGCATTTTCTAATCACGCGACAGATCCAAAAACAGCGAAGCGCGTAGAGACCGACGCAAGTCGTTTTGCGGCCGGCCTCACCGCATGCCGATCTCCTATAGGATGCAAAAGAGTCACGACATTGGCTGTCGTGACTCTCGCATGAACGGAACTAAGCTGCTATTTCTTGCCGGTGCGGGTGTAGTTGATCTCCATCGTTTTCACTTCCTGGCCGCCATGGTTTTCGTACCACTCGAGGGTGTGATGGTCCTTGTCGGTGACTTTGATGACTTCGCGGATCTGCTGCTTCACGCCGGGAAGGGCTTCGAACTCGCTGGTGTAGGTGAAAGTTTTGGTTGCGGGATCGTAAGTGCCTTCAGAGAACATGATGCCCGTGCCCATGTTATCGACCCAGCTGCCAACGAATTTCTTTTTCACATTGTCGTAGCCGTCGACTCCATGCCCTTTGAACGTCATCTCCTTTTTCTGACCATCCGGTCCGGGCATTTCCATTTTCCCGGTCACGTCGAGCGTTGAGTAACGGCCATCCATCATCGATTTCCTGACGGCGGTGCCCTTTGATTCTTGCGGCTTGGCGTTGGGATCGGGAGTCATCCAGAACTTGATGGTGTAAGTCCAGTTGCCGTCGAGGTCGGTAAGAAGTTTGTGGTTTTCATTCAACTTCGACAGCTCCATCATTTGTTTCATCATCTCCTGCGGATTTGGCTGGCCGCTTGAAGCTGCCGAAGAGCCTGTGGCGCTAGCGGGCGATGAGGCGGTTGTTTGCGCAAATGAGGGAGCTGCGATCAACGTCGCTAACAGAATTGTAGTCAGTGGGATAGATATTTTCATGGCGCGGATTCTGCCAGTGCCGGGTGACAGGTGGCAAGTGACAAGTTTGAAAATCGACAAGAGGAAATGTTCGCATGACCCGGCCTCCCGCATGAGGTTCCGGAGATGAAACGAGAAAATCCTACGATTGAAATTTGCCCCGGCATCACGCGGCGGACTGTTGCCCATGGCAAGACGATGTATCAGATGACGGCTACACTGACCGCCGGCAGCATCATGCCTGCGCATTCCCATCCGCAGGAGCAGATCGTGCATATTCTCGAAGGTCAGATGCGGCTCATTGTTGATGGCGTGCCGCACGAGCTTTCAACGGGCGATTCCTTTTATCTCGCCGGCAATGTTCCGCATGGCGTGGAAACTTTGTTGCCAACTCGCGTGCTCGATACCTTTAGTCCGCCACGAAAGGATTATCTGGCGATCGACGAAAAGGTTCGCCACGGCGCGTTGTAACATTTGGTTCGGCGCGCCCTCGCCGTGGCGAGCAGGCGGCGGTCGCCCCTACCAGTATTCAGCGCGCAATTTTACTTTCGCTGATCGATAAAGATTTCCCAGCGCTTTACGGTTTCCAGTCTCAGGATGCCGTGCTCAGTCCACGGGTCATTCTTCAATTTTCTTCTGACTTCATTTTCATCGTCAGCATTGAAGATCAACAGCGAGCCACCTTCATCGACCAAAGGGCCGCCCATCAAAATGAAACCGTCGTTGACGAGTTGATCGATGAACTTCGCGTGCTCGTCCCAAAAAGGCTGCTCGCGGGCGCCTTTCGAGAAATCTCGATTCGGACCGGCCGATGAAATTGCCACGAATAGATTTTTCATGACAGCGGAACTTCAAACGCCCGCGCCTAGCGTCAACCTTTCGGGTCGTCTGCGATCCGTAGCACAACTTTTCCGCGCGTGTGATGTGTCGCAGCCTGTTGTTGAGCCGCAATCGCTTCGCTCAGCGGGAGAACCTGCGTCACCATCGGTTTGATTTTCCCGGCGTCGATCAGTTGTGCGATCTCTGCCAGGTCTTCCGCATCCGGATGGGAGGAGATACCCGCTCCGTGAATCTCATGTTTCTTGAGCTCGACCGGGTCCGGACGGGCAACCAACGACATAACAATGCCGCCTTTCTTCACCACGCCGTAAGAACGCGCGAGCGTTTCTTTGCCGACGGGATCGAGCACGACGTCCACATTCTTGGCGACATCTTCAAATTTGGTTTTCGTATAATCCACCGCCACGTCTGCGCCAAGCTGCTTTAAGAGATCCTGGTTGGCAGTCGACGCAGTCGCTATCACGTGTGCACCGCGGGCTTTGGCGATTTGGATCGCGAAGCTGCCCACTCCGCCCGAACCGCCGTGAATGAGAACTGTTTGCCCCGCTTGCAGTTTTGCCACGTCCACGAGCGACTGCCACGCGGTCAAGGCTCCCATCGGTACCGCAGCGGATTCTACAAAGTTTAGCGACTTGGGCTTTGCAGCCACTTCCGATTCCTTGACCGTGACGTAATCGGCCCAAGCGCCGCCGAAAGTTGGGTAACCGTAAACAGCCTCGCCGACTTTAAGCTTCGTGACGCTGGCACCTGTCTTCTCTACGACACCCGCGATGTCGTAGCCTGGGATGAGCGGCAGATGCGTCCCAAATTCGCGGGCGTATTTGCCGCTGAGCGTCAGCGGATCAGCCGGATTAACGCTGCTCGCGACCACACGCACAAGCACTTCGTCTTCGTTTGGCTCGGGCCGTTGCACTTTTTCAAATTTCAGCACTTCAGGTGCGCCATACTCATGCGCAACCACGGCCTTCATCATTGGCTTTTCGTCAGCACTTGCCGAGTAGAGGAACAGCAAGAGCGCATTCGCAAGGCCCAACACAGGCATGCGCAGGGGTCTTTGCATAGCGTAGCTTCGCGTGCGATTGCGCGCGGCGCGAATCCGAAATTCAGCTTTCAATTGAACCCCGCTGCGCTAGGTGCACAGTAATCAGAACCACGTGAAAGCCGTTGCCACTGCTCAAAGTTCCGGTGCGAGAAAAATAATCATGGTCCTCGCTGTGATGACAACGGTCTGCGTTGTGTCGCTAATCATCGCTGGTGTTGCGAGCCTGGTTTCGCTGGCTGACAGAATCCATCCAATTGCCGGCACAATCGTTTTCTGGGCCGTCTGCCTGACTGCTGGATTGTTGGCCCTCTACTATGCAATCGCATACACGAGGCTCCCTGCTGCGCTTGGTCCGCCCGAGGAAGACTCCGGCCCGAAGTATGACGCCTATTTGCAGACTGTCCGCGCACGTCTCGCTGCAAACCCGCGGACACGCGATCTGCCTGTCGTCACAAAGGAGGAGATCGAAAAGGCGATTGGGCATCTTTCAACTCAAGCGGATTTAGTAGTCCGCAGAACGGCAAGCACAGTGTTTCTTAGCACGGCCTTGATGCAAAATGGCCGGCTCGACGGTCTGATTGTCCTGTTCACTCAAATTCAAATGGTCGGGCGGATTGCGCGGATTTATGTGCAGCGTCCATCTCCTCGCGAATTCGCGCGATTGTACGTGAATGTTGCCGGCACGGCTTTCGTCGCGAGCGGACTGGAATCCCTTGATCTTGGAGAGATGGTCGCGCCGCTTGCTGTCTCGGTCGTTCCGGCGCTTAAAGGCGGAATCCCCGGCTTAAGCGGCGTCTCGGCTCTCCTGGTGAAATGCGTTTCCAATGGAGCCGCGAACGCGTTCCTCACACTTCGCGTCGGAGAAGTGGCGCGGCGCTACTGCGAGCTGACTTCAAAATGTCCGCCTGAAGTGATCCGCAAATCCGCTACCGCGGCGGCTGTTCAGCACCTTGGTCGAATCGTGCGCGAAAACGGCGCGCTGGTTGTGAAGAAGATTTGGGCGAGCACTGGACGCGCGCTCATCGACAGCGGCGTATCGAAGGCCGAAGACATTGCAGGCGCGACACGGGATCTTTTCGGCAAAATTTCACCCTGGCGTTTGAAAGAAGAGGATCCGGCCAGCCGTTTAGAAAGATCGTAGGCTCACTTCAGCCCGGACCGCTTTGATGAGTTGATTAAGAGTTTTGTAGCCAACTTGGCAACAAACACCGGGGTCCCACTAGTTTTCGGCTACGAGTGCCTGGCATTTTTTCAAATCGAGTTTGCCTGAGGCCAGGACTGGGATTGCTTCAACGCGCTGGACCTGTTTGGGAATCCACAAGTTTGGCACGCCGGCTTCGTGAAGCTTGCTGCGCAGGTCCGCGAGATCGATGTCCACGGCGCTAAGCACGACTAGCGCTTCGCCTTTCGCTTCGTCCTGCACACCCATGACGGCCAGCGGACGTTCTTCTCTTCCAGACAAACCCAGGAGATCGACAATTTTGCTCTCGATTGTCTCGTGCGGCACCATTTCGCCGCCGATCTTTGAAAATCGCGACAGCCGCCCTTCAATATAAAGAAATCCATCCTCATCGAACCGGCCGATATCGCCTGTCTTTAGCCAGCCACTGCAAAGAACTTCCGCGGTTTGCTTGGGATCGTGCAGGTAACCTTCGAAAATGTTTACACCGCGCAGCCAAAGCATCCCGGTTTCGTACA
>DATHHK010000130.1:0-5489 GCA_035317225.1 Candidatus Udaeobacter sp. | reverse complement strand
CATTCTAACCTTTTAACTTTGCCCTCTGACTGTGGACCTGAATCATATTCTTCTTTTTCTCGCCGTAATTTCTCCGCTGGTGGTGCTGGCACGGACGTGGCGTCCCGGGACGCAGCATCATGGCTGGCGTATCGCCGCCCTTGTTGTGCTGGCGATTACCGCCATTGCGTGGTTTCTCGTTCCCCGTGCGGCTGGTTACATTGGCGGTGTGGCCTGGATCGCCCTTCTGTTTCTTCCGGCGATTGGATTACGCAAAATGACAGAGCTCGCCGCGCAGGCAGACTACAAATCGGCAGCAAAGCTCGGCGAAGTTCTTCAAATCCTGCATCCCAGCGCCGAGCTGCGCGATCAGGTCCGATTATTTCGGCATCTGCAATCTCAGCAGGCAAGCTTTGAGGGCGGGATAGGAACGCCGCTCCGCAACGGCAGTCCGGCTCGAATCGTCCGGCCGGCGCATCGCGCCGGCCCTGCCTCAGAAGGCGGCCGAACAGTTCGGTACAGTCAACTCCGAAGCGCTCCGGCAGTTCTCGCGTTGATTGTGCTTAATGCCGTCGCATTCCTGTTCGAGATTTCCGTTGGCGATCTGAATGACCCGGAAGTGCTGCATCGAGTCGGAGCACTTGAGCCTTATGCCGTTGTCGTCCAGGGAGAATATTGGCGGCTTTTTACTGCGCTATTCTTGCACGGGGGTTTTACCCATCTGCTTTTCAACATTTTCGCTCTTTATATTCTTGGCCCGCCGTTGGAACGGTCTATAGGCACACTCCGATTTACCGTGGCCTATCTGATTTCGGGGCTTGCTTCCAGCGCAGGTGTTGTGGGTTTGACGATACTCGGTTTCGTCCAAGTCTCGCAGCTTGTTGGCGCGTCTGGTTGTATCATGGGAATCGTCGGTACGTGGGCAGGGTTTCTATTACGACATCGTCACGCGCCGCAGGCAAAACAACGCCTGGGAAACATTGTAATGATAATCGTGATTCAAGTCGCATTCGATCTTTCGACGCCACAAGTAAGCATGGCCGCTCATCTGTGCGGACTAATCGCAGGTTTCTTTCTCGGGCTGATCCTCGCGCCGCGAACCGTGGTTGGGATTGGCGACCCCGATAGAAACTGAGGTCCAAAATGTTTCTGGCAACGTGTCACTGCTTGAGACGACGCCGTTCGTAATAGAATCTTCGTTTTTCTTCGCTACCTTCTGTGGAAATTTGCCAGTGACTGGGGCAACAGTCCCAGGCTAGAGGAACTCGCATGCCGACTTTTCAAACGTATAACGTAACCCCCATCCTGCCGCCCGCGCTTGAGCCGTTGCGCCAGATGAGCTTCAACCTGTGGTGGACGTGGGAACCGGCTGCGCGCCGGCTGTTCCGTCACCTGGATCCGGAGCTTTGGAACCGAACAAATCATAACCCTGTCCGGATGCTCCAGCTTTCGCGGCAATCCAGATTGGAAGAACTCGCACAGGACAAGACTTTTCTCCGCGAGCTGAAGCAGGTTTTTGAGGAATTCGAAAAGTATCTTGGCCGACACGAGACTTACGGAAAGACGGGTGCCGGAAGCGCGATCAAGAATCCGATCGCCTATTTCTCGGCTGAGTTTGGTTTTCACGAATCGATCCCGAATTATTCCGGAGGTCTTGGCATACTCGCTGGCGACCATTGCAAATCGGCGAGCGATCTGGATTTGAATTTCGTGGCGATTGGTCTGCTCTATCGGCATGGCTATTTCCGGCAACAGATCGATAAGGACGGCGTTCAGGCGGCGATCAATCTGAACCAAAACTTTTATCACCTGCCTATCCGGGAAGCGCTCCGTAGCAATGGGAAACCGCTGATTTCCGTACCGATTTTGGATCGGCAAGTTTTTGCCAGGCTCTGGGAATTGCGCGTTGGAAGAGTAAGTCTTTATCTCCTGGATACCGATATTCCGGAAAACAACGCCGAGGACCGGCTAATCACTGCCGAGCTGTACGGCGGCGACCTCGAGATGCGCATGCGTCAGGAGATCTTGCTCGGAGTTGGTGGCGTCAAAGCGCTTGCAGCGCTCGGCATTCAGCCGGCTGTGTTTCATATGAACGAGGGACACTCGGCGTTTTTGGCGCTCGAACGCATTCGTCTCAATATCGTGGAGAAGAAGCTCGATTTTTATTCAGCCCTTCAATTGGTAGCGGCGGCCAATGTTTTTACCACGCATACTCCGGTCCCCGCCGGCAATGATTCGTTCCCGCGCGAGATGATGCGAAAGTATTTCGGGAATTTCGCCAAGGAATTAAACATTCCGTTCGACGAGCTGTTCACGTTTGGTCAGACCCGGCTCGATCCAAATGATCCCTTTAGCATGACCATCCTGGCGCTGCGTCTCAGCCGCCACGCTAACGGGGTAAGCAAGTTACACGGCGAAGTTAGCCGATCCCTTTGGAAAGATGTCTGGGCCGGCGTCGCCGTCCACGAAGTGCCGATTACCAACATTACAAACGGAGTCCACACCAAAACCTGGATGGCCCCGGAGTTCGCAGCACTCTATCGCAAGCATCTCGGGACATGGGAGGAACACCTCACCGAGCCCGAGTTCTGGCGTGGTGTCTTCGATATTCCTGATGCCCAGCTCTGGGACACGCATCAAAGACTCAAGCTTCGCCTGATTGAATTTGTCCGCGACCGAGAACGGCGGCGTCGCGAGCGAATGGGAGAATCGCCCGAGTCTATTCGCAGGGTCAACCGCATTCTTGATCCGGAAATTTTGACCATAGGATTTGCGCGCCGGTTCGCGACTTATAAACGGGCCAGACTGCTATTCAGCGACAAGGAACGCTTAAAGCGATTGCTGAATGACGCGACGCGTCCTGTGCAGTTCATTTTTGCAGGCAAAGCGCACCCACGTGATGAAGCAGGCAAGGCGCTCATTCAGGAGGTTTACAGATTTAGCCACGAAGCTGGCCTGGAAAACCGCATCGTCTTTTTGGAGGACTACGACAGCTACATCGCCCGCCGCCTGGTGCAGGGTGTCGATCTTTGGCTGAACCATCCATTGCGTCCTCTCGAGGCGAGTGGAACCAGCGGAATGAAGGCCGCCCCAAATGGCGGAATCAATCTGAGCGTTCTCGATGGCTGGTGGCGCGAGGGATACACCGGCAGCAACGGCTGGGCCATTGGCGCGGAGATCGATAATGGCACCACCGAATTTCAGAATGAAGTGGACGCGAGCAGTCTTTACCAATTACTGGAAAACCAAATCGTTCCACTCTATTACGCGAAACCGGATGGCAAACTTCCTCTGGCCTGGCTGCAACTGATGCGCGAATCAATCCGCAGCGTTACGCCGGTCTTCAACACCCAGCGGATGGTAAAGGAATACACCGAGCAACTTTACATTCCGGCCGCGAAATCGTACGAGAATTTCTCCCGCGACGGCTGCGGCGCTGCCACCTATCTAAGCCAATGGAAAACGCAAATACGCAAGGACTGGCCGGCGGTAAAAATTTCGGATGTTCAAATAGGCAATAAAGATCGGCAAAGCATTTTGGTCGGTGAATCGCTAGAAATCACGGCGCGAGTTCATCTCGGCGCCGTCGATCCACAACATGTGCGAGTGGAAGCCTACCATGGCGAAGTTGATAACGGTGACCTTCGAAATCCTTCGGCGACGCTCCTTAATCAAACTGGCAGCGCGGACGGAGACGGCAATTACATTTACCAGGGAGCAGTCCCCGCGTCTGAAAGCGGCACATATGGCTTTAGCGTGCGCGTCGTGCCCACGCACCCCTGCCTGATGCAAAGGCACGAGCTTCGCCTGATCACCTGGTCTTAGGAAGATCTGAGATTCCTCGCTGGGCTCAGGATGAAATTTTGAGAAGAGTTTGCTGGCTAAAACTGCACGGAAATCCCAGCGTGCAAGCGATAGTCGGGAACGGCCTGCAATGACGTGTTATTGATGAAAACCGGGAGGTCCGCGGCGAGTTCCGCGCTCCAACGGCCGCGTGATCCCACTAAACGAGGACCGAGAAAGACTGAAGTAATCCCGGTGTCTTCCGCTGGTTTGCCCCGGAACCGATCGACATCTTTGTATTCGCCGGAAGCCACGCACTGGATTCCAAAAATCGTATCGCGATTACGAACGATGTAATACCCCGGGCCACCATCCCAGATGAAATCGTTGGCAAAGTGATATTGATGCGTGCCGTCGCCACGCAACGTGAATTGGACGTTCGTCTCGAAAAAGAAATTCTTGTAACGCAGCGCGTTTTGCTCGCCGAACAGGCCGTCATACGATCCCGTGCCGAGGGTCAGATCATGGCCGTGGATGCCACTTTCCGGAGCGCCCGGGATTTCAATTTCGTGAAATTCTTCTTTGAGGCGGCTGCTGTCGCCGGTGGGAAACTTGATCCCGGTCAGCAAAACCGCAGAAACAGTAAAGTCCGGTTCGTGATCGACTGCGACCGGGTTTTTGCTGCCGTAAAACTCGAAGCTTCTTTGAACTGGCGAAGCGTAATGGAAAACAACCGTTTTGAGTAGAAGCGACATATCACCAAGACCAGAAACCGTGCCTTGCTGGATCTCGAACCCCTCTGGCCTCTTAAATTCGCGATAGATCAGTGGCAAATTGATCTGCAATGCGAACCGGCTGTTGATCTCATAACCGGCAACGATCTGCGTGATGGAGCTGTTCAAGTACTGACCAGTTGGATTTGCAACTTCCTCTCCGTCCAGCTGCAACGTCCCAAATCGAGTGAATTGCTCCCCAACCGCTCCGTACCATCCCCTCGCCCATGGTAAAAGTGTGTAATTCATCTGCGGCATTGCGTTTAACTGCGGCGTGTAACAGCCGCAAAGGTCACAAGCCCGAACACTTGTTAGGCCAACGGCCACAATTAAAAACAGAATTCCAGATAAGATTTTCATTTTGTTCCGTTCTTCAGACTCAAGCTGCGGCTTGCCTGTAGTCGCTTCGCTGTGCGAAGCGCGCCGCCGAGGTTTTGCCATTCACGCGCTGCGCGTCTCACAAAGACGCGGCCACAGTACTAGCGGAGCAGCGAATCCGGCGAACTAGCCTGCCATTACGCGTGGCGGTGGAACGGGCGGGGAATGCTCGATTTCAGAGACGGAGAAATCGCGAAGCGTGTAATCGAACAAAGCGACAGGTGATATCAATTGGATCACGCGTGCGACGCAGATGATGTCGATCTTTGGCACGGGTGATTGTATCTCTGTCTTTTTCTCTGAAGCCTTTCCTGTGGCGACGATGTGACAAAGCGAACAGGGATGGGCGCCATCAAATGTCTGAGCAATTGCCTGGCACAAGGGCGCGCGCTTCGAATACTCGATAAGCATGTTCGTCCAGGCGAACGACTGGAGCGCAACCCAATGCAACCCGATCGCGCAGCAAAGCGCACCGATGATAGCAATGCGACCGATCTGTCGAAGCACGGCTTCGAGGCTAGGTCTCACAAATTTTGGTGTCAATTACTCTTTCGTTCCGGCGTTTGGAACAAAAAC
>DATHHK010000129.1:0-5021 GCA_035317225.1 Candidatus Udaeobacter sp. | reverse complement strand
AGGACCCGTTCCGCTTCGGCGTAGTTGCCGTCCAGCATCGCCATCCAGGCGCGGGCCGGCGTTTGGCCGCCGGCAAACTCCATGTCTGGATATTTCGTCAGAATCTCGCGGAGCGGTCCAGTGTCGCCGGTCCCCCACAAGATGGATTGGGCGCGCCGGAACCGGACGATTGGCGTCTGTTCGCCGGCGGCAAGCACGTTGTCAGAAACGTGGACCGCTTCAGAAAAACGGCGTTGGAGCACAAAGGTGTCGGCCAGAAGATTATACGCATTCGGATTTCGTGGATCCAGCGCGAAGGCGGTGGAGAAGTCGCGCTCGGCTTCGTGAAAATGGTTGCGGCGGCGATTGATGTAGCCGGAGAGAATAAAAAACGGCGTGCTGTTCGGCAGACCCGGGCGCGCGATTGCGAGTTCTTCCAGAGCGCGGTCGTAGTCTCGCTTGCACCTGAAGAGATAATCTGCCAGGGCAAAATGCGCCTCAGCTGAATCGGGGCGAAGCCGCAGTGCCGTCTTTACCGCGGCGTCGGCGAGGGAAATACGATCCGGCGTTGGATCGAGGTCGAAAAAGAAGAGCAGATCGTTCGCGCGCGCGGCGTAACAATACGCAGAGACGAAGTTCGGGTCGCGCTGAATCGCTTCCTCAAGCGATTTCAGGGCTTGGAGTAACGCTGCTCGCACGTCGGTCGCATTGATATAGCTGTCGATGATTGCCTTGGCCTGGATATACAGCTCAAACGCGACCAGATCCTGAGTCGGGCGCTCTTCGATGTCCGCCTTCTGCTTGGGCGAAAGTTTCGCCCTGAGCTGAGTCACGATCGATTGCGCCAACTCACTCTGGATTGCGAACAAATCGGCCGCGGTTCGATCGTAAGTTTCGGCCCATATGTGAGCGTCGGTGCGGGCATCGATTAACGTGGCGTTAATGCGCAGACGATCCCGGGCGCGCTGGACCGAACCTTCCATGATATAAGCGACGCCAAGCTGCCGGCCAATTTCTCGCATGTTACGTTCGGCGCCCGGCCCGTATTGGCGCACGCTGGTATGGCTAATGACTTTCAAATCAGAAACCTTGGCCAGATTGGTCAGGATCTGGTCCTGGACCCCATCGGCGAAGTAGGCGTCGTTCTTGTCATCGCTCAAGCTCGCGAACGGCAAAACGGCGATCGATTTATTGCCGCCGGACACTTCTGCTCTGTTTCCAGCGGTGTAACGACCAAGGAAAAACAAAGAGAGTGAGATGACTATGCCGACAACAACAATGTAAATCCAGGCGCGCTTGACCGGCCGCGCCGATGGCAGTCCGGCGTCGGCCTCTTCGGTGCGTTTAACCCCTTCCGGTGTGATCTCAAACGCCCACGCGAAAATGAGCGCGATGGGAAAACCGATTACGAGTAAGAAAACAATCAGGCGAACGATCCAGTTCGGAACGTCGAATACAGGAAAGACTTGCGCTATTCCCTGGGCGAGCGCCCAGCCGGCAACGAAGTAAGCGATTGCGACTTTGTAAACGTTGCGTCGCTTCAGCTCGGCGAAGAAGTTGCCAAAATTCATTCGTTCTCTGCAACTTACGGCCCGATTCGAAACACTGAAAAGTAGAAAAGAAACGTACCGAAAACGGTCGCCGCGCTCAGCCCTCCCTTACAAAAACCAGACAGAATTTGCTTAATTCTGGCAGACAAATGCCAGCGGTGGCGAAGAAATCGCGTTAAACCTGTCGTTAACCTCTGCTCTCGGCTTTCGGTGGGCGTTTCACGTGGCGGAAGTGCCGCCGGTACTGACCTGGAGCAATCTTTAGGGTGCGCTGAAAAACGTTGCGCATTGAATTCACGTTTCCGAAACCGCACTCGCTTGCGATCGACTCCATGCTGTTGTGGCTTTCTTCCAGACGGCGACGAGCAGTTTCGATGCGAAGACGCTCCACGAACTTCGCGGGCGTGGTTTTCATTTCCTTGGTGAAGATCCGCGCAAAATTTCGCGGACTCATTGCCACGCGTTTCGCCAGCGCCGGCACAGCAAGCGGTTTGTTTAGATTATCGAGCACCCATGACTCGAGTTCGCGTAACGGTTCCCGGTCGGTCAGTTGCAACGATAGCGCGGCGCTGAATTGCGATTGTCCGCCGGGGCGGCGCAGATACAGCACCAGATTGCGTGCCACGTGCAGCGCCAATCGCGAGCCATGGTCCTCTTCAACCAGCGCCAGAGCAAGGTCCATTCCGGCCGTAACGCCGGCGGAGGTATAGACGTTTTTGTCACGAACAAATATTGGATCACGATCAACTTGTGCGCGCGGCGCGCGCCTGATCAAGACGTCGCACCAGTTCCAATGTGTTGTGGCGCGACGGCCGTCAAGCAGACCGGCGCGCGCCAGCAACATGGCACCGGTACACACGGAGCCGATTCGCCGAGTTCGTCCGGCGATGGTTTTCAACCAGCGGATGACTTCAGCGTTCACTTCATCGTTCTCAATTGCGCTGCCGCCAGCTACGAGCAGGGTGTCGATGTTTCCGCGTAGCTCGCGAAAAGTTTTGTGCGCCGTGATTCGCAAACCGCAGTTTGTGACAAACGAACGGTGATGGGAAGTGGTCACCACTTCGACGGAATAGATCGGTGATGTGCCCGGATTTTGCCGAACGAAGATTTCCGAGGCCCGGGCAAAGACTTGCAGCGGTCCGACCAGGTCGAGGACCTCGGTACCCGGCGCGGCGACAAACACGATTCGACGCGATGCGCGAGACGGACTTGGATTCATCCACTATTCACTTGTGGCTCCTCAGACGTCACAAGCTTTTCCTGTCGGTGTTCACAAATTTATCCGGTGCGGCGTCGAATGTTTTCTTGTCGTCGTCGGAACAAAAGTAGTAGGTCGCGCCTTTGAAAATGGACTTGGGCGCTCTTTTGGGATCGACCTCCATTCCGCAGACCGCACAAAGCGGATGTTCGGCCGTCGAAACAGGGGCGGTGGCGTACAGCTGGTTTGACTCTGGATTCATCCAGCCTTGACCCTGATATTCCAGGTCGTAGGCGGTCCTTTGAGCGACTTCGCGGCCGTAGTAACGCTCGACTACTCGTAAAGCGAGATCGATTCCGGAGGAAAGTCCGCCGGCAGTTGCGAGATTTCCGCTTTCCACAAACCGCGCGCCGCGTTTTAGCGCAATATCTGGAAACTCCATCTCGAATCGCCCGAACGCCCCGTGATACGTGGTCGCCGCCTTGCCTGACAAAAGACCGGTTTTCGCCAGCACAAATGCGCCAGTGCAAACCGACATTGTCACGTCGGTAGTCTTTGTCGACTTGCGAATCCATTCCAATGTTGCCTGGCTCGGTGCACTTTGAGCAGGAATGACGATTACTTTAGGCGCAGGAGCATTTTCAAAACTGTAATCAGGAACAATCTTCATCCCGCCGCTGGTGTGAATCGGCGCAGTCGACTCAGACACGGTGTAAAGACGGAAAGGATGATCCGTCTGTCCGGGAACCGTGACATCCTGAAAAACTTCCCACGGCCCGGCGAAATCGATCATTTGTGCGCCTTCCGAAACAAGAAACGCAACAGGTATGCTGCCTTGGGCCGGCGGTTTGAGCGGGTTTGCTTTGACTACAGCCTGATTGCCTTCAGATACGCTGGGAACTTTAGCGGGATTTGACCCCAACAGTTCACCCAGAACCAGAAGCGTAATTGCAGCCAGCAAGCCAAGTTCCGCTGTTGGATTTAGTAATCTTCGATTCGTGCTGTTTGTTTGTGCATTCATGACATCCAAGTTCACGATGAGAATCGGTGGCAGCAACGACAATTATCATCATATTTCTGCCACGCAGCAATCCGGCTGCGACGCGCGGAGAGCGTTTCCTAGTAATGAATGACTAACGGAAGATCGGGACGTAAATCTTTCGTCTGACTTTTCTGCCCGCCGTCGAATGTGATTTCGACGGCCCATTCATTTCCCTCGCTCGACTGGAAAATCCTGGCCTTCTCCAAATACGCGAACGCAGCCACGGGCTGATATCCTTTTGGCTTAACTAATCGGATCTCAGTGATTCGTTTGACTCCGATTCCGTGCTGCAACGATCCGGACTTGGGATCGTTCTTGTCGGTCTTTCCTCTTTCTTTTACCGCGAGAACATCGGGCTCGATGAAAAATGACGGGCTCTTTGTGTCGTCGCGCGCTGTTAAGATCTCGATCGCTGTTCCCTTCGGCATCCAATCCGGCGTAATCGTCAAGGTGGGAAACGGCAATGGCGTCGCGGTTCCAACTCGATGAAGTCCGATGCCGATCGGGCACCAGCCGCTCGTCCTCCAGTTCATTCGATTCTTGAACTTTTCCACCCCGCGCTCAGCGCCGAGCGCAACCGAAACCGTTGGGTCCGGCCACATCAGCTCGATATAAGAATTTTGAAAGTCAGCAGTGATTGACGCTGTTCCTTGTCCGTCGTGACGATTCACCTCGGGCGAAATCTTTAATCCGGCTTTTTCCAATGCTGTTCGTTCCGGGGCATCGCGTGCCACCACAATCCAAACATGATCGAACTGCAATTCCGCCGGTGACGCTGTCGCGCTCGGCTCCAACGCCATCGCAGTCCCACATGCGAAGCAGATCAGCGCGCCGAGAACTTGCATCTCGTTCATCATTAAGCATTGCATCGATGCCCCGTCCTGCAACGCGTGCCCTTTTACAAATAAATGTAACGCCCTACGATTGCGATCGCGCGCTCAGCGAATAAATCCCTTACGCTAGGAAACGTTTGATGTTTGCTTTGCGTTGTTTGATGTAAGGATGAATTCGCGACTGACTTCGAAATGAAATCGCAGTACGACGTGGTAATTCTCGGCGCCGGTCACAATGGTCTTGTGGCAGCCAGCTATCTTGGCCGCGCAGGCTTAAGTGTTCTACTTCTGGAAAAGAACGATTACATCGGCGGCGCTACGACTTCGCAGAAAGTCTTTCCGGATTATGATGCGCGACTGTCGCGATATTCGTATCTCGTCAGTCTGCTCCCGGAGCAAATCATCCGGGACCTCGGATT
>DATHHK010000128.1:0-4232 GCA_035317225.1 Candidatus Udaeobacter sp. | reverse complement strand
GTCAGCGCGTGTTCACGGCCGCCGCCGCCAATGATCAGAAATTTCATGGAGAATTGATTTGATTGTAGAGGCAGGCGCGTCAGCTGCAAAGGCTTCGAAAGTCGCTGGCGTCACGCTCCAGTTACGATGAGGGGGCGAGGGTGTCTGGCGAAAACTTCTTGATCCAACTCCAACTCCCACGCCGACTCCGAGCCCAACGCCAGCGCCGCGTCCTACCCTCGGCGTTGAGACGTAACTCCCTAAGGGAGCAAAAAAATGGTAGGGATGCCGCAATTGCGGCATCCCTACCAGGCCGTCATTCCGATCGCGACTCTGCTGGTAAGATCGGCAACTCCAATTTCTCGGTGTGCCGAATGACCGTCAGCTTGGAGTTCACGCCAATTTGTTCGCCGACCAAAACCTTGTGCAGATGGTGCACGCTCCCAATAGGCTGATCGTTGAACGCAACAATCAGATCCCCTTCGCGCAATCCGGCGCTCGCGGCGGGACTAGTCTTCTCCACTGAAACAACGAGGACAGCCGTCTCGAGAGGCAAACCATAAAATCGGACGATCCGTCGGTGAATTGGCACGTTTTGACCGGCGACGCCGATATAGCCACGGCGGATACGTCCATCTCGAATCAGCCAGCCAGCAACCAATTTGGCCGTCTTGCTGGCGATCGCGAAACAGATGCCTTGCGCCGGTCGAATCACGGCCGTGTTTACACCCACTACCTCGCCGGCTGAATTAACCAGTGGTCCGCCGGAGTTTCCGGGATTCAACGCAGCATCGGTTTGAATGATATTGTCAATCAAACGGCCCGACTGCGCGTGCATCGAGCGACCGAGTGCGCTGATCACGCCTGCAGTGACGCTCGCCTGAAAGCCGAGAGGATTTCCGATCGCGATCGCCAGTTGGCCGACGCGCAAATTTTCGGAGTCAGCCAGACGCACATGGGCAAGTTGCGGCGCGTCGATTCGAATCACCGCGAGATCGGTGTCCGGATCGTCGCCCGCCAGTTGCGCCGGATATTCACGTCCATCGGGCAAATTCACAGTAATAGAATTCGCCGAGTGCACGACGTGACTATTAGTCAGGATGAATCCGTCCGGCGTGACAATGAAACCCGAACCGTTCCCGCTGAGCTCGCGCGTTCCACGCGGGAGGCTCATGCGTTGTTTTACATCGATGTTCACAACGGCGGGGGCGACACGCGCGACTGCACTGACTACGGTGCGCGAATACGCATCGAACAAGACGGAATCGTCCTGACCTGCTGTCGCATCGACTTCCTTACTCGTCGGCGATGGAGCATCCGACTCCGTCGCGTTTAAGAGAACATCCGTCGGGACAGTGTTTTCCTTCTTAAGAGATGAAATTGTCATAATCTAAATTTCGGACAGCCAAACCAGCAGTCAACTACCTATGGTTACAGTCCATACACTCTTTTTCGAATGTTACTCTCCCCTTGCTCGTCAGCGGGAATTGTTTTACACAGGAGCGTGCGAAAAGCATCGTCGGCCCCTTCCGTTTTGGATGCGCAGTGTCCTTCCCGGCTCGTGCTCGACCGAATTGCCGACAAATGGACGGCCCTCATCATCCAGATTCTGGCGCACGGAACGATGCGTTATGCTGCGTTACAGCGTGAAATCGGGGACATTTCGCAAAAAATGCTGACGCAGACGCTGCGCAGCCTCGAGCGCGACGGCCTGGTGCAACGGACCGTTCATCCCGTTGTGCCTCCGAAAGTGGAGTACTCTCTCACGAGACTGGGCCGAACCTTGATTGAACCGTTGCATGCGCTTTGTCGCTGGTCGGAAAAACACCTCGCTGAGCTTCAGGCGAATCGCGCGCGGGCAAAGCAGGCCGTAGTGGAGTAATGGAATATTGGAGGCTGGGGTAGTGAAATTCCGTCACTCTAATACTCGACTATTCCATCCCTCTTACAGCTGATCATGCATCAAGCGGAAATCATTGTGCTGCTGTTCGCCGCTGTAGCGGTCCTCGCCGTGGTCGCGTGTAAACTTAGGCTGCCGTACCCCATCGTGCTGGTGATCAGCGGGCTCGCCGTGAGTTTCGTGCCGCGATTGCCAGAAGTAAGACTTAATCCGGAGATTGTATTCTACTTTTTTCTGCCCGCTCTTCTCTATCCGGCAGCGCTGTTCACATCCTGGCGCGATTTTCGGCGAAACCTGCGGCAGATTCTTTTTCTCGCAATTGGGTTAGTGCTGGTGACTATGGTAACGATTGCGTGGATCGCGCACGCGATTGTGCCGGCGCTTCCGTGGGCAGCTGCCTTTGCGCTTGGAGCCATCGTTTCGCCGCCAGATGCGATCGCGGCTACCGCGATCCTTCGCCGGCTCGGCGTTCCCCATCGTATTCAGGCGATTCTCGAGGGAGAGAGTCTCGTCAATGATGCGACCGCGTTGGTTGCGCTACAATTCGCGGTTGCGGCACTCATAACCGGAACTTTTTCACCGGGTTATGCCGCAGTTCGCTTTGTCTGGGCATCGGCTGGTGGCATTGCATTTGGCCTACTCGTTGCGGTCGTGGTGCGCTGGGTGCAAAGCCATCTCGATGATCCGCCGGTCCAGATTACGATTTCTCTGCTCACTCCCTTTGTTGCTTACCTGCCGGCCGAACGCCTGCATGCCTCAGGGGTTCTGGCGACGGTTGCCGCCGGAATTTTTATCGGCTGGCATTCGCCGGTCATCGTCAGCCCGCGGTTTCGCCTGCAAGCATTCGCGTTTTGGGAAATGGTCGTCTTCCTTCTCAACGGGTTCATCTTTATCGTCATTGGACTGCAACTCCCTGGAATCCTGCATGCACTGAGTGGCGAATCGCTTATTGGCCCTATCGTCACCGCCATCATCATTAGCAGTGCGGTTGTTTTGATCCGAATTATTTGGGTGGTACCGGCGACCTATCTGCCGCCTGTGTTAGGTCTCACAAACGCGGGACAGGTGCGTGATCCAATTCCGCGACGGCAACAGGCCGCCATCGTGGCTTGGTCGGGCATGCGTGGGGTCGTTTCGCTAGCGGCTGCGTTCGCGCTGCCGCTGACATTAAGTGACGGCAACTCATTTCCGGGGCGCAATTACATTTTGTTTCTCACGTTCTCGGTCATTCTGACTACGCTCGTCCTTCAGGGGCTGTCGCTGCCGCTCTTGATTCGGAAACTCGGAATCACATATGACGGCGAGGCAGACCAAGAGGAACGCCGGGCGCGCGTGGAAGCGAATGAGGCCGCAATTGAACTGATCGGGAAACTGCGCTCCAGCGGCGAGTTTTCGACCGACACCGTGGATCGCTTGCGCGCTGAGTACGACGAACGCCTGGAGCAATTACAACTTTGCGCCGAGAACCCCGACGATTGCCGCGGCGAAATCGCCACGCCCCAATATCAGCGTTTGCAACGCGAAGCGCTACGCGTTGAAAGGCAGACCATTATTCGTTTGCGAAACGAACGTGTGATTAACGACGACGCGTTGAGGCATATTCAGCGTGACCTCGATCTAGCCGAAGCGCGCCTGACAGGAAGTTAAAAGTGTTAAGCTTTAAGAGAACGCAGTCGGCCCCAATCGCGGCTGGCAGTTAAACTTCAGACTCACCGCACTAAAAACCGTATCGGGCCGGCCAATCCCTGGCTGACCCGCCTAGTCGCGCTGCGCAGGTCTTCAGTTCCTTTTTGAAGAACTGAGCCAGATGCGATCGCACCTTGTTTGTGAGCGGAAGCTTTTCCATCCTGGTCCAACTGTTGTAATCCGCGTTGAGTCGACCGGTCGGCTGGTCTGGATCAGCGCCCAGGAAACGAAGAATCGAGCGCCGCAATTCAGCGGGATTTCTTTGCAGGTCATCAAAGAAATAAACGCGAAACTGCTCTGAATCGACGTAGCGTTTCCATCGCGCGACGACGGCACTCGGATATGAACGCAAGAGCATCCCTCGGCGGGACAAATTCCGATTGACTTCGTTGATGTCGGTCGCGTCAAAAGGCTCAATTTGACGATAGTGCACTTCCATGGACAAATGCGACCAAAATCGCTCAACCGGATCACGCGCCAAAAAAAGCACCTTCAAGTTCGAGAAGTATCCGACAACTTGCCGAATGACTTCGTCACTCAGCGTCGAATAATTTGGCGAAATATCACCTGAAAATAGCGATGCCTTGGATTCAAACAGTCGTCCATAATTCTCGAGGTCAATGCCCGGTTCAGCGCTAAGGCTCTTGAGCCGTTCCAGAAATCGACT
>DATHHK010000127.1:0-5246 GCA_035317225.1 Candidatus Udaeobacter sp. | reverse complement strand
ATCATGAGGGACGATCGATCTCCCAAGTCGACGCTACGCCAGGCGGAGGAACAGTTTCACATCCTGGTAGATAGCGTCGAGGAGTACGCCATCTATATGCTCGACTCGACTGGGAACGTCATGACATGGAATTCAGGGGCACAGAGAATCAAACAATACAATGCAGAAGAAATTATTGGGAAGAACTTCGCCTGCTTTTATACGGCGGAAGATGTTGCTGCCGAAAAGCCCCAACACAATCTTCGCGAAGCCGCTCGCAGAGGGTCTATTCGAGATCAAGGCCCACGCGTTCGGCAAGACGGATCCATCTTTCAGGCGGAAATTGTCCTGACAGCATTGCTTGATAGCTCAGGTAATGTTCGTGGCTATTCCAAAGTCACACGTGACATTACCGACCAAATTCGGAGCCGAGAATTTGAAGCAGAGAAAATTGCAGCCGAAAAAGCAAGCAAGGCCAAGGACGATTTTCTCGCGGCACTCAGCCATGAACTACGCACGCCTCTGACTCCAGCCTTGGCGGCCGCCAACTACCTCGCGAGCAATGCGTCGAAAGTTCCAGCAGAATTCGCGGAGGACCTAGAAATAATCAAGCGTAACGTGCGATTACAGGCGCGATTGATTGACGATTTGCTGGATCTCACTCGGATCACTCGCGGCAAGCTGCAACTCCATTTGGAACCCGTTGACGCGAACGCCGTTGTGCGCGACGCGATCGAGATTGCAAATTCAGCCATCCTTTCAAAAAAATTAAGTGTTTCCACTGAGCTCGGCGCTGAAAAACACCACATCCGTGGTGACTCGATCCGACTTCAGCAAATATTTTGGAATTTGATTAACAATGCTGTGAAGTTCACGCCATCCGGCGGACAGATTGCGGTCCGTACCTATAATGATAACACTGGCCATTTTCGTTTCGAGATCACGGATAATGGGATCGGAATCGAACGCGAGCGTCTGGCTTCGATCTTCACTCCTTTTGAACAGGCGGATCCTTCCGTCAGCCGTCAGTTCGGTGGCCTAGGATTAGGTCTCGCTATTTCAAAGCATCTTATCGATCTTCATCACGGCAGAATTGAAGCAGAGAGCCGCGGCCGGAGTTTCGGAACTACCTTCAAGATAACGCTCGACACGCTTCCAGAAGGAGCCGCAGAAACTTCGGCGGACTCTGCCTCTTCGAAACACGTGCCAAAGCAGTTGCGTATTCTCCTCGTGGAAGACCATCGCGACACACGACATGCGATGTCACGCCTGCTGACCCACTTTGGCCATCAAACTTCGGTCGCCGATAGTACGCGACGGGCCTTAGAAATGATGGCGTCGCAACGATTCGATTTGGTTTTGTGTGACATAGGGCTCCCCGATGGCAGCGGCTATGACGTCATCTCAAGAGCTAAGGCAAAGGGACCGATCAAGGCAGTCGCGATCACCGGCTTTGGCACCGATGAAGATATCCGGCGTTCCAAAGAGGCTGGATTTGATTTCCACCTCATCAAGCCGGTGGATTTTCACGAGTTACGAACCGTCCTTGAGCAAGTCGGAGCTTAAGCTCGCTGACCACAATCAAACGCTAACGATTTGCTCCTGCCGGGAACCTTACTTTCTCTGGAGCCGCGCTTAGCGCTACGAGAAGCTTTTTGATCAAGCGTGTTTTGACACGGCCTGCTTCACGCGGCGCGACCAGATAGCGGACTATGGCTTCGAGCCAGGTGTTTTCGCTCACCCGAAAAAAAACGCGCGGCCGCTCGCGCACTTCGAGTTCGTCGACCGGTGTACGGGCAAGCAAGTTCCGAAATGTTTCTACATGCTTCATCATTTCCGCGCCCAGTTCATCCTCTGTAATACTCTCCATCGTGGTTGCAATGAACTCCAGATCGGCGTTGAAGGCGACGTAGAACTTGATCTCGTTCCAGACGTACGGAAAAAGCGGCCAGGAATAATTATAAACGATCTCGTCGAGCACTTTCTCATTCGGAAACTTGATCAGCCGACCGCTCGGATGATCACCGGAAAGATACTTGCCTCCGAATTCCCAAAGAGTGGTATCAAGATATCCAACGTCAATTACATCGCCTGTGGCTTCGCCGATTTGTATGCGATCGCCTACCCGGAAAGGCTGGCGTACGAGAATGTAAATCCAAGCGATGAAGCTTTTCATCGGGGTTTGTAGAGCGAGGCCGATGATAAGTGAGCCAATACCGAGTGCGGCAAGCGCTCCATACCAATTGACGAAAATGATGGATATGGAGATAACTACAATGACAAGCGCGACAACCAGATGCATCACACGCTGAAGGGTAAAACGAGTGGAAGAGTCCTCGATCCGGCCCAGCGCATAAACGGAAATAACTCGCGCGATCGCCAGGAGGATCACCATCAGCGCTGCGCCACGTACAATTCGCGCGACAACCCCGGCGTTTGCCTGTGGCAGCGGAATTAGCTTGGAGCCGACGAGAAAGTACACCGCGACGCAACCGAGTAAGGCAACTGCCTGTATGATAAACCAGAACTTATCTCTGCCGCGCGCCCTGACCGTTTCGGGACGTTTTTCGCCAGTGGCCCGTTGGAGTTCCTTGCGAATTTCGGGTCTTTGTGAAATTTCCTCCGCAGTCTCGGCCATCATTATTAAATCGCATTCGGCGAAGAAATGGGTGCAACGATACTGCTGTCGACCCGATGATTCGGGAAACCGCTAGAGATCCCCTCGAAATCGATTCTTAGGTGTGCTGTCGAACACCGACGTTGCCGAGTTACTTGCCCGACAGGCCGAGAGGGAGAGCGGTATTCTCTCACGTGCATTTCGCCGAGCGGCTCGCAGCGCCTTTCTGTGGCCGGAGGAGGTAGCTCAAGTTGCGGCGCAACACCGATCACTGACGGAGCTGCGCTCAATTGGCCCGTTTATCGAGAAACAAATTCGGGGCTGGCTTGATAAGCCGCCCCAATCAAGCAAGAAGAAACCGGAGATTCGTTGTGATTTCATTTCGCTCGCTGAAGCAAGGCGATTACTGGCCATGAGACCCGCATGGTCGAAGAAGCTGCGTGGCGATTTACAAATGCACACACGCTGGAGCGACGGATCCGGCACAATCGCAGAAATGGCCGACGCGGCAAAGGAGCGGTCTTATAGTTATATTGCAATCACTGATCACTCTAAAGGTTTGAAGATTGCGGGCGGCATCGATGAATCAACATTGAGAAAGCAGGGAATCGAGATAGGGAAGGTCAATACCTTGACCTCAAAGTTGGGCGGAAGACTCATTGTTCTTCGCTCTGTTGAGATGAACCTTAATCCGCGCGGCGAAGGAGATATGTCGCAGGCCTCTCTGTCCTCTTTGGATCTTGTGCTGGGCTCGTTTCATTCTTCTCTGCGGATAATTGAAGACCGAACCGAGCGTTATCTTGCCGCTCTACGTAATCCGCACATCCAAATTCTCGGTCATCCACGCGGCCGCATCTATAATTATCGACTTGGTTTAAAAGCAGATTGGCCACGCGTTTTTGCTGAGGCTACCATCCTCGACAAGGCGTTGGAAATTGACTGTTATCCCGACCGACAGGACTTGAACGTTGACTTGCTTAAAATCGCGCGAAAGCAGGGAACACGCATTTCGTTAGGCACAGATGCGCATCACCCGTGGCAATTGGAGTTTATTGAGCTGGGCCTCGCCGCTGCATTGCAGGCGAAAATCCCAGCACAGCGAATCGTCAATTTCATGCCCGCTCTCGACCTGAAAACCTGGGTGCAACGGATACGAGACTGCAGCGCACGGAAACGATGAATCCCATTGCTTTGGCGACCGCATGAAGGACTGCGCCCGATTACATGATGTATGAAGCCAGGCGGGTGTTCCAGCGTTAGGTAAACTCCTTGGCTGGGAATTCGTCCTGCGGGAAAAGAAGGAATGAATACAATGAAAAAAACATCAATCAGTCTAGTCTTGGCAGTTGTGGCTCCCTTTGCCTGGGCGCAGGTTTCGGAGACCACTACAACAACGACTACAACCGAAGGCAACGGCACGATCACGGAGTACACTCCGGGGAGCACGATAGTGCTAAAGGAAACTAGCGGACCGCGGACTTACCACTTCGGGAAGACGGTCACTTATGTGACACGGAGCGGCAAAGTCCTGGATGCAGATATCGTAAGAATGAGAGTTAAAGTGGGTATCCCCGTCCGGGTTCATTATGTTGGGACAGGTGAAAACGTGATGGTTGATCGGGTGACTCTTGACGAGGATTAAGAACAAGAGCCACTCTCGCTTGTCTCCGTCGCGCCCTTTCTGTTCTGCCGATCAGCGGAACAGTAAGGGCGCGTTTGCTATACAACTAACTCCCCCCGGGCTGAAAAACAAAGTTTAGCAAGAACCAATCATACGAGCACCGCGCCGCGGTGAAGTAAAAACCACTCAGCGCCGCGCAAACGAAGTCTTTGGTGCTATGACAAAGCGAACTCGTCTTACGGAAAGTCATACACGTGTTGCCGCGGTGAAATGATTCGGCCTCGCACAAAAGCGTGAAATCTCAGTTCGCATCATCTTGCTTTGGCTTGCTTTTCTGATTCCGGTCCTGCTTTTTGTCCTTGCCTGAAAGAGTTGCTCGCAGAGCTAGGTTATAGCGAAGTTCCAGGTCCAGAGCCGGCTGAAATTCAAACCACGCAGGTGGTAACAGCTCAACCCACGTGAAAAACTAATCACGTCCTACCAACGAGCTAACGGTCTCCCCTCTATTATGGTACTCTTCTGCCTCTCCAGCCAAAAACAAAGAAGATCACGCACATCACCAGGAATATAAGAAACAAGATCTTCGCGATCCCCGCTGAAGCTGCGGCGATCCCACCAAACCCTAGTACCGCTGCTATCAGAGCAATTATTAGAAATGTTACAGCCCAACCTAACATCTTCTCACCTCCTTTTTAAGGATAAATCGCACCAGCTGATGACCCCGCGCGTATTTTGGACTCTTAGTGATCCGTCGATTAGCAGAGCATCGTGTTGTAACATTAACCAAAGGACACAATCTCCCTATAAGGAGTCAGATCAGCTAAGAAATTCTGCAAGCGGCTCCATCGGTTTGATGTGCGCACACAAAATCTTGAAAGCAGCTAAGATTGGGACGGCCAGAATGATACCAACGATTCCCCACATCCAGCCCCAGAAAGTAAGCGAGAGCAGGATGATGACAGGATTCAAAGTAAGGGAGCGCCCCATAACCCATGGGGTGATGAAACTGCCCTCTATCACGCCTAAAGT
>DATHHK010000126.1:0-5390 GCA_035317225.1 Candidatus Udaeobacter sp. | reverse complement strand
GTTATGCCTTTCACCGAAACATACTCTTCGCTGTTATGGTGCTCGTCGTGGATTCTGCTCGGCGCCGTGATTGGCATGGCAATGCTGCTTCGGCCTGGAGGTTCCGACGGAGTAGACCGCACGATTGCGGGGATTCTTTTGCTGCAGGTTGTCGTCATTCTGTCGTTTATGGGCCTCGCGCAACGTTACCTTGCGGAATTTTATCCATTTCTTACTTTCGCTTTTCTGTTTTTTCTACAGAGTGGCCGGTTGGCATTCCAGTTGCGCTACCTGCTTATTGCGCTGGTTGCTATGTCGGTTGTTATCAACTCGCTAACGACGGTGTCCTGGCTTTTGGAAGCGGACACGAATGTACCTGCAGAAACGAAGGCGACGTGGAATGAGTTTCTGGGCAAAACGTCACAGCACGAATAACGAAATAGGGTAACGGAGGGATCTGGCGAGACTGCGATTTTCCGTCGTCCGCACTCGGAACGGCATGATGTCGACTGGACAATCCGGTTAACCTTTTCATCTTGGGAGTCCCGAATGATCATCACGCGTTCTCCATTGCGAATTTCTCTCGGAGGTGGCGGGACTGATCTGCCCTCGTATTATCGCGAGCACGGCGGCTTTCTTATCGCCGCGGCGATCGACAAATACGTCTACATCACCGTTCATCGTCGCTTTGTAGATGGTTTTTTGCTGAAGTATTCCCATCTCGAAGAAGTATCCACGATCGACCAAATCGAGCACCCGATCATAAGGGAAGCGTTCAAGCTGACCGGCGTGCAGGAGCGGAACTTGGAGATTGCCAGTATGGCCGATATTCCCGCCGGCACCGGACTCGGGTCTTCGGGTAGTTTCACAACAGCGCTCCTGAAGGCCTTGCACGCACTGCACAAAAATCTTGTTCATCCGTCCGAGCTGGCCGAGCAGGCCTGTTGTATCGAACTGGAAAAGCTGCGCGAACCAATAGGCAAACAAGACCAATACATTGCCGCTTATGGTGGAATCACTTGTTTTCACTTTCTATCGAACGGAGAGGTCCAGGCGTCCCCCTTAAGAATTTCCGAGGACACTTACCTCAATTTGGAGGAGAACTTATTGCTGTTTTTTACCGGTTATACGCGTTCAGCCTCAAAGATTTTGCGGGAACAGCACGATAAGAGCACACAGTCCGACAGAGCGATGCTTGAGAACCTGCACTTTGTGAAAGAACTGGGGCGGCAAAGTCAGCGCGCGTTGGAAGGTAATGATCTTAGTGAGTTCGCACGGCTAATGGATGTTCACTGGCAGCGGAAAAAGGAACGTTCGACGAGCATGAGCAACGAGCGCATCAACGACTTTTATGATTGCGCGATGGCTAATGGCGCGCTCGGCGGAAAATTAATCGGTGCCGGCGGGGGCGGCTTTCTCATGTTTTATGCCGAAGATAAAGCTCGGCTTCGCCATGCCATGCGCGAGAAAGGATTGACGGAAATCCGTTTCCGATTCGAACCTGAAGGCACCAAAATCCTAATTCAATGAAGGCGCGAGGGGAGGAGATTGACCTGACCAACTGGCCTGTGACCATTCTCGCCGGCGGACTTGCCACGCGACTTCGGCCGGTGACCGAGAAAACGCCGAAATCACTGTTGAACGTCGCAGGCGAACCGTTCCTCGTACACCAAGTACGGCTGCTGCATTCTCATGGCCTTCGGAGAATAGTGCTTTGTGTTGGCTACCTCGGTGAAATGATCAAGGCAGAACTAGGCGACGGAAGCAGTCTCGGCGTTCAAATTGCCTACTCGTTTGATGGCGCGACTCTTCTTGGGACCGGTGGTGCATTGAAACGGGCGCTTCCGATCCTGGGCCAACGCTTTCTGGTGATTTATGGTGACTCATACATGCCGGTTGATTACTCCGCCATAGTGAACGCCTTTGTTCTGAGCGGGAAACCCGCTTTAATGACAGTCCTCGAAAATGAAGGCCGCTGGGATACAAGCAACGTCTGTTTTGAGGCCGGGGAAATTCGTCGCTATGACAAGAAACGGCGCACACCAGAAATGCGCCACATCGATTACGGCGTCGGGATTCTGAATGCTGCAGTCTTTGCGCCATACCCCGATCATGTTCCGTTTGATCTGGCGGACGTTTACTCGCACTTGGTGTCGGAGAAACAAATCGCCGCGTACGAAGTGAAACAACGCTTCTACGAAATCGGCTCGCGCGAAGGTCTCGCGGAACTCGATTCCCTGCTGCGCGGCAAACCATCTGCCATTTTGTCATGAGCTATTCTGAGCAATACCTGCGTGAGACGACGGCAATAATCTCCCAACTCGACACGGCACTTTGCGAAAAAGCAGTGGAACTCCTGGCGGCCGTTCGTGCGCGTGGGGGCCGGCTTTTTGTTCTCGGGGTCGGAGGCAGCGCCGCAAACGCGTCTCACGCGGTAAATGATTTCCGAAAGCTTGCAGGAATGGAATGCTACACGCCCACCGATAATGTCTCGGAATTAACGGCCCGCACCAACGATGATGGATGGCCTTCCGTGTTCGCCGAATGGCTCAACGGAAGCCGATTGAGTGAAAAAGACGCTCTCCTTATTCTGTCAGTAGGCGGAGGCAACGTGGAAAAGAATGTCAGTGCGAACCTGGTGGCGGCAGTGCAAATGGCGAAGGAACGGGGAACCACAGTTCTTGGAATCGTCGGCCGCGATGGAGGTTACACTGCACAAGTTGCAGATGTGGCGATTGTGATTCCCACTGTCAACCCCGCAAATGTCACGCCACACTCGGAGGCATTTCAGGCGGTGGTGTGGCATTTGTGGGTGTCACATCCTGGGCTAAAGCTGGCAGGGACGAAATGGGAAAGCATGAAGTAGCGCGGCGCGCAGTCTTCCTTGATCGCGATGGAGTACTCAATCGGGCTCTTGTCCGGAACGGTCGCCCCTATCCTCCAGCGCGCGTTGAAGATTTCGAGCTCCACGAGGACGTCGTTTCCGGCTGCGAACGCCTCAAGGCAGCAAATTTCCTGTTAGTGGTGATCACCAACCAGCCCGATGTCGGACGCGGCAAACAGAGTCGTGAAACGGTCGAGGCGATGCATTTGAAAATGCAGTCGGCTCTGCCATCCCTCGATCGCATCGAGATTTGTTATCACGCGGGCGAGCGTTACGGCGAGCCGTGCGATTGTCGCAAGCCGCGCACCGGTTTAATTCTGCGATCAGCAAACGAGCTGAAAATTGATCTTGGCGCCAGTTACGTCATCGGCGATCGATGGCGAGATGTCGATTGTGCGCGTGCGGCGGGTTGTCGAGCGATCTTCATTCACCGCGGCTACGAAGAGAGTTTACGCGAGATGCCCGACTTTACTGTCCGAAACTTCAATGATGCTGTGAATGCGCTTCTTCGCGACGCTTGCCTTTGATACTGTTTGCCTATCTCTGTGAGCCTCCACTAATTTCCAAAATATGAATCAAAGCGTCCTTGATTTGCCGGTGAAAATCTTCGCAGACGGCGCAGATCTCCAGGGCATCGCAGACCTATGTCGCCAGCCCTATGTCAAGGGTCTGACAACCAATCCGACCTTGATGCGAAAACTGGGTCTGACCGATTACGAAACCTTCGCCCGAGCAGTGCTCAAAGAAGTGAAATCGAAACCGATCTCGTTCGAAGTTTTCTCTGATGATTTTTCCGAGATGCGCAGGCAAGCGCTCAAGATCCATGACTGGCAGGACAATGTTTACGTTAAAATCCCGATTACAAATACGACTGGCGATTCCTCTGTCCCATTAATCGAGCAGCTAGCTCGCGAGGGCGTAAAGTTAAATATTACCGCGCTGTTAACCCCGCGTCAGGTAGAGTCGGTCGCGGCCGTTTTAGACCCGGGCGTCCCAGCCATCGTTTCCGTTTTCGCCGGCCGCATCGCCGACACGGGGGTCGATCCATTGCCGATTATGAAGCAGTCGCTGGAGATACTGCGGGGTTTGCCCAAAACTGAACTTCTCTGGGCAAGCGTTCGCGAGGTACTTAATGTCTTCCAAGCAGCTGCATGCCATTGCCACATTGTTACAGTCCCCCACGATATTCTTAGAAAACTGCTGGCGCTCGGAGGCAAAGACCTCAATGAACTCTCGCTCGATACGGTCCGCATGTTTCACCAAGACGCGCTAGCCGCTGGTTTCAGGCTCTAGCACGCAATTTACGCAGGTCCGCCCCGAAACTCGAAGAAGATTCCGGTTTCTTTGGAGTAGCCAATTCGGTTCAATCCGGATAAGTGAAGTTGATGATGGGTGCCGAGGAAGCCAAGAAGGAGAAAAAACGAGAGTTGGGATTTGCAGTCGGACTCTCCTTGTGCGCAGCGATTGCCTTTTATTTCTCGACCAAGGCAACTCTCCACGATCTGGATTATACAAGTCAGATTGCTTCGGCTTTGCTCCATGGTCACGTGGGTCTTCGGGAAAAACCGCCCGACTGGCTTAACGAGATGATTCCGTGGCAAGGCAAATACTACTCGGCTTTTCCGCTGGGAGCAGTGCTTAGCATGCTTCCAGTAGCGCTGCTGCAAGAAATAGGTCTGATGCAGAACTTTCCTGGACGTGTGTTGGCAGCCTTGATTGCCGGCTTGTCCGTTTATTTCTTTTTCGGACTCGCGAAGGCATTCGGCAACGATTACTGCGGCCTTAAAGGGACGGCAGCCGCGAGGTTAGCTCGCAGGATTATGTTGGCTCTGTTTCCGATTTTCGGAACCTGGACATGGTGTAACCTCGGGTTCGGTGGGGCATGGCAAATAGCCCTTGGTTTAGCTGTGCTGGGACAAGCCGCAGCCCTCTATTACACGTTAGTCCGACCATCACCCTTTGTTGCAGGAGCGTTTTTCACCCTGGCTTTTGGGAATCGCACGGAGCTACTTATCACAATACCTCTTTACCTCTATTTGTTTTGGCGCCAGTCAAATGGAAAGCTCCAAGGAACGGCGGTTGCCTCAGGCACTGTTGTAGACTTTAGCGAAGGCAGTAGTCCACCACAGGCTGCGAACGCGATTGGAAGAACGAAGTTAAGACAAGCACTTCGGGAGAAGGCGCCTATGCTCATGCGTTTCCTAATCCTGCCTGCAGCACTCGCGCTCGCAACTGCCGCCTACAACTTTGCGCGTTTCCATTCCATTTTCGACTTTGGTTACATCCACATCCCGGAAGTGCGCGACGAGCCTTGGTATCAGCACGGCCTATTCTCAATACATGCTATTCCGTGGAATATCCATACCATGTTATTCCAAGGCTTTGAGAGTATTGATTACTTTCCTTACATTCGGCCAAACGGCTTTGGCTGCTCGATCTTTTTGGCCACCCCGTTCCTATGCCTTCTGTTTCGCCAAGGCGGACGATATAAAGTAGTCGCATGGGTGGCGATCGCCCTTTTAACACT
>DATHHK010000125.1:0-2077 GCA_035317225.1 Candidatus Udaeobacter sp. | reverse complement strand
CCCCACTGCTGACCAGAGTGGCTGGAGGTGCCATGCCCGGCACTTCTATGTCGTAGTCTTGCCCGAGGCTCACCTGGCAAAGCGCGACTAAGAGTGTCGCTAACACCAATGATTGACATAAGTATCTTAGCATAAAGTTTTTCATAGTGCACTCCTGGCGATTTGTGGAAACGGAACGGGAAAAAGTGAAATTACTTCTGTTCAGGTAGCTAACATGAGTTTCAACTTCCGGACCGCCGCGATACCAGCGACCAAAGACCGGCCTTCTCGATGGAGCTGGCGCTTCTTGCGAATACGCTAACGCAATACTGATGGAACTGAATGTGACCAGCGTCGCGCGCATGATACCTCTGACGAGAATAAACTCAGCTACCCGCCTCAGGCGGACGGCAGCGAGCTTTGCTGAGAACAAGAGCTGTTTCATGAAAGTAAAGCTGATCATTGCGCCGGTCCGCGGTTAGTAACTGTCTTGGGGTCAAGCATAAGTTAGATCGGGTTTGAGCGAGCACGATCAAAAGTTTTCGCATGGTCGCGGTCAAGACAAGTCTGGGCCAACAGGACTGCGGCCGTGCGTATACCCACTCCGCTGACCGCAGTCAGCTTGCGTGCTTTGGCTGAGAGTTCTTCCGACCCTTCGATCTGCTTTTCGATTTGTCGGATCAAACTGCGGTTAAGCGGAGTTGGCTCTCCATCTCGCCCAGTTTGTTGCTACAGATTAGACACGGTGGTCGCCTCTGGTCGAATCGGCTCTCCAAAGGCACGGAGCACCCGTGCATCGCCGAAGCAAAAAGAAACATCATAGCAATTTCACTGCAGGATGCGGCAGCGAAATCGCAAAGCGGTGAAGCGGTGATTGTCGATGTACGTGGGAAAGATGAATGGGACAAAGAACAGATCCGAAATGCAACGCATCTGAGTCGTGGCACGATCGAGTTGGATATCGAGGAAAGATCTCCCGACAAAGACACGATGATCATTTGTCATTGCGGTGGCGGCGGTCGTTCCGCGTCCGCAGTGGAGAACCCGCAAGGAATGGGCTACAAAAACGTGCGCTCGATGGCCGGCGGCTTCAAAGCCTGGAAGGCGGCGGGATTACCAATGACGAAATAATTTTCGCTTATCCGCCGACGGCCTGGTAATGGCCCAGGCCGCGCTTCCACATGAAGTTTGCCCAGGCCCAAGTGAGCAAGAGCCACCCGGTTTGGATCGCGAGTGCTTGCGCGAGAGCCGCGCCTTGTAACCTCCCAAGAAAAATGGCGATCGGGGCAAACAGCTCATAATAAAACGGCAACCACTTCATCACGGCGTAGATTGCAGGGGGCATAATGTCGATGGGAAACATCTGGCCGCCTAGGAAGTATTCGAAGGAATAAACGATGAAAACGATGGTGGAGATTTCCAGAATCCAAAACGCCATCATCGCAAGACTGTACGTGATAAAGAATTGAATCAGCGCAGCCATCAACATCGACGCCGTGGCAAACACGTAGACCATCGGATCGGCAGGCAGCACGATGTATTCGCGAAAATAAATAAAGATCAGCGCGATTGGCGGCAAAGTGACGAAGGTGTAAACGAGGCGGCCGCTTAAAAAAATACTGAACCGGTATGTGAGGTAACTCATCGGCTTAGTGAGAAGCGCATTGATCTGGCCTTCGCGAATATCGGCAGCGATTTGCCATTCGTCCTCCGTTGGCGTGACCAGGTTACTGACCAGGATGACGAGCAAATAGTAATAAATCATCGAGCCGTAGTCCCAGTTGTGCAGCCCGCCGCCGCGCTCCTTGAACACCGCGCGCCAAAGGAACACCGTGCCGGCCAGCGGAATCAGGCCAAACAGTGCGCGCAGAAAATAATTCCAGCGATAAACGAACGTGTTTTGTAGCCCGATGTTAAAAACCGAAACGTACTTCTCGATTTTGCCGGTGCTCATTAGGATGACTTGGTGGTTAGTTCTACGGCGAGATTGATAGCGGCGATCATGCTATCGGGACGCGCGATTCCTTTGCCTGCAATTTCAAACGCGGTGCCGTGATCGGGACTGGTGCGAGGAAAAGGAAGGCCAAGTGTCACATTC
>DATHHK010000124.1:0-2943 GCA_035317225.1 Candidatus Udaeobacter sp. | reverse complement strand
GATCAATCCAATGAACGCGGTTGATTCCGTTTCACGCGCGCCTTGTTTCAACCAACCCAGCCCAAAGACGCCTGCCAGGATTAACCCTGCCAATAGCAATATGGCGAACATGATTGCGAGCAGGAATAAGAAGTAACTGTTCCCTTCTTTTCGATATTCACGCCATGGTTCAGCGATCGCTGCCCGATTTCGGACGATACAGTCTGTAAAGATGAAATTGCCACGCGCTTTCAACCACGTCAGCGCGATCACAAATGCAAAAAAAAGCAGCGCAAGCACAACAATGGCTGCCACCAGCCAAGGTTTCCATTGTTCCAAGTGAGCTGGAATCACGTCCTGAGTCGCTCGATCTGATTGAAAATTGCCGAATGGCGATGGAAAATTGAAACCAACACCTGCAAGATGCCCGGACAGGAACGCCGCGAAACCAATTACAAACCATTTTTTCAGGTCGAATGGTTGAAAAAGAATCTTGTTCGTTAGCTCGAACGCCTGGCCAAATGGTTTGAAGATTTCGATCTTGGGCCTGACACCGTTCATACGCGCATTCTGAAACGGTTTGGGCAAAGTAATCAAGCTTGCGCGAGTTGGCGTCTTCCAAACATTCGGGCGCTCATAGGAGCGAGTGCGCTGTAGCGTCAGCTCTTTTCAGCGAGTCCTGAGCAACGCCGCGATGGCTGTGCTGAATAGCGCGCTCTACAGCATGACGCGCGCGGTTGTTTCGTAATCGAGCCGCGCCATGTTACGTCAATGTCACATCAAAAACGCCGCTACCCAATTGGCGCCGAATTAATAGGGGCTGACCAAACCCACTTCCGCGTCTGGGCGCCGAAGGCGCAGCAGGTCGACGTCGTTCTCCAAGAAAATGCAGCCAAAGATTCGGGACAGACATTTCATGCGCTGGCACCAGAAAAGGGCGCATATTTTTCCGGTTCTGCCAACGCTGGCGCGGGCGCCTGCTATCGCTTTCGCGTAAACGACAGGTTGTATCCGGATCCGGCATCACGTTTTCAACCCGATGGTCCACATGGTCCTTCCTGCATTGTCGATACGGCAGGGTTTCGGTGGACCGATTCGGACTGGTCGGGAATTACCTTGAAAGGCCAGATCATTTACGAAATGCATATCGGCACCTTCACGAAGGAGGGGACGTGGCGCGCCGCTGCGCAGCAATTAGAAGAGCTGGCACGTATCGGAATCACTGCGATCGAGATGATGCCGGTCGCGGAATTCCCCGGCAGGTTCGGCTGGGGATACGACGGCGTTGACCTTTTCGCGCCTTCACATCTGTATGGAGCTCCGGACGATTTGCGCAGCTTCATCGATCGCGCGCACTCGTTAGACATGGGAGTCATTCTCGACGTCGTCTATAATCACTTCGGTCCGGACGGAAATTACCTGGGTGCTTTTTCCGACGATTATCTGACCCGCGGAAACGAAAATGAATGGGGCGACGCAGTTAATTTCGACGGTAGGAATTCAGAGCCTGTCCGTGAGTTTTTCATCACCAATGGACGCTACTGGATCGAGGAATTTCATTTTGATGGCTTTCGCTTCGATGCGTTGCACGCCATCCGGGATCAATCCAGCGAGTACATTATTGGCGCCGTCGGGCGCGCGGCGCGCAAGGCAGCCGGCGGGCGTTCAATTATCCTGATTGCCGAGAACGATCGGCAGGAAGCCAGGATGGTGCGACCAGGCGATCAAGGCGGTGACGATTTGGACGGAATGTGGAACGACGATTTTCATCACAGTGCTGTGGTGACATTAACCGGTCGCAAGGAAGCCTACTATGACGACTACCGCGGAACGCCACAGGAGTTTATTTCTGCTGCGAAATACGGTTTCCTTTACCAGGGTCAGGCGCTCTCATGGCGAAAAGCATTACGGGGATCTCCCGCTCTCGGCATTTCCCCGGAGGCCTTCGTCTGCTTTATCGAAAACCACGATCAAATCGCGAATACCGGACCGGGTGAGCGAGTCCGTTTTCACACTTCACCCTCGCGTTATCGCGCGATGACCGCTCTCCTCCTGCTCGGACCCTGGACACCGCTCCTGTTTCAGGGGGAGGAGTTCGGCGCGTCGAGCCCGTTTATGTTTTTTGCCGACATAGGCGAGGCTGCTGTGCGCGATGCAATACGGAATGGTCGCGCCGAGTGGCTGGCGCCGTTTTTATCACTCAGCGAGGACGAAGCACGGAAAACTTTGCCGGCGCCTGATGACCCTGAAGTATTCGCACACTGCAAACTCGATTTTTCCGAGCGCGAAAAAAATCGTCAGCTCTACGATCTACATATCGATCTTTTGAAATTGCGGAGGGAAGATTCGCGATTTCGTCAGCAAATTCCTGGAGGCATCGACGGCGCAGCTCTGGGAACGGCGAGTTTCGTTCTCAGATATTTTTCAAAGGAGAACGACGATCGCCTGTTGTTAGTCAATTTCGGAGAACGCCGGGTCCTGCACCCCGCTTCAGAGCCTCTTTTGGCGCCGCCATCCGACTGCACATGGGAGATACTCTGGACAAGCGAGTCTCTCTGCTACGGCGGAGCGGGCGTGGCTCCAATCGCAAGTAAAGAACAATGGATTCTACCAGGCGAATCCACGATAGCGTTGCGGCCGCTACGATCAAAAAAATGACGAAGCAAGAATGCCGAACGACCTCATCAAATCTTCCGTCCGAATTTTTTCTCTAACTCCAAAAGCGAAATCTGGATCATGGTAGGCCGTCCGTGGGGACAGCAATAAGGCAGATCACACTCGAGCAAATCGCGAATCAATTTCTCGATCTCGGGGTAACGCAGTGGATCATTTGCTTTGACGGCGTGCCGGCACACCGTCTTGGCAATCATTTCCTCTCCCAGACGCATCGGCGAAGTGCTGTTGCCGGCGCTCTTTAGGTCGTCAATCACTTTGCGCATGAATTGCGCCGGGTCTAAGACGTTC
>DATHHK010000123.1:0-5822 GCA_035317225.1 Candidatus Udaeobacter sp. | reverse complement strand
GAATGGCAAACCGCGACTGCGCATCTTTTCCAATCAACAACTGGAGGAAGTGAAAAAGGAAAACGATTTCATCGATCCACAACCATATGTTGGTCCCGGCTCAAAATTCACCGGAATACATTATCCCGACACAGGAACGTCAGTGATGGTGACTGGCGTTGTCGAACTTGCACTCGAGGTCGATGCCGCGGGAAATCTGAAGAACATTCGAGTCGTAACTGAAGACCCGCCGTATTTGCAGTTTGGCCAGGCGGCCTTGTCTGATTTCAATGGCGCAAAATTTATTCCGGCGTTCCGCAGCGGCAAACCGGTCGAGAGCAAAGTCACCGTTCCGATTTATTACAAGCCGTCAGGCCAGAAGACTGGTCAGTGACTTGCTACGTCCGCAGACGTGCGGCCCTTTATCGACGACTTCGAGCGCGTCCCGCGATTTTCGGTGCGCGCTATTTTCCCGAGTTCGTGCACGCTTTGGAATTTTAGTTAATCAGATTTGTTCGTACAATTTTGCTTGGCTCGTGGATTTGTAGCTGTGGTTGCGCTGTTGTCGGTCGCCTCCTTTGCTGCTGCTCAGAGCGCAGGTTCTAATACGCGACCTCGTGCTTCGGATTTAGGACTGAAAATTGGCATTCTCCCGACCGGCCCCTTTAATGCCATCACAGATGTTGCAGGGGTTGAAGTGGGGCAGACGACAATGATTAGCGGCGACAACATCCGGACCGGTGTAACCGCCGTTCTGCCGCATTCGGGTAATCTGTATCGTGAAAAGGTGCCTGGTGCGCTTTCCGTTGGAAATGGCTTTGGAAAGCTGACTGGCTCTACGCAGGTCGACGAAATGGGCGAAATCGAAACACCCATCCTGCTGACAAACACGGCAAGCGTACCGCGGGTCGCAGATGCCGTGACGACTTACATTCTCACTTTGCCGGGAAACGAGGATGTTCTGTCAGTTAATCCGGTGGTTGGGGAGACCAATGATGGGTATCTAAACGACATTCGCGGGCGTCATGTCACGCCGGACGATGTGTTCGCCGCCATTAAGAAGGCAAAGGGCGGCCCGGTCGAAGAGGGGAATGTCGGGGCTGGCACCGGGACGGTGGCTTTTGGTTGGAAAGCAGGGATCGGAACGTCGTCGCGAAAGCTGCCTCAGAACCTTGGTGGGTACACGGTCGGGGTTCTCGTGCAGACGAATTTTGGAGGCGTCCTCACCATCACTGGCGCTCCGGTTGGTCAGGAATTAGGTCAGTACTATTTGCATAAGGAGCTGCAACAAGGCAGCGCGAAAGACAAAGCGGACGGATCGTGCATCATGATCATCGCCACAGATGCGCCTGTCGATTCACGGAACCTCAGGCGCCTCGCAGCCAGAGCCTGGCTGGGCATGGCTCGCACTGGAAGCGCTGCCTCGAATGGCAGCGGGGATTATGCAATCGCATTCTCGACCGCATCACAATTACGGATTCATACTTCTGAAAAGCCCCCGACGCGACATGTCGAGCTACTAACCAACGACGCGATGTCGCCGTTGTTTCTGGCTGTGATCGAGGCCACCGAAGAAGCCATCTACAACTCGATGTTTCGTGCAACGACAATGAGCGGGAATGGGCACACGGTCGCGGCGCTGCCTATCGATAAAACGATCGAAATACTGAGAGAACACAGATGCACCAAGTAGGGAGAGTCGCGGCAGTGAACAAGATTGTCCGCGCGTCTTTTTTTAAACGTGATCCGCTCATTTGTGCGCGCGAGTTGATCGGCACAGAACTGATTTGGGATGATTGTTCGGGAATCGTTGTCGAAGTGGAAGCGTACGCAGCAATCAACGACGAGGCCGCGCATACCTTTACACGGCCGAGCGCGCGCAGCTTTATCGAGAGAAACAACGCCGGTGCCGCCTATGTCTATTTCAATTATGGAATGCATTGGATGTTGAACGTGCTGGTGAAAGGCGACGAGAACGGTTTCGTCCTGATCCGCGCGCTAGAGCCGAGAAAAGGCATCGGGAAAATGAGGAAACGTCGCGGACTTGATGATGTGAGACGTCTTTGCTCGGGACCTGGCAAGCTCACGCAGGCGCTCGACATTACCAATCGTCATCATGAAAAGGATTTGTGCTCCGACCCGCGATACTGCTTCGCCCGCAACACAACAACGCCTGCGGATGTGGTAGCCGACCAGCGCATTGGGATCACGCGTTCTGCGCATTATCCGTGGCGTTTCACGCTGAGGGGGAGTGAGTTTGTAAGCCGGGCGGTGAAAACCTAGGTTGAACGCGTTGTCTTCAACACGTTAGCATGCGGTTCTGGCATCTGACGTTGGCCAGTGCCTTTGACGTTTCTGTTGTGATCGTCTTCGGAGAAGACGATCCACCTCATTGACTCCCGCATCTCTTGATAGAAGTTCCTCATTCGGATGAGTCAAAACAAACAACGCGTTTTACTGGGGATGAGCGGGGGAGTGGACTCCAGCGTCGCGGGATATTTGTTGCGCGAGCAGGGCTACGAGGTCATCGGCGTAACCATGAAAGTATGGCCGCAGGATTGTATCTCCCGCGCGGAAGACAAATGCTGCGGACCCCAGGCGATTGCTGATGCGCGCGGCGTGGCGCATTCCCTAGGAATTCCACATTACGTCGTTGACGAGGTCGACCAGTTCGAGCGGTTAGTCATTGATTATTTCTCGAGCGAATATCGGGCCGGCCGCACACCGAATCCGTGTGTGATGTGCAATGAGAAGGTCAAATTCGGGAATCTCTGGAGCAAAGCGGCTGCCTTAGGTTGCGACTATATCGCAACGGGGCACTACGCGATCATTGAACAACACGCTGATCATGCAATTTTGCGAAAGGGCCGCGACCCGCGCAAAGATCAGTCCTATTTCCTTTTCAGTTTGCGTCAGCCGCAGCTTCGACGTGCGCTAACCCCGCTCGGCAAAATGACGAAGCCGCAAATCCGCGGAATCGCGCATTCGTTAGGCCTGAAAGTTGCCGACAAGATCGATAGCCAGGAAATTTGCTTCGTTCCTGGTAACGATTACAAAGCATTTTTGCGTTCGCATCTGGGCGAAAATGAGTTTCATCGTGGGCAGATTTACGACGTTGCCGGAAATTTTCTGGGCGAACACGGGGGGATTGAGTTTTTCACGATTGGGCAGCGCAGGGGGCTACCGGGCGGTTCGCCGGAGCCGCGCTACGTGGTTGATCTCGATCCGGCGACGAATCGCGTGATTGTGGGAGATGTTGACGATTTGGTGACGGACGAATTCGAGATCGACCGAGCGAATTGGCATCCTGTAACCGGCCCGCGCTACGACGAGTTGGGGTGCACGGCAAAGATTCGGTACAGCCATCCAGGGACCCGCGCTACATTAACGCGATTCGAAGACGGGCACGCCCATGTGCGCCTGCACGATCCGCAAAGGGCCGTGACGCCAGGCCAAGCAGCGGTGTTTTATGATGGTGACATCGTCCTTGGTGGCGGTTGGATTTTCCGGGGGCGTCGTCCTGAGCGGCGAGAAGCGAAGTCCAAGGATCCCGCGATGGTGCCGTAGGGTTATGCAACGGGATTCCTCGACTCCGCTCGGAATGACGGCTTTTGCCTGACCGATGGCGGACCAAATTTTGCTGGCCATCAGCACTTTTCCCGACGCGGAGACGGCCAGTCGCATCGCGCAAACGTTAGTCGAAGAAAATTTCGCCGCGTGCGCGAACATCATTCCGGCTGTTCACTCGATCTATCGCTGGAAAGAAAAGATCGAAACCGCCGGCGAAGTTATCGTGTTTTTCAAGACCACCCAGGATCGACAGTCGACGTTCGAGGAAAAGATGCGCTCCCTTCATCCTTACGAAGTCCCCGAGTTGATATTCTTCAAGATCGACAGTGGATCGCCGGATTATCTGCGCTGGGTAATCGATAACTGTCGCTAAGCCGCACCGCGGCGTTTGTAGTTAAGCGTAAAGATAGTGACGCCGATGAGGTTGGCCACGAGAGTCACGGCAATGATTTTTGCGGCGAAAAGCAACGGGTTAGGCACATCAATGATCGGATAGATAGTGAAGAAGATGGCCAGCAGACATACGATGAGACCGCAACCGGCCGCGAGTCGCAGCCAGGAGCGCGCTCCGGATCGTATCGCGGCGGCGCCCACAATTGGGATCGCAAACATCACTGTATAAACAATTCCGTAAAAAACGTTGGCGGCGTTGTCCACGATTTGAAATGCTTCCTGCAATCCCGCGCCGATCTGGCTCGAGATGGCGATCACCAGCGTGATCGCGCCGACGAACATGATTGAGTTGATCGGTGTTTTGTAACGCGGATGCAGGCGGGAAAACCATACCGGCAAAAGGTTGTCCCAGCCGGCCACCATCGGTAAACGGGAGCTGCCGGTGAAATGAATACTCATCGAAGATATGGAGCGCACTGTCATCAGCAGGATCGCCACCGAAGCGATCACGCCGGCGATTCGGAACGAATGCAGGCCAAGCCGAAGCGTCTGCGGCACCGGGCCAATTAAATCGATTTGATTATTTCCTATGAAGGCGAGCACCGAGCTCGTTCCAAGAACGAACATGATCGCGATGATTGGAGCAGCGATCATAACAGAGCGTCCAATGTTGCGCGCCGGTGCGTGAGCTTCACCGGCCAGAATGCCCACATATTCAAATCCGGCGAGTCCGCCAACTGCCAGTTTGCTGAAGATGTTGAAGCAATAAAAGAGCGAAATCGCGGGCGCTGCGATTTGAAGCGGCCGATATGTGTCGAGATCTCCGCGAGCGAGGCTGATGAATGGTAGGGAAATCAAGGCGCCATAAGCCAGGAACATCGCGAAGCCGCCGATGTTGTGCACCCATTTGCCTAACGACAGCCCGCGAACGCCCGTCCAGCCGAGGCCACTGACCAGCACACAGCTGACGAGCGAGACACACCAGGGACTGTCTCGCATCCACGCGGCTGCGTCGCCCAATGCATAGGAGATGTTTGTCGTGATGAACATTCCGCCCATGGCGATCACCATGATCGATAAGAGCCAGAGATTCCATGCGACGATGAACCCTGTGAATTCGTTAAAAGCGAGCTTTGCCCATTGGTAAATTCCACCTTCCAAGGGCATCAGTCTGCTCAGATAAATGACCACGGCGGCCTGCGGAATGTAGAAGAGTAAGATGGCGAGCAGCCAGAAAAAGAGATGCGATGTTCCAAGTTTTGCGGCAGTGCCGACCCAGCTTGAGCCGACCACAAACACAATCTGTGTCAGCACGAGATCGCCAAGCCCGAGCGGCTTTTTCAGTGCAACGCTCTGTTCTTCGACGCTGCGTTCCGCGCGATCGAGTGAGGCGCCCATGGCGAAATTGTAGGGCATGCGCTTCGCTTGCCTACCGAAAAACCGAGAGCCGATACGCGTGCTTTTAAACGCCGGCTTTAATCGTGCTCGTGTTCGGATCTTTTCGGTGGTGCGGGTTCGTTTCGAAATTCACGATGTCGAACTCTTCCACCAGCGTAGCCGATATAAGCCCCGCTCCCCACGGTGACCGCGCCGAGTAAAACCACTGCCACAGCGAGCGGCAGAGAGGACTTGGGCCATTTGATTGGCGCGGCGATGGCAATTGCGCTCAACGCGACCAGCACATAGAAAATCCAGATGAGATCCTCAGCCCGATGCATGTGTTCATCAAGCCAGGCTCCTCCGTCCTCGTCAGTCATCGATAAAACACGGTCGTAACCTTGCTGGCCAAATTCGTAAACGGGCCATGCGGACGCGGAGCTGATGAAGACGAGCGCCAAGGTTGCGATTTGAGCGCGGCGGCTCTTCAAAATCAAAGCGAG
>DATHHK010000122.1:0-36861 GCA_035317225.1 Candidatus Udaeobacter sp. | reverse complement strand
CGGAGTATTTGCGAAGTAGACCGCGATGACATTGAAATCTCCCGTCCCGTCGCTGTTCGGATCGATCACGGTGCGCTCACTCGTACTCGGGACACCGCCTCCTGAACTGCTAACGAGATCGCCATCCGAGCCATCCGCATTGCGTTTATGGATGTAGAGATCGTAATCGTTACTGCCGGAGGTCCACTGAATTTTGACCGCGATGGTCTTGCCGGTGTAATTGCCGGCCGCCACGTGGAGGACAAAAGTATCGCGATTGACGCCTTCAATCGCGGTTGTTTCATCGGTGCCTCCCGTGCCAATGGCGGTGTCATCCCATTCGACAGGCGTGGTCGTGCTCGGATCGACTGTGCCTCCAGGAGGACTGGCTGCATGCGTGACCGCGACGCTGAAGACCGCAGCAATTAAAACGCGAAGATTAAAGAATGCAGATTGTGAAGTGGGATTTGTTTTCATGGAGATTTTCCTTTGTTAGCTGCCGTGGAGATTGTCGCTGACAATTCGAAAATTTCGGCCCGACCGGATGCTTTTTATTTTAGATCAGTCAAAATCAGTCGCTGCAAGGGCAGAAAACAGGCGCCTCTGTAGTGAGTCAGGTATATTACTCAGTCGCGGATGAGAGGCGTTGGCAAAGCTTTATTTGGACTCTCGCTTAGGCGCCCAACGCCCGGGCGCTTCAAGGATGGAGCAAAGCGGCAGCGCTGCGCTCAATGAGGCTTTTTCGACTCGTAACGTTCTGACCGGTTTGTAACGAGTCCAACTAGGGCGGATGCTAGCCTCGATGAGGTCGCAACGCGCGACAATTCTCTCCAAACGATCGCTCCGATTGCGTTTGAAATTGTGTCTCCAAAAAAGTGATTCAAAGTCAGTAGTGCGGCTGACACTGGTCGTATCCGCATGCTTCCGTAGATTAAGCCTAAACTGCTCAGAGCAGTTTCCTGTAACTACCAAGTTAGCTACACAAAGTAGCTACACAAAGTGCCAGCGAAGGGGTCGCTTGCGTCACGATTAGGTGGCACCTGACTAGACACATTCGCACGCGCCTTCGTAAAAGCGTTACTATCAAACGACTGCAAGAGCCCCAATCTCTACCGCGGTGCTGTTTCCCACGTCATGAAATCATCGAGCGTTCGTCGAGTTTTATCCATAACAAGTTCGACGACATTTGCATCATCGACTAAGCCGAGAAACGGCGTCTTATCTGGAATCATATCGAATGGGTCCACCAGGTAGTTTAGAGCTGCAATGATCCACACGAGGGCATCATCGGAAACTTGACGGTATTCGCCCCGATTATAGGCACGAACTAGACGCAGCATTGTTTGAAGGTAGGCCCAGTTCTCCTTAAACGGTTTCCTCGACACCGCCGCTGCTTTTCTCGCTGCCTTGTCGAAAACCTCCTGTAAACATTCGGGATTGAAGGCGCACGCTTTGGCGTCGGTTAGCGCTCTGGCAAACGCGTCACTACGGACACCGGGTTTGAGGTACGGGACGCCGATGCGACGAGTAAGCTTTCGGCGACAGGATTCCAAAGCTTCCATTAATTCGTGAGCCGACGCAGGCCGCTTGCCTGGATCGATAGCAAGCATAGAGCGCAGCAGTTTTACTAGGGTTCCAGGAACCTTTCTGGCGGCCAATTGCACGACCGGCAGATCATCGCGCGTTTTACGGTCGCGAATCTGCTCAAAGGTCTTGCCGAAGTGTGGTACCAGTCCGGTGAGCGCAAACCAGAGCGTGGCGCCCAGCGAATAGATGTCGGACCGCTCATCGACCGGATCGGTTCCGAATTGCTCAGGACTCGCGAAATTCGGTGTGCCAACAAATTCTCCTTGCGTCAGATCCATCTCTCCGCCGGCATCAGTGATCGCCTTGGCCAGACCGAAATCGATGACTTTCACTTCCGACTCCGTCGTCAGCATAATGTTGCCCGGCTTCAGATCTCGATGGATCAAATCGTGGGCCGCGGCAGCCGTGAGCGCCCGCGTGGTTTGAATCGCAATTTCCAGAGCCTCTTTTGCATCAAGCGGACCATCCCTTCGTACGCGAGCTCCCAGGGTTTCACCTTCGACTAGTTCCATCGCGTAATAGCAGTGAGTGCCGTCGGGGGAAGCACCAAACTGGAAAATGCCAGCCACATTCGGGTGCCGCAGAGCAGCCGCAGCGCGGGCTCCACGCAAAAAACGTTCGCGCACGGCTGGCGAGCTCCGTGCTGCTGCAGGCACTTCGATCACTTTAAGGGCTACCTTGCGGCGTAACACTTTGTCGTGAGCAAGGTACGTCACCCCAATTGCACCGTGACCGAGTTCACAGAAAGAGCCATCTGCGTCTTGCTCGACCTCGAAATCGCCGAAGGCTAAAGCGGACGGTGTAATTTCGGCGATTGTTTTGTCTAAGCCCGTCCGAAGCAGACAAGCTAGGCAGTCGCCCTTTGCGTTCAGCGGCTCGCCACATCCCGAACAGACCGCGACACCAGATTCCAGCGGTGTTCCCATGGCGCGCCCTCCTTAAGCACTCGTTAGCACGTGGAGCAACTCGTGCAACTCTTCATCCACCTCGGTTTCGGTATCCACTGTTCGGCGTACCTCAGCGCGCAACGCTTCCCGATAACGCGTCCGCAGGCGAGTGACATGGCTCCGAATCGTCGACGCAGCCATCTCCAGCCGATCTGCCAACTCAGCATAAGTTGGCGGCGGGTTCGCGCCACCGGCCACGAAGATCCGCAATTCGTTGAAGAGCAGCTCCTTGCCTCCAGCTTTGTAATCTGCCGAGAGCCGTTCCAATCCAGCAGCGACCAACGCCTCCGCCCATCCGAGATCGAAGAGCCGATCTCCGTTGCTGGCGCCACTGTGAGTCTGGAAAAGCGACTCCGCCTCTTCCGCCTGCTCTTCATGCAGAGGCAGGAAATTCTGTCCACCGCCACGCTTGAGCGTCCGTTCTCTATCAGCAGCGTCCGCCAGAAAATTCTTAAGGGAGGCGAGCAGAAATGTACGGAATTTACCCTTCTGCCGATCCGCGCGGGCGTAAACTTTACGTTCGAGCAGGTAAGCGAAAAAACTCTGCGTGAGGTCCTGTGCATCATGCACACTGTATCCGCGACCGCGCACAAAACTGTAAAGCGGCGCCCAATAGGCTTGGCAAAGCTCGGCAAGCGCAGCCCCCGCAATGTCCGGTTCGGTTTGGCTTCTCCCGGCCGCGAGCACTACGCTCCAGTGGGTCGAAGGAAAAAAATCACTCTGGTCGTGCCCGTCCCTCACGCGGGTATTCACGTTAACGGTCGGTATCAAAATCGCAGAAGAAAAGCAACCTACGACAAAAAATCTAAATTTCGTGCAGCACGCGCTCCAGGATCCCTTTCTAAAAGAAAGTAATCATCATGCATTCTAACATCAACTGGGAGGTACAATGAAGAACCTATTTGCCATCCTCACCTGCTCCGCACTGCTTACATCGCTGGCATTTGCGCAGACAGGTTCAAAGGGTACAAGCAAAGCGACAAGTAATACAGAAGCAATAACGGTAACGGGAACGATTATCAAAATGACGACAGGGGAAGGGTCGGCGGCCAATTACCAGCCGGCCAAAACTCTCGTTGTTCGCGAGGACCGTTCGAATACACCGGGAAGTTATGTTCTCAACGGGCCTGGTCACATTGTGAACAAAAACGGCGAAGTGATTCGAACCGCGATCAAACCCGGCGCGCATGTGCGTGTCTATTACGCGAACATCGGCGATCAGCGGATGGTTGATCACGTTGTTGTCGATTGAGCCGAGCGGGGGGCGATCCCCCAGTAAGAGCCGCAGGGTGCCTCGAACCCTGCGGCTTTTCTTCCTCTCTCAATTCTTCTTGCCCTGCAATTCAATGGACTTTCTCATTGCTCAGCATGCCAACTTAGTACCGAAGCTCTCGGCTGCTGATACGTTGCGAAGTCCGCAGGAATCGCGCGTTCCGGCTGCGAAGGGGGAGCCAGAATCATTTGATCTTAAATCAGTTGGCAGCCTTTCGAGCATAGTTCGGCAGTCACGGCACACGATCATCGAACAAGGGGGAAGTCACGCCGTAGCAAACTACGTACTAATATACGTGCTGCCCGGCTAGGAACACCGTTCCGTAGTCAGATGCTCTATCCAGTTGAGCTACGGGCGCCGAGAAGAGCAGCTAATTTGCGAAGGAAGAGAGCGGCGGTCAAATAGTGCAACGAAACTGAAAAACTTTCCAGCCGCTTGTAAGGTCAGAAACGAACTGCTGAGGCAGGGTTATGGCGTTGATCGCGCGAAATCATCCACTCTACGATCGACCGGCCTGCGTCGCTATTCGAAGCGTTGCGGGCAGGAATCGACCGGAGCGGAGTCCCCTCCGCCCCGTGTATCACCCACCAATCAAACCTACGTCTGTTCAATCGCGAAACAGCGCAACCGGAGAATGATTATGAATAAGCAAAGCCCGAATCATCTTGACAATGACAACACTATCACGCGCCGAAAATTTATCGGGACGACTGCCGCCACTGGCGCAGCGCTGCTAGGAGGCGGACTCACCTCACTAGTTTCAAGATCCGCCTTCGCTGCGCATGATTTTGATTTTCTTGAAAAGAGCATTCCCGAGCTACAAGCTGCCATGGCGTCGGGCCAGGTGAGTAGTAAGGAGCTGGTGAAGGGTTATCTGAGACGTATCGCGTCGCTGAACCCTCTGCTTCATTCGGTCATCGAGACAAACCCTAACGCTGTATCCATCGCGCAACATCTCGACAATGAGCGTCGCAGGGGTCAGGTGCGTGGCCCGCTTCACGGGATTCCCGTTTTGGTCAAAGACAACATTGCGACCGATGACAACATGGAGACGACAGCAGGATCCCTCGCGCTGGTTCACAGCCGCGTACCCTCCGATGCGGTAATCATCCAGAGATTGCGTGAAGCTGGGGCCGTAATTCTTGGCAAGACGAACCTGGGCGAGTGGGCAAACTTCCGCGGCAATGACATCGCATATCCTCTCGCCGTCGGCTGGAGCGCGCGTGGCGGAAGCACGATTAACGCTTATGACCTGGGCTACACATCGTGGGGATCAAGCTCTGGTTCGGCGAATGGCGCGGCCGCGAACTTGTGCTCGGTAGCAGTCGGCACTGAGACCGACGGGTCAATCACCGGTCCGTCCGCCGTTGAGAACGTCGTTGGCTTGAAACCGACTCTTGGACTCGTCTCGCAAGATGGGATTATTCCAATTGCCCACGAGCAGGACACGGCGGGTCCGATGGGCCGCAGCGTTACCGATATTGCAATCCTGCTAGGCGCATTGCAGTCGCCATTTGGCGAGGTGATTGGGCATCAGCTGCCGGACGACTACACGCAGTTTCTCCAACGCGGTTCACTCCAGGGTGCGCGGATCGGGCGTGATGTTCGGTTTTTCGACTACAGCTATTACGGCAGCGGGATTCCTGGTGATGAAGAGACGGTTGCGTTTGCTGAGAACGCGTTGGCGGTGATGGAAAGCCTCGGTGCTACTATCGTGGATACCGATACCGGTGACGTGTTCGCGTACACCGATGACGAGTTTACCGCGTTGCTGTATGAATTCAGGGCTCAAATCGCGGAGTATCTCGCAACGCTGACGCACACGAACATGCGGACGTTAGCCGATTTAATTGCCTTCAATCTGGCGCATTGTGAACAAGAGCTGGTTTACTATGGTCAGGAGGTCTTCGAAGCCTCAGAACAGGCACTCGGTTATCCCAACGACCCAACATACGTCGCCGCGCGAACACATGCTCGAAATACCGCGCGCTCGGGAATTGATGATGCACTCGCGGCCGACAATCTCGATGCGATCGTCGCGCCACACCTGACGAACTCGACCGGTCCAGCGGTGTCGGGTTACCCGAACTTATCACTTCCGGTAGGCATTCGCGATAACGGGAGGCCTGCTGGCATGCTGATGTACAGCACCTTTTTGCATGAACCACAATTAATTGGTTTCGGTTACGATTTGGAGCAGGAACTGAACGTGCGGAGCCAACCGCAATTCCTGGGCTCTGTGATTCCAATACCAAATGCGAACCTTTGCACCGGCCAGGCGAGGCAACCCCAGGTGTTCACTGGCAGAGCGCACATTCAACACGGCCGCATCTTCTAGGATTTATCAGCCTTCATGCTTGAGCACGCGGGCAGAATGAGGATTCTGCTCGCGTGACCATTTTCCTGGGATGCGGCTTTGCCGCAAAATATCGCGAAGGCGGCGGAAATTTTTCCGTCCCTCTGCAATGGATGCTGGGTCTGCAGCGATTGAAGCTCGATGCTATCTGGCTGGAGTTATTACCGGCGACAGATGACCCGGAGGCCGATCAAGCCAGAATCGACAACTTCCAGCGGCAACTGCGTGCGCATGGATTAGCCGGCCGATATTGTTTACTGTATCAGAAACCGACAGCGACTACGCATGAGCTCGACGCGATGCGTTGTATCGGATTGTCGAAACGCGCGCTGCTTGATCGACTCGCTGGTCCAAACACGCTGCTCAATCTCAGTTACTCGATTCACCCACCATTTCTTTCGCAATTTAGTCGACGGATCTTTTGCGATCTGGATCCAAGCGAGATTTTTTATTGGATGACCAAGATGGAGCTGGGCCAGGCGGATCACGATGAATTTTGGACGATCGGTCTCAACGTAAATGGAAATGATTGCCAGTTGCCGAAATCATCTCTCCGCTGGAGAACATTTTACCCGCTTGCTGACACGAGACTCCTACAAAGCCAACCTCGCCCGAGGCTGTCTAAATTCACCACTATTGGGCAATGGTACTGGAGCGGTGCCGTAGAAGTGGCGGGAGAATTCCCCGACTTGTCCAAGAGAATCATGTTCGAACCTTATCTTGGCTTGCCAGCGCGCGCGCCAGAGGCGCAGTTCGAACTGGCGATGAATATCAGCCCGGACGATCCAGAAAGGGTGCGTTTGCAACAGCTTGGCTGGCGCGTTGTCGATCCTCACCGGGTTGCGCGCACTCCGAATGCGTATCGTCAATACATGGCCAGCGGGCTTGCGGAGTTTACCGCCATCAAGGGCGTTGATGTAGCTTGGCAAACCGGCTGGGTAAGCGATCGTGCCGCAGCGTTTCTTGCAATGGGGCGACCGGTGATCACGGAAGACACCGGCGCAGCAAGATACATTCCAAGCGAAAGCGGATTTCGTTTCATCCGGAACATCGATCAGGCGGAAGAGGCGGTGAAAGAAGTGTTGCGTGATTGGCCGCGGCTATCGAAACAAGCGCGATCGTGCGCTGTGGATGTTTTCGATTCGGCAAAAACTCTTCGCAAAATCCTCAATCTTTAAGAATTTTGACCAACGGCCCGCCGCCGCCCGCTTAGAAACAGGCCCGTCTAGGCGCCAAAAAAATGCCGCTCGTTTTGGCATTGCAAAACGATTTTCGGGTGTTACTCGTTGTCCCGTTATGGCAGACCTCATCAAACAAGGCGAGCTCAAGGAGCGAATGAAAAAAATCCCGGAATGGGAGCTGGAGAAGAAGCACATCGAACGCACGTTTGAGTTCGATGATTTTGCCGATGCAATCGATTTCGTAAACGCAGTGGCCGAAGTGGCAGAGGAAGAGGAACACCATCCCGACATCGACATTCGTTATAATAAAGTACATTTGGTTCTCTCGACCCACAGTAAAGGTGGATTGACCGAGCTTGATTTTGGCCTTGCCGAACGAATCGATACTCTGGCCGAGTAGCTGTAGCCGTACCGCTGGAAGGCGCGCGTCCGCGCGGCGCCGCGGTTACAGATTATCAAACGTCTGTTTTTGGCAAGCGTCCTTCGTCAGCATCAATAAATTGGAACGCTGTCTGAATGTCCGATCTGTCGGACATCCCGGTTTCCCTTTTGCGGCGCTCCAATATTTGAGAAACCTCGTCGTTCCAGCCACGCTTGCGCATGAATTCGTTCCAAACGTAAATGTCGGTTTCATCCGGCCTGCGTCCACTTTTCAAACACCAATGCAGGATTTCCTCGTCCGTCCCACTGCGATTCACGCGCTCGACTAATTGCTCGTAATTGATTCGGAGAAAGTTCGCGCATTTTTCGTCGAATCCTTTTCCAAGGTTCGCGTGATAGTCCGGGGGTAATTCGCCTTTGGCGTGCAAGCGGATTTTGTCCAGCATTCGGCCGAAATAAAAAAGACCTCCCAATTTTTCAGACGGACTGCGGAGGACGACGGTGGCCATGAAAAACATTTGGCTTTTTTCGGGCGCGGTTCAAGGGGCGTTTCGCTCAGGATGACCCGATTAGCACTTGTGGAGCACCAGCCCTTGGCTGATGCTCGCTAGAATAATGGATCGGATCGTTGGAATCGAAACCGAATACGGCTGCCTTTTAAGTGGAGAAGAACCGCATGTTAATTCCGAGCTCTGGCCCGCGAAGGTAAAAAACCATCTTTTCCGAAACGCCGAGGCCGGCACGATCGATCTGCATTACCGCGACTACGAAGAGCCGCCGGGCAACGGAGGTTTCCTTCGCAACGGCGGGCGTCTGTATCTCGATATGGGACACATCGAGTATGCATCCCCAGAATGCCTTCATCTGCACGATCTGGTGGCTTATGAATTGGCTGGAGACGATTTGCTGCAATCCTCACTGATTTCCCTGGGCGTGCAGGATCGCGTCTCGTTTATCAAAAACAATGTCGATCACCACACTGGCGCGACATTTGGTTGTCATGAGAATTATCTGATGAAACGGGAGGCGCAATTCACGCCACCAATTCTTGGAACGCTGCTCACTTTTTTGGCGACCCGGCAAATCTTTACCGGTGCCGGCCGCGTCGGTCAGTCCAATCCACTGGCGTTTGATTTCGAGCCGCCGCAGCCGGAGACCCAGGTCAATTTCCAGCTTAGCCAGCGCGCCGATCATATCGTGAACGACATTTATCAGTGGGTGCAATTCAACCGCGCCATCATTAATGCGCGCGACGAGCCACTGGCCGATTACCGAAAATACCGGCGGCTCCACTTGCTGATCGGTGATTCAAACATGAGCCCGTATGCCACGGCGCTAAAAATCGGGACAACGGCCTGCGTCTTGTCGTTGCTCGAGGACGGCCGTTTGCCGCGAAATCTGGTTCTAGCCGACGCCGTGCAAAGCACTCGCGACATATCCCGAGACGCAACCCAGCAATGGATTGTTCGTCTCGAGAACGGCAAGACTATCGGTGCGCTCGACGTGCAGTGGGAATTTCATCATCTTGCCCAAAAGCACCTGCGCAATAGCAGCGCAGAAAACAACTGGTTACTGGAAAACTGGGGATTCGTTCTCGAAGCAATTGCAACCAACCATCAGGCGCTGATTGGCGGAGTCGACTGGATCACGAAGAAATGGTTACTGGAAGCATTTGTCGAGTCAGAAGGATTGAGTTGGGACGATCCGTGGCTGCAAAGTATCGACCTCGAGTATCACAATATCGATCCTCTTAGCGGTTTGTTCTTTGCTGTCACACCTGGCAAGCGAATTGCGGAGTGGAACAACAATGTCCGGCGTTCCAGTGCGACGCATGTTCCGCCGGCGAATACACGAGCGTCAGGTCGCGCTCGGGCAGTGGCTTTTTTTCAGGATTGTAATTCGCCTTATGTCATCAACTGGGATTCCATTGCCTGCGATAACCGCGATTTTCTCGTGATGGGGGACCCGTTCCAGACGTACAATGATGAAGTGGAAAGGTTTTTGGCGAAGCCACGGATGGGCGACGTCGCTGTCGATAGCGTCGATCGCTAAAGGCCCTTAGCCATCCTTCAACCCCGCTTGGAAAATTAAGCGAGATGCGGTAGCCACGTCTCTGTGTGTCACCGTCTTCCTAGCGTGAAAAAGCAGCAATGAGATTAAGGCGCTGTGATCGACGTGAGTTGACGCTCGCCTGACCTCTCAATTAAGCCGATGCAGCGCGGAAATACCGTAATTCTCCTGGAGATCCTGCGCCTCGGCGGCGACTTGTGCCGCGTCGAGCTCGATTTGTTTTGGATCTTCTTCGGTTTCGACTTTAATGAACCCCTCGATTGGGTGTTTCACCGCCTCGGCCAGGTCGTCTAACGATTTAATTTCTTTCCCGTTCACCTTCGTTACGGTCAAGTAGGCCAGCTCATCGTAGCCAATCGTGCTGTTCGCAGGGAGGACCTGGCTGAGAATAACAACGCGCCGATTTCTGTCAGGAAAGAGCTCGGACTGGAAATGATCGAGGTAAACCAAACGTTGCGGAGCTTCTCTTTGCCAGTTCGGACCCCATTCTTTGAGATATTGACGGGAAAGCTCCTGAAAAATCAGACCACCGAGAACATAATATCGCGGCGGTTGATCGAGATTGTACGGCGGGCTGACGTAATCCTTCGTTTCCCGGTGTTCGAGCGTAAGGCTTAGCTGCATAGGCTTGCCGTTACGCTCAATGCGCAAGGGGATAACATCACCCGCATAAGCGTGGGCCGTTAACAAATTGGTGAATTCGATTTTTCCGTAGAGCGGATCCACGTAGTTTCCATTTTGATCGATTTCATTGTTAGCAACCGCAGTCACGATGTCGCCGATCTGAAGTCCCGCTTTCGTTGCTGGCGTACCGGGCTCCACGTTCGTCACATAAACTCCACCGGCATTCTTGGCTTTCTCTCCGGCGAACTCACGCAGCGCGGGATCGCGTGTTGGAAAGAATGAGAAGCCGGCGGAAGGAAATCCCCGATAATTCTGGCTTTCAGCATCTTTTAAGAAGTGCGTGATGACAGGCGCAGGAATTGCATCCAGCAGCTGTGAGCGCGAATCGTAGCGCAGGAGCAAGCCGGCAAGTTTGTTTTTCTTAACAAGCGGCACCGTGTAGCTGTTCTCCCGATACTGCATCGGGATGCTGATGCGGAAGGTAAGAAATTCACCGACATCGATCGGATAAGGCATCATTTGGACCGTTGTCACCAAGCCCTCTGTCGCGAGCAACGCCCCGGTCGGCTCCAATTGCCATGCAGCCAGCCGATCGCCGACTACCGTGTCAGACGCGATTTCAAGCGGAGTGATTCCATCGAGAAAAGTTTTTTCCACTGGTTGAAGGAGCGCGAGATTGGCCTCGTGATCAATCACCTCGACAGTGGCCGCGGTCTTTTCGCCGGACTCGGCGCGCTCGAGCTCGACGTAATTTTGGTTCGCGACCAGGTCCGCTGTTACAAGGACCCGGCCTTTAGACAAAACTGCGCCAAGTGCGCGCTTTGAAACCGGCGCTTTCTTTTGCCACGGTCGGAAGTAATCGTAGGACTGTCCGGTCACGTTTACGCGGACAAGTGCCAACTGCTTTTGCTTGTTCAGTGCAGAAGGTACGGCGGATTCCTTTTTGCCCAGTGCTCCGCTGACCGTGAAAAGGATTAGCCCAAAAGCGATAAAAGAATGCCTGGTCATCTTAGGTTTTGTTCGCTTGTTCAGTTCCTTTTGATGCCGGTTGTTCCTCGAGATTTTGCTCCTTCAGCACATTGTAGCGCATCTTGATTCGTTCGCGTGCAGCTTCTATCTGACTTCGATTAAGGACTAGCGGCGGTCCGTCTCCAATCATTCGAATAACCAGCCGCTCCGGCGATTCGGCGAAAGCGCTCGCTAATTCGTCAAGGGTCCGAATTTTCTTGCCATTTACTTCATCGACGATTCCCCCGCGGTAGGGAGAGAGATACGTATTTATCGGGTCTGGCAGGATGTTGGCCAGCACAATGACATCTGGATGCTGAAGATAAAGCTGGTCGAGAACGAAGTATTCGAAGAAATGGCGCACCCGCAAGTCGGCCGTTCGATATGCCTCCAGCATGTCCAGGTTTAACGGTTGAAAGAGCAGGCCGCCGTAAAGGACGTAACGCGGCCGCACATCGTAGCTGTGACCTTGAACCGAGTACGGCCACGGCTTATATAATTTGAGCTCCACCGTCAACGGGCGCTTGTTCCGTAAGATGTCCATCTTGACCGAATCGCCCTTAAACTTTCGCTCAACGACTTCTTCAAACTGAGCGCGCTCACCTTCCAGTTCGACATTGGCGTCGCTGGCGATGGGATGGCCATCGATGGCCATAAGAACATCGCCTGGATAAAGAATGCCATCCGACGGCCCAGCCGCGACCACTGAACTCACCAGGACGCCGCGATCGTCATCTTTTAGTCCGAGAAATCTTCGTTGGGCTGGATTTTGTAATTTTGCGTAGGTGATTGCAAGGTCGGGATATTCGTCATAATGCCCGTTGCTGATATCCTGCAGAAACCGCTTTATCACCGGTGTGGGAATCATGTAAGCCACGCCCTGGGCCACATCACCGCTGTAACCTTGGAAGGCTACGCCCACCACTTTGCCGTCCTGCATTACCGGGCCGCCGCTGTTTCCCGGGTTTATCTGCGCGCTGATCTGTATCGCCAGATGCTGATCGACCGACGAGTGAGTGTAGAGTTGGAAATCAATCCGCGACACGATTCCGGTGGTAACCGACATCCGCTCGCCCCCGATTGGATAACCGTACGCCGAGACGGTCGATTCCAGCGCAGGAATCTCGCCCAATTTCAAAGGTAACATGTTTTTGAAAAAGTCGGGAGCCGACACCGTGATCACTGCCAGGTCGCAATCGTTCGCTATGAATTGTACTTTCGCTGGATACTTATTAGGATCGCCGTCGCGCTCGACCGTGACGTAGCGGCTGTTCGCAACAACGTGTGCGTTTGTCATGATACGATTGCCGCTTATGACGAAACCGGCGCCGACTCCGCGCTCAAGCCCTCCAGCGTTCCAGGGCGCTTTGTAATCGGGGTCCACAGAAGTCGCCGTAATCCGAACCAAACTCTTTTGAACGGGCCCGTTTGGCTTTGGCGGAGCAATCGGAACTGGAACCGGAACTACTTCCTGTGCAGGTGGACTCGATCTCCATGGACCCGGCCGCTGTGGACCTTGCGGCTCCATTGGGGGGCGAGCCGGTGTGCTTTGCTGCGCGTGCAAAACCGGGCCGAGCAGCAATGTGGCGTAGATAAAAACAAGGAGACGCTTCATAGGCGGAAACGCTGCAAACTTAAATAGCGTACTCGAAAATCAAGATTCGGATTTGCATCAGCAAGTGGCCTTTTCGGACACAACAGACACGATAGACGCTTTCTACGTTCAAATCTCTCATGAACGAAAAGAGTTTCCGCTACCCGTCAAATCCCGGCGCGGTCGAGAATTGACTTCAGCACCTTTTCTGCCTCAAAAACCTCGCGAGCCAATGCGTAAGCGGCTCTGGAATGCTTCGTATAATCGGCGTTGATCCGGTTCACTGCGTCGACAATTTCACCGAGGGTTCGGAAGGATAAAAGGCCGGCTTCGCCGCCGTAAAATTTCGTGAAGCCAGTTTCCTGAATTATAACCGGTCGGCCTGCTGCGAGATAACACGTGCTCCTGTCGCTGAACCATCCGGTATTTAAGCGCACGTATTGGTCCTTGGCGACGGTAAACTCGCCCTTGGAGCGCTGGACGTAATCACGATAGAGCCAATAATCGACGCTCATTTGCAGGGGCGAAGTCAGTTGCCACCCGTTTCGCTCGAATCTTGCGCGGGTAGCGCCGTGCTCGATGTTGGTTGCCAGTTGAAATGTCTCACGCGCTTTTTTTGGCGCGCTAATGAAGCGGAGAAACTCGCGCGATTTGCTCCAGAGATATTTTTTGCCGCGCCACGTAATGTCTTTCAGACCACTGGTGGACCAATTGGCCACGGATGTAAACACGGCCGCGCGAGAAGGGGAACGTCTTGTTCGCCAGAGATCGGTCACCACTGGTTGTCGCGTTGGCAGCCACTTTAATCCGTGGGTTGGGACCGGAAAGCTTTTGGTGCCGATGTTTTCGCCAAAGGTGAAGAGGGCATGATGTCTCCCCAGGTATTGCTTTGTCGATTTCACGCCCTTATCGATCTTGATTTGCTCCACGCCGGGATCGCTCTCGATGTACAGAATGCGATCGGAAACGAGAAGGTCGTCGTTGAATTCTTGTGTGCCGCAGATGTTCAGGATCGCGTCCGCTTCGCGATAAAGCTGCCGAATTCGTTTCAATCGCAGGCCAACGGTGGGATTACCCGGCAAGTAACGTGCGCAAAAGGCCCAGCGATTTCTGAAATCGAATTCACGCGACAACCGTTTCAGTAGCCGCGCCGTATAATCAAATTTAGTGGTGACTTCAAACGTTTCCGGGTTGTAGGGAATTCGGGCTGAATCTTCGATGTAATAAACGTCGTGACCGAGTCGTTGTAGTCCGACGATATAATGGATGTGCTGCCAGATCACGCCCGCGATAGGCATTGAGCCCATAAAGCCCATGACGACGATGCGCCTGCGTTTCATGAGAAAGAAAACGCCCAACATCCGACGTCCAACGTCCAACGTCCAAGCGCCTGGATTGAGCGTTGAGCGTTGAACGTTAGGCGTTGGGCGTTGAAAAGAATCATTTTCTAAACTGTTTCACGACAACCGCCGGATTCCCGGCAACGACTGTGTTCGGTTCCACGCCTTTCGTGACCACTGATCCCGCCGCAACGACCGAATTTTCGCCAACGGTGACGCCTTTCAAAATCACTGCGTTCATACCAATCCAGACGTTGTTTCCGATTTTCACAGGCGCGGTCTTCAATTTGGGTCGTGCCGGTCGGTTCTTGAAATACGGGGCAAGCGCTTGTGCGTCGATGAGACGCTGGGCCGGTTCGAGCGGGTGAAAATCGGAATCCGCGATGCCGACGTTCCAGGAAACCAGGCAATACGATCCGATCTCGATCTTGTCATCAGCCATGATCAGCGCGCCGTTGAGCAACGTGAAATCACCGATCGTGCATCGGCCGTGTTCGCCGATAGAAAACGAACACCCGGCATAACACGAAACATGCCTGCCGATAATGATGGCGCCTGATTTTTTGCTGCGAAGTTTTCGAAAGACTTGCGCGCTCTCGCAATAAAATCCTTCGCCAAACTCGACGTTTGGCGGAATCGGATCGGGCCACCAGTCGCCTTCGACGTATCGATCTACTCTGACGTTACTCATGACTTCGCGCGCAGCCCGTGATGCAGACAGTCCTGTCAGCACTTCGATACAGCATAGGTAAGATTGTCTCCGTCATGTCGGGAATTTCCCTGATGCATACAGTTTTGCGTAAGTCCCGCCGCGCGCAATTAGCTCCGGACCACGCCCTTTTTCGACGACGCGCCCGTGCTCAAGCACAATAATTTGATCCAAGCCATGGATTGTGGCGAGGCGATGGGTCGCAATCAAAGTTGTCCGGCCGCGCATTAATTCCTGGATGGTTTCCATGATCGCAGCTTCGGTTGTGGGATCGAGCGCCGAAGTGGGTTCGTCCAGCAGCAAGATCGGCGCATTCTTCAAAAACGCGCGGGCAATACCGATGCGCTGGCGCTGGCCAACGCTCAAGTGTCCTCCTCGCTCACCTACAGCGCTGCCATAGGCGTCCGGCATCTGTCGGATAAACTCGTCTGCCTGCGCCCGGTGTGCTGCCTCGATAATTTCTTCTTCCGTCGCATCGGACCGGCCATACGCGATGTTCTCTCGGACAGTTGTGGAAAAAAGCAACGTATCTTGGAGGACGATTGCGATCTGCGCGCGCAGACTTTTTTTTGTGATCTCCCGCACATCACGGTCGTCGAGCATGACAAAACCCGTGGAAGGATCGTAAAACCGCGGCACCAAACTCATCAACGTGCTCTTCCCCGCGCCGGTGCCGCCAACCAGGCCAACAATTTGATTTGGTTCGATGCGCAGGTCGATGTCACGCAAGACGTGTCGGTCACCGGCGTAACCGAAATTCACGGATTGAAATGCGATCGCGCCTTGGGCGGAGGAAATCGCAAGCGCATTCGGTGAATCGCGTACATCATCTTCCCGGTCCAACACCTCAAAACAACGTTTTGCACCGGCGGTCGCGCCTTCCATTGCCCAGGCGGTGTAGGTGAGGGATTCCAGCGGTTGATAAAGCATCAGCAAATAGGCGCTGAAAACGAGCAGCGATCCGAGCGTGAGCGTGCCCCCTAAAACGTGCAGCGAACCGATGTAATACATCGCAGCCGTGCCAATAACCATCAATGTACTGATCACCAGCGCGCTGTTTACGTTTGTTAAAGTAAGCCGCAGGTTTGCTTGCAGACTTTGATGGGCTTGTTGGTGAAATTGGAGTACTTCGAATTCCTCCCGCCCAAATGCGTGGACCATTCGAATCGAGCTGAGACCTTCCTGCGCCTGCGTAAGGACCGCGCTCTCCCGTTCCTGGATGGATGTCGATTCACGACGGATTCGCTGGGCAAACAGATAAATCGTGGCAACAACTAACGGAACAATGGCGAGGGAAACTAGAGTAAGCTGCCAATCCAGCCGCAACATGATGAGGAAGGTCCCAACCAACGTGATTACCGATGCAAAGATGTTGGTGAACCCCTTGTTGTAGATCGTCTGAACCGATTGCGAGTCGTACGCCACGCGGAAACTGGAATCGCTCGAACGGCGCGCATCGTGAAATTTGAGCGAGAGAGACTGCAAACACGAATAGAGATCGGTGCGCAATTTGAGCAATGCCTGCAAGCCGATCTTCACAAAGAGATAGTTGGTGATCCAATTTATCATTCCCCAAAAAAGCTGGATCACGACCAGAGATAGACAAAGCAACGGAATCCAGGTCCGCCAGTCGCTACGCACTGCCGGGCCCGGACGAAGGAAATCGTCCACAATCAGCTTGAACGGCCATGGTTTGAGCAGGTTCAGGCCAACTCCCAGCAGCGACAGAACCAATCCGAGGATCGTTTGCCCTAGAAATGGTGTGTAGTAACGGAGAACGCGCCGGTAGATCGACATCTCAATTTGGGATTGCAGATTTTCGTTTTTAGACTGAACTAGGGCGAACTTTATTGCGGCTCGACATCGAGAGATTCCCCGACTCCGATTGGAATAACAATATGCATCATCTTCTTCAAATCTGGTTCGGCTGGGTTCAAGAATGGGGTTATCCCGGCATCATCCTACTCATGGCAATGGAAAGCTCCATCTTTCCCGTGCCGAGTGAGGTTGTCATTCCGCCGGCGGCGTTTCTTGCCACGCAGGGAAGATTTAATGTGTGGGGGGTGATCGCCGCCGGCACGTTTGGTTCGTGGCTGGGGGCCAGCGTGACTTACTGGGTCTCACGTTGGCTCGGGCGCATCGCGATCGTGAAATGGGGGCGCCTTTTCATGATCAGCGAAGCGAAATTAATTCGCGCCGAGCATTGGCTGCGTCGTTACGAGGCGGGCGGGATTTTTTTTGCACGACTGCTACCAGTGATTCGGCATCTCATCTCTATCCCGGCGGGTATCGTTCGAATGAACTTCACCACTTTCAGTGTAATGACGTTTGTCGGCTCAGCTCTCTGGTGCGGGGTGCTCGCCTGGTTTGGACAAACGGCGATCACTGCCGAGATGTTGCGCGATCCGCAGGGGATGGCTCTAGCGTTGAAAGCAAAATCGCATGTCATCGTCGCCGCCGTGCTGGTGTTATGCGTTCTGTATTTTGTCGTGATGCGGCTGACTAAGCCGCGCTCCAAGGTATAACGCTCGTGACATTCGCCTTCTGGGCGACCTATCAGCAGGAATGCCAATTCCACGGAACGCAACATTTTGTGTTTCAAAATTGAACAAAAGTGTCGGCAATCGGTCAGTCATACAGTGCATAAGAGAAGAATAACTACATAGGGCTTATGGATGAGATATTCACAAACGGAAATGGTATTGAAATTGCTTCCCAAAACGGAGGCAATCGTATGAAAAGAAATCGACAAATTTTAAAACCTCGAAAATTCTCGGGTCTGTCACTGGGTGACCTTATCCTGGCAGTCAGTTCGTGCACGAGTAACAACAGAGAGACGGTCGCGACCGTCGCAGACCTTTTCGCCAGCGGTCAGGTGCGTCTGCAGGACAACGGACGATCCTTGCGCGCCCGGGTGTGTTAGGTCGCCAATTCTGCAATGGCCGTTGCAGACAGGTGTCTGGCCGCATTGTTTTGGATTGCTAGCAACCGTGCCCAGTCTTCGGAGGAGACCGCGTCTAATTAAGAAGAAGTCGTTGTAGGGCAAGCGCGCCGCTTGCGGGCGTCCGCCTCAGGCGGATAAGTTGGGAACCTCCGGGTTGCAGGCGGAGCGCTCGCCCTACAACGTCTTCCATGGCAGTTGAGAATTGCAGTACCCGTTTGCCTCTCCAATTGGCCTGCGATTTCACTTTGGAAATCATCGCTGAAAACTCTATGTTCGTCCGGTGATCGATCGTTATTCCCGGCCGGAGATGAGCAAAGTCTGGTCGGACGAGCGCAAATTTCAGATTTGGCTGGATATCGAGGTTCTTGCCTGTGAGGCGATGGCGGAGCTCGGCCAAATTCCGAAGCAGGATGCCCTGGAGATTCGGAAACGGGCGCGATTTTCAATTCCCGAAATTCTTGAGATCGAACAAAGGACCAATCACGACGTCATTGCTTTTCTAGAAAATGTCGCTGGCTCAGTCGGGCCCGCAGCGCGGTGGATTCACCAGGGGCTAACTTCGTCCGACATTCTGGATACGACCCTAGCGGTGCAGTTAAATGAGTCGTGCGACCTTCTCTTGGCCGATCTGAAATCTTTGCGAACAGCGATCGCAAAGCAGGCGCGGCGGTTCAAAATGACTCCGATGATCGGGCGCAGCCACGGTGTGCATGCCGAGCCAATCACGTTCGGTTTGAAGCTTGCGCTGATGTACGATGAATTCGGCCGCGCGGAAGAACGTCTCGCCCAGACTCGCGAGCGGATTCGTGTTGGTAAAATCAGCGGCGCCGTCGGTACACACGCACATGTCGATCCAAAGATTGAGCGAACGGTATGTGAAAAACTCGGATTAAAACCGGCGACGCTTTCCACACAAATCGTGCAACGCGATCGGCACGCGGAATTTATGACCACGCTCGCCGTGATCGCCTCAAGCATTGATCGTTGGGCGACCGAATTCCGTCATCTCCAGCGGACCGAAGTGCTCGAAGTGGAGGAATTTTTCGGCGAAGGACAAAAAGGCAGTTCAGCGATGCCGCACAAGCGCAATCCCATTACTAGCGAACGATTGAGCGGCCTGGCGCGCGTCGTTCGCGGCAACGCCGTTGTGGCGTTGGAAAATGTCGCGCTGTGGCACGAGCGTGACATTAGTCACTCAAGCGCCGAGCGAATTATTCTTCCGGACTCGTGCGTCCTGCTCGACTACATGCTGACGAAGTTGCGTGACGTTGTCGAAAAGTTGCAGGTTTACCCCGAACGGATGCAGCAAAATCTCGCCCTGACGAAGGGCCTGTATTTTAGCCAGTCGATCCTGCTTGCTCTCACGAGCGCGGGCGCGGAACGCAAAGCTGCATATGAAGCTGTGCAGCGTGCCGCAATGAAAACCTGGAAAGGCGACGGGACATTTGCCGAAAACGCAAAACGCGAACCAGAGATTACTTCGAGGCTTTCAGCGTCGGAAATCGATCGGCTTTGCTCACTCGACATTCATTTCAAACACGTCGATGCAACATTCAAGGCTCTCGGCTTAGAGTGACCGTTATTCGTATCGCAACGCTTCGATTGGATCGAGATTGGCCGCGCGATAGGCCGGGTAGAGACCAAAGCCGATCCCGATCGCTGAGCAGACCAGAAGACCGGCGATAGCCCAACCGTAGGGGAAAATGGCGTCCATCTTGAGCCACGCTGCCAGCAGATCGCCGACGATGATCCCGAGAACGATTCCCAGAACACCGCCGGCCTGGGAAATGAAAACGGCCTCGGTCAAAAATTGCCGTAAGATGTCGCGGCTACGGGCACCAATCGATTTGCGGACACCGATTTCCTTTGTGCGTTCGGTCACGCTCACCAGCATGATATTCATGATACCGATTCCGGCCGCGACCAGCGCGATGAAACTAATGACAAATGCTCCCACTCGAACATATCCAGCGACGTTAACGAACGCGCTCTTAAGCGAGTCGTTGCTGTAAATCTCGAAATCATTTGGCTGGTCCGGACGCAAGCCGCGCGCGATACGCATAGCGCCGATCGCGCGATCGAACGTACGATTGTAAGTATCCTGAGTGAAGGCTTGCGTTGCGATGTTGACGGTGCGTTTGGCTTCGCCGTAATCCTCGAAAAAACGCGTGATCGGCATGATCACAAAGTCGTCCTGGCTTTGCCCGAATGCCGTCCCTTTTTCGGCGAGCACGCCAACGATCGTGTAGGTGTGTCCGCTCACGCGAATGACTTTGCCGATCGGCGTCTCGTGAGGGAACAGTCGTTTCTCGACCACCTTTCCGACGACAACTACGCGCCGCGAAAACTCGACGTCTTCATCATTCAAATTGCGGCCATAACCTAGTGTGTGAGCATTCGCGGTGAGAAAACTTTTATTGGTTCCTACAATAAGAAGACTGGGCGTTGTCTTAATCCCGTTATAGACCGCCTGGCCTTTTACCTCGTAACCAAAACTTTTGAGGCAAATCTCACGCGCGTCGCCTTCCATCAATCGGTAATAATGCAGCGCCTGCTTGTAGGTGATATCGTGTCGGTTACGAAATTTCTCCTGGACGTCGCCGCTCGCACTGACGTTGGCCGGATATTTCGCGAACTGAAAGATGTTAGAACCGAGAAAACTAATGCCGTTCTCGATCGAGTATTGCAATGCGCCGATCGCGGTCATGACTGAAATCACCGAAAAGACGCCGATGGTGATACCGAGCATTGTGAGCGCGGAGCGCAGCTTGTTCGCGCCCAGGGACGACCACGCCATCTTAATGACTTCACGAAATAACATTGCGATTTCTACTCGTATCTGAGCGCTGTTACTGGATCGAGGCGCGACGCCGTCCAAGCTGGAGCGAATCCCGAGAACAGGCCAGTCAATATTGAAACGATCATGCTGACGAGCACTAGGCCGACTGAGAAATGAATCGGAAAAGAGGGGAAAACTTTGCCGATTCCAAAGCACATTAGATAAGCAAACGCGAGGCCGATAAATCCGCCGAGCAGACAAAGCGCTGTCGATTCGATCAGGAATTGCAGCAGGATCGTTCGCCGTCGCGCGCCGAGCGCCTTGCGTGTTCCAATTTCTTTCGTGCGCTCCTTCACACTAACGAACGTGATGTTCATGATGCCGATCGCGCCGACAAAAAGTGATAAGCCGGTGATAAACAGGCCGGCAATCGCGATTGAGTTTTTCACGGGATCGAGCGTGCTTTTGAAGGCCTGCTGTTCGTTGATCGAGAAATCGTCTTTTTTCTCGGGCGGCAGTCCACGCACGCGCCGCATCAAACCGATAAGCTCGTCTTTGGCTTCGGCGAGTTTGGTTTTGTCTTTTACTTTCACGCGCACATCCGATTCGCTCTTGGCCGAGAAATATTTGTTAAACGCGCCGAGCGGCATCGCGACCATCGAATCCCAACTGAACAAACCGAGAAAGGTGCCCTGTCGCGTGTTTACGCCTATGACTTTGAACAACTGGCCGTTGATCAACACCGATTTATCAATCGGACTCTCGGATGGGAAAAGCGCGTCGGCCACGTCATAGCCGATCACAACAACATTGGCGCCGCCGCGCGATTCGAGTTCGTTAAAGAATCGGCCGACCGTACAATCGATTGTCGATGTTAAGATAAAATCGGACGTCGTCCCGAGAACGAAGACGTTGTCCACCTGACTACCGCCATACTTCACGGATCGCATCAAATTCGATGTCGGCACTGCGACAATCAGGTTCGAGTTCGGGGTCGCCGCGATCATCCGGTTCAAGGTCTCGACGTATTCGGTTTTGATCTTTTTGCGATCGCGGTAGTTCCACCAATCGTCCACGGGCTTCCACGGCCATTGCGTAACGTAGAGAACGTCATCGCCGAGCACGGCCATGCTTTTATCAAAACCTACGGATATCCCGTTCACGGCGGTGCCCATCAGCGTCACGGCAATAATGCCGATAATAACGCCGAGCGCGGTGAGCGTTGAGCGCGTCAGATTCGATCGCATTTGCGCCGCCGCGATTTTCCAGCTTTCGCTCAGCTCGTAGAAAAAGCGTTTCATGTCGGATTATCCTGCAACCGGCAGATCGATCTCGGGAATAAATCCCACGTGGTCCATCTCGATGAGTCCGTCGCGCAAGTGCACTGTGCGACGCGCGTGGACGGCGATGTCTCGCTCATGCGTGACGAGGATAATTGTGTTGCCGCTACGATATAAATTCTCCAACAACTCCATGATTTCGTCTCCGGTCTTGGAATCGAGATTACCGGTCGGCTCATCGGCAAGAATAATTGATGGTTCGTTGACGAGCGCGCGGGCGATGGCCACGCGCTGACGCTGACCGCCCGAAAGTTCATTGGGTTTGTGATGGATGCGATCGCCCAAGCCAACATCTTCCAGCACCTGCGTTGCGCGTGCTTCGCGCCGTTCGGGATCGACCCCGGCATAGATGAGCGGCAGCTCGACGTTACGTAACGACGTCGATCTCGGCAGAAGGTTAAACGTTTGAAACACGAAGCCGATTTCCCGATTGCGAACGGCTGCGAGCTCGTCATCGTCCATTTCGGCAACGTTCTTGCCGTTGAACTCGTAGCGGCCAGAAGTCGGGGTATCGAGACAACCGAGCATGTTCATCAGCGTTGACTTACCGCTGCCGCTCGGCCCCATGATGGCGAGGTATTCGTTGCGGCGTATCTGCAAGGTCACACCGCGCAGGGCGCGCACGGTTTCCTCGCCCATGACGTAGTCTTTGGTGATGTTCTCAATGTCGATTACGACCGGGCCGAGCGGTCTGATTGAATTTCGAGTTTCCATCGCAACCTCGACAGTCGCTCGCCGAGACTATTTGATTCCTTCTTTGTCGAGGGTCACCTTCGCGCCCTCCTTCAACTTTCGACTGATCGCGCTATAACTTCCCGAGATCACTTCGTCGCCGGGCTGAATCCCACTCTTAATTTCCGTGTAAGTGTCATCGGAAATGCCAGTCGTCACTTTCGCCATCTCCGCCTTGCCGCCCTTTTTCAGGAACACAACCTTGGCAAGTTTCTCGCGCCCTTCTTTCTGCGCCGCCTTTTCCGCACGTCCGTCGACGAACTCCGCGTTGTTGTCGCCTTTGTCCCGCTGCGCGACCTTCTGCTTTTTCTTTTCGATTTCTTCTGGACTTAAATTGGTATCGCCCGTGCGAATCGTCACGGCTTGCATCGGCACGGCCACGACGTCTTTCACCTCGTTTGTTTGGATGTCCGCGGTACAGCTGAGCGCAGGCTTCAACACCACGTCGTGGTCTTCGATTCGAATTTTAACCTCAAAGTTGGTGACTTCTTCCTGGGTGCCGGCGCCGGTTGTCTTCCCAGTGTTACCAATTTGATAAACGGTACCTTTAAACCTCCGATCGCCATAAGCGTCGATTTTTATTTCGGCCTTGTCGCCCAGCTTCACATTCACAACGTCATTCTCATTCACATCGACGCGCGCTTCCATGTGGCCGAGGTCGGCCACCCGCATCACTTCCGTGCCGGCGAATTGTCCCGTCGCTACAAGACGCTCCCCCAATTTGCTATTAAGAATTGTGATTGTGCCATCAATAGGCGAGTAAATCGTCGTCTTCGACAATTGATCGCGCGCCTGACTCGAGCCGGCTTGGGCGCGCTCGATTTCGTGCAGCGAACTTTCGTGGGTGTTCTTCGCCACGTCGCGAGCCGCTTCCGCCGCGTTATATTCCTGCACTGAAATCAATTTTTTGCCGAACAAGTCTTCCGCCCGCTTGAGATCCAGCTCAGTCTTCATCATGGTGGCTTTTTGCTGGAGATTAGTGGCCTTCGCTGCGCTGATCGCCGCCTCCTGTTGCTCAACAAGCGCCTTGTAGGAGTCAGGTTTAACTTTCACCAGTAGATCGCCTTTCTTGACCTGCATCCCGTCGTCGACCGGCAATTCAATAATTTCGCCAGCGACTTCGGGCGAAATCTTGACTTCAACCTCAGGCTGTATTTTCCCCGTCGCCGAAACCGTTTGCACGATGGTTTTGCGAATCGCCGTCTCTGTTGTGACCGGAATCGGTTTCTCCCGTTTGCCCCAGATAATCGACCCAACGATCCAGAGCACAACCAGGGCGATCAATCCGTAAATGATCTGTTTTTTACGCCGGGCCCGACGCTGTTTCACCGTCAACGGCGCGCGGGCGGGTGTGCCTACGGTTTGGTGCATCGGAGGGGCGGCTCTCGGGGTGAAGGCGTCAGAATTAATCGCTTGTTTGACTCTTGCAAACAAAATCCCGTTCATAACAATTCTACGATGCGCCGAGGAACGACTATGGATTCAATTGATTGTAGTCTCCCTGGATGAGGCCCGCCTCGCTGCCCAATGAGATAGATTGATTTCGTGTCGAGACCGAATCCGGTGAATCGCCCATTTCGCGTGCTCTGCGATTAACGGCTCGGGATCGGCTCTGGCGCGCTCAAGCGCGGCTAAATCGGATGGATCTCCAACATTGCCCAATGCGACACAAACGTTCCGTAAAAAACCGCGACGTTTGATCCGTTTGATCGGTGAATTTTTGAAAAGCACGCGGAAGTTGTCATCGCTCAAACTGAGATAATCGCGTAGCGGCATGCCCACCGTTGAGGGACGCGCAAAGAACGCAGCTTCACGCGACACTTGGGCAAAACGATTCCATGGGCAGGCATCAAGGCAATCGTCGCAACCGAAAATTCTGTCTCCGATAAGTGGTCGAAGAGCCAGCGGGATGGACCCTTTAAGTTCGATTGTCAGGTACGAAATGCAGCGACGCGAATCCAGACGATGTGGGGCGGTGATTGCACCGGTGGGACACGCCTTGATACAGCGCTCACAGGTTCCACAGCGATCTGGCACAGGCTCATCCGGCGGCAGTTCGAGAGTCGTCAAAACTTCTGCTAGAAAAAACCAGGTTCCAAGTCGTTCGTCGATTAGCATCGTGCTCTTGCCATGCCAGCCGATGCCGGCCTGCGCCGCGTGATCGCGTTCCAAAACCGGCCCGGTATCGACATAACATTTCTGTTGTCCGCCGAACGCGCGAAGAAACTCGTCGATTTTAGCGAGCTTGTTTGCAATCAAATCGTGATAGTCATCGCCCCACGCATATCGCGCGATTCTGCCTGCTGCGGCAGGCGTTTCGCCTGCTTGGGGTTTTCCTTGGAAATAATTCAGCGCCAAAACAACGATCGAGCGCGCGCCCAGCAATACCTTCTGCGGATCACAGCGTTTTTCTTCCCCGCGCTCCATGTAACTCATCTCACCGTGTCCGCCTTCATCCAGCCAATTTCGAAATTCGTCCGCGTGTGGTGCGGAACCGCAGTCTGCGACGCGGCAGGAGTCAAAACCAATCTCGCGGGCAAATGAAAGCAATCGTTGCTTCAAGTCCAGTCGCGCGCTGTCGCGATCAATTGAATATGCAGCTGTCTCGGTCATCACGCGGTAACCGGCGTTAGTTATGTCGATGTTGAATTACGATAATCTCCTTTGAGCTTGGTCAAAATTGCGACCGCGACTTCTTCGTCGGTAAGCGCCGATGTATCGACTCGGATATCGGCAATCTTTGCATAAAGTGGCAGGCGCGCTTGCAACATTTCGGCGAACGCTTTCCTCGGATTTTTCCCTTGCAGTAATGGTCGATTGGCAGTTCGCGAAGCCCGATTGAAGAGTGTTCCTTTCTCTCCCACCAGCCATACCACTGCGCCAAGGCGCCTTAAAAGGGCGACGTTTTTTTCGCGTAATATGATTCCGCCTCCGGTCACGATGATTGAGCGTTGGTCGGGGGATATCCTTCGGAGAACTTCCGTCTCCGCTTCCCGGAACTTATCCTCGCCGCGTGTCGAGAAAATTTGTGAAATCGGGATTCCAAATTTCGAGCTTACCATCTCATCAGTATCAAAGCGCGTAAAGCCGGTTCGCTGCTGCAAACAACGCCCGACTGCGGATTTGCCAGCACCCATCATGCCGATGAGGACGATCGATTTGTGGGGACAATTCATCACGCGCGTTGATCGCTTTAATGATCCATTGCGCAATATTTCATTAAGACGTCGTTTTCGCCAAGTGCGCTATTAATCGTGTTGAAACACGATTTTACCGAAACTACCAGATGCGTCTGACGGCCCACACCCATTTTGCTACCCCTGCTTGGCGTTTCACAAAAAACTCCCTACAATCTTCCCATGCCCGAATCAAAGTCATTGGTTGCTGTCATCATGGGTAGCAAATCCGATTGGGAAACAATGCGTCATGCCGTCGAAACGCTCGATGAACTGGGAGTGCCTAACGAGGCACACGTTCTCTCCGCACACCGAACGCCAGACGCGACAGCTGAGTTTGCGCGCAATGCGGCAGCACGCGGATTGCGCGTCGTCATCGCCGGCGCAGGTGGTGCGGCACATTTAGCTGGAGTGATTGCCGCGCATACCTTGCTCCCAGTTTTAGGAGTGCCAATTCAATCAAAACTGCAGGGACTCGATTCACTTCTTTCGACTGCACAAATGCCTGGTGGAATTCCGGTGGGGACGCTGGCTATCGGCGAAGCGGGCGCCAAAAACGCTGCGCTTCTTGCCTGCGCTATTCTGGCAGGTTCTGACGACGCGATTCGGAATAAATTAGAAGCTTTTCGCAAGAAGCAATCTGAAGCGGTCCTGTCGGCCAAGCTGCCAAGGTGAAAACCGAAACTGTAGCGGCGACGCTACTGCGTGGCAGCCAGACTGCCGCCAAACAGCACGCGATTGAACTGCTGCGCAAAGGTGAAGTGGTCGCGCTTCCAACGGAAACCGTGTACGGACTCGCGGCTGATGCGCTCAATCCTGTTGCGGTCGCAAAAATTTTCGACGCGAAAGAGCGACCGCGTTTCGATCCGCTGATTGTGCATTTACCTGGCGAAAACTGGCTCGAGCGCGTTGCGAAGGTCGATAATCGTTCTCGCGCGCAGATCGAGAAGCTGATCTCGCAATTCTGGCCCGGACCGCTCACGCTAATTCTGGCCCGACAGCCAATTGTTCCAGACATCGTCACCGCCGGGCTCGACACAGTTGCCGTGCGAATAAGTTCGCATCCCGTTTTTGCCGGAATCATTTCCGCGTTCGAGAAACCGCTCGCCGCGCCAAGCGCAAATCGGTTTGGTCGGATTAGCCCCACAACTGCTCAGCACGCTTTTGATGAACTAAGCGGACGCATCCCGCTGATTATTGACGCCGGCCCGAGCACGCACGGCGTCGAATCGACCATTATCGCTGTGCACGACAACAAGATTCACATCCTGCGCCGCGGGCCAATCACTGCCGAACAACTCGCTGAGTTTGGCAAGATCGACAGCGTTAGCGCGCAGCAGAAAATCTTCGCTCCCGGACAGTTGCCATCTCACTACTCGCCGAAGACTCCGTTTCGATTGATCGACAACGCTGAATCGTTCGTGCTGGCGGCAAACTATCGTGTCGGATTGCTGGCCTGGAATGCGGCGATACCAGAAGGAAGGTTCGCAGCCGTTCGAACTCTAAGTGAGCGTCAAGATTTACGTGAAGCCGCTGCCAATTTGTTTCGTTATTTGCGCGAGCTCGACGAGCTAGATCACGACCTTATCGTTGCAGAACGAGTTCCTGCTCAGGGACTCGGCGCGGCGATTCTCGATCGCTTGGAGCGCGCGTCGCACGATTCTGATATTCGAGACACGCCTGAATGAATCCTTGGAAAAGCGGATGCGGTTTGTTCGGTTTGCTTTGAAATTCAGGGTGATATTGGCAACCGACAAAATAGGGATGATCACGAAGCTCGATTAGCTCAGCCAGCGTTCCGTCCGGAGACGTGCCGGAAATGACAAAGCCTTTTTCATTCATCTGATCACGATATTTCATGTTGAACTCGTATCGGTGACGATGGCGCTCCATCACTTCGGTGCTGGCATAAATTTTTTCCGCGAGTGTGCCTTTGGCGATTTTCGTCGGCCATGTGCCCAGACGCATGCTGGCGCCCATGTTCTTAACGCCTCGCTGCTCTTCCAGCAACGAGATCACCGGTTCTGTTGTGTTTTTGTTGAACTCGGTGCTGTTGGCGTCTTTGATGCCGCAGGCGTTTCGCGCAAACTCAATCGTTGCCACCTGCATGCCGAGGCAAAGCCCAAGGAATGGAATCTTATGCTCTCGCGCAAAACGCGCGGCTTTGATTTTTCCTTCAACGCCGCGAAGGCCAAAACCGCCAGGAATCAAAACACCGGACACATCTTTGAACTGGCCGTCAACGCCGTCTTGCAGCGATTCCGCGTCGATTAGTTCGAGATCGATTCCGCAATCTTCGCTCGCAGCAGCGTGCGTGAGCGATTCGTAAATACTCTTGTAAGCGTCCCGGACCTCGAAATATTTGCCGATAACAGCAATTCTGACTCGTTTCGAGGGGCTAATGACTCGCTTTACAAAATTTTTCCATTCTGCGAGATCCGGCTGACGGGTTTTTAAGCCCAAAAGATCGCACACCAACTGGTCCAGCCCTTCGGCGTGAAGCGTCAACGGCACTTCGTAAATTGTGTGCGCCACGTCGCGTTCTTCGATTACCGCTTTTTCCGCAACACTGCAGAACATTGAGAGTTTTTGCCGCAGATCGAGATCGAGCATCCGCTCTGTCCGGCAAATCAAAACCTGCGGTTGCAAACCGATTTCGCGCAACTTGGCTACGCTTTGCTGGGTTGGTTTCGTCTTCAGTTCGTGCGCAGCCTTAATGTAAGGAACCAGCGTGACGTGCATGTTGAGCACATTTGGCGCCCCTACTTCGAGAATGAATTGGCGAATCGCTTCCAAAAAGGGGAGTCCTTCGATGTCACCGGTTGTGCCCCCGATTTCGGTAATGACGACATCGTATTTGCTTTCGTCTGAAATTTCACGGATGCGTCCTTTTATTACATCGGTGACGTGCGGAATCACCTGTACGGTTTTACCGAGGTAATCACCGCGGCGTTCCTTTAAAATGACCGACTCGTACACCTGACCGCTGGTGAGATTGTTGTGCCGCGATAGGACGCAATTGGTGAAGCGCTCGTAATGGCCGAGGTCGAGATCGGTTTCCGCGCCGTCGTCCAACACGTACACCTCGCCGTGCTGGAAGGGATTCATCGTGCCAGGATCTACATTCAGATAAGGATCAAACTTTTGAAGAACAACGCGCAGACCACGTGCTTCGAGGAGCGTTCCAAGCGATGCGGCGGTCAATCCTTTGCCAAGGGAACTAATCACGCCGCCAGTGATGAAAATGTATTTCACAAGGGCAATTTCCCCTTTGCGCGGGCAAGCTTTTGCTCCAGCGCCGTTGCGTCTTCGGGTGTGTCAATGCCCGGCGATCCTGTAGCAGTAACGAGCACATGAACCTTTACACCATTTTCCAGTGCGCGCAATTGTTCGAGCGATTCACTGCGTTCCAGAGGGCTTGGTTTCCATCTCACAAATTGGAGCAGCGTTTGGCGCCGGAATCCATAAATGCCCTGGTGGCGGAACAAGGAGGGACGATGTCTAGGCTGCCCATTTCCTCGTCCGCCAGACCGGAGACCGCCGCTTCCTGAAGGTTGGAATGGAATTGGCGCGCGAGAGAAATAAAGAGCGTTGCCGCAAAGATCGAGAACCACCTTCACTTGATGGGAAGAAAAAGCGTCCGTCGGATTCTTAAATGGATGTGCTGCGGTCACGATTTTCACTTTGCGATCGGAACGCAGCTTTTCGACAAGCCTGTCGATCAACCGCGGATCGATCAACGGTTCGTCGCCTTGGATATTAACTACGAACGCGAACTGCTTTGTTTTCCTCGCCACTTCAGCAACTCGATTCGTGCCGCTGAGGTGTTGGGACGAAGTCAGTGCGACCTCTGCACCCCAATCAAACGCCGCGGAGGCGATTCGCATATCGTCAGTCGCAATGACAACCAGATCCAAGCTTTTGGCGCGGAGGCAGCGCTCGAAAACCCGTTTCAGAACCGGCTTTCCATCAATAGGATACAGTGGTTTTCCAGGAAATCGCGTAGAACCCCACCGGGCCGGAATAATTCCAACCGCTTTACTCATGCGCGAGATCGATAGTCATGACCGTTCGTCTAAAATAATCCGCGCTGCGGCGGAGAAGTTTTTTGCGGTCCAATCCGCAGCGCTTCCAGCGATGTCGCGGTCAAATCCGGTTTGAACTCGGATTGTTCGTACACCGGCGTTGCGGCCGCACTCGACGTCGATCTCCTTGTCACCGATAAAAAACGAACGCGTCAGATCGATTTGGTGGTCTCGCTTGGCTTGCAAAATCATTCCAGGCGATGGCTTGCGATGACTTGAAATCTGACCAGGGACATCGGGGCAAAAATACGTTGCAGCGATCAAGCCATGACCCAGTTGACGAGAAACTTCCGATTCGACGGAGCGATATTCGTCAACGGTGAAAAAGCCTCGGCCGATGCCGCTTTGGTTCGTAATAACAATGAGTTTGAATCCATTTGATTTCAGACGCCGTAAAGCCTGAGAAACGTCAGGAAAAACCTTCACCTGTTTTGGTTGGGAACAGTAATCTGCATCCTCGATGATCGTTCCGTCGCGATCGATAAAAACGGCAGCCGACAATTCATTAGCCACTTTCGGATTCCTCTCGAAAACTGGCCACTAATTCCTCTCGTGTCACGGTTGCTGTTCCCAGCTTGCTTACGACTACCGCGCTCGCGTAGTTGGCGATTTCTGCCGCTTCGGTGGGGGTCGCTCCGCAGGCGAGACCGAGTGTAAAGAGAGCGATGGCCGTATCACCCGCGCCCGAGACGTCGAAAACCTCTCGCGCCTTCGTGGGGATGTAGTGCGGTGCTTCTTTCTTTTGGAAAAGCATCATGCCCTGTTCGCCCAGAGTGATGAGGACATTTTCTGTTTCCCATTTTTTAAGAAGCGTTTCGCCGGCGCGCTTCAGATCCGCATCCTGGGACGGAGCGGTTTCCGTATCGCCGCTGGAAACACCTGCAGCGTGAAAAGCTTCAGTGCGGTTCGGCTTGATTACTGTCAAGCCACGCCACTCGACCAGGTTGCGGGGATTAGGATCCGCAGCCACGATCTTGCCCGCTGACCGCGCAGCATCTGCGATCTGCGAAACCAGTTCGGTCGATAAAAAGCCTTTGCCGTAGTCTTCGAAAATAATTGCATCGGTCTCTGGAATACTCTTTCGTACTGCAGCCACGACTTCTTGAATTTGGGAAGCCGCAGGCCCGACAAACCTTTCGCGATCGACACGAACAACCTGTTGATGACGCGCAACGATGCGGGTTTTAACGATGGTGTGAAAAGTTGCCTCTATAACGGCATTCGAGATATCGATCTTTTGTTCCGACAATAATTCCTGAAGCTGCTGGCCGCCGCGATCTTTGCCCAGCAGACCGATGATCGCGACGCCGTCCACGAACTCGCGCAGGTTGCGCGCGACGTTGGCAGCGCCTCCCGGGTAAAATGATTCTCCGGTTACCTCTACGACGGGGACGGGCGCCTCAGGCGAGATGCGCCCGACTTTTCCCCAGACAAATTCATCGAGCATCAGATCGCCGATTACCGTGATCCGCCTGGAAGATGCGCGGTCGAGGATCTGCTCTAGCCGGGTCAGATCCATAGGGAAGGCAGGCTGCGGCGCCGCAGGGGTAATGGAGTGTTTCGATTAAGGCGATTCAAAATGTTTTGAGCAGGGATTTGTGTACGGCAGCGGTTTTGCTTAAAGTTCGGTTCATTAAATCCTAGATACGACCTCGAAATCAACATTCGAAGCTTCCAATGATTCTGTTTACTAGACATCTGAAGTTAATTGTAGCCGCAGTGGGGGGCCTTTCTCTGTGCGCGCATGGCGCGCAGGCCCCCCAGCACATCAATATTAACCAATTATCCACGACTGTGGAAGACGTTGTGGTGCCTTTGCCGAACGAAATTTTCGGGGCGCTGAACAAGCTGGGTGGGGTCAATTGGAAGGAACACGTCCGCAGCGATAAGGGGCCAAATTTTACCGAGCGGCCGCGCATCGCCCTGTTGTTGGGGGCGGTGATCGCAGATGGCTTTATTGCGGTGCAAGCGGAAGACGCGCCGGCGGTAAAGGACATTGGCCAACGCGTCCTGGCATTGTCGAAAGGAATTGGCGTCGGAAACTCGATCACGCCACATGCCAAGGCGATTATCGAGGCGGCAGATAAACGTAATTGGGAAAATGTGCGGCAGGAACTGGATCGCACCCAAAACAGTGTGCAACAGGCAATGAACGAAGTGCACGATGAAAAATTGTCGCAGCTCGTCAGTCTGGGCGGGTGGCTGAGGGGCACGGAAGTATTGACCTCCGTCGTGAAACAACATTTTTCCGCCGACGGCGCAGAGCTTCTGCATCAGCCCGATCTCCTAGTTTATTTCCAGGCGAGACTGAAGGCGATGCCAGAGTTTAATCTTCCGATCATTCACCAAATTCAAGACGCCCTGGGCGAAGTGAAGCCTCTCATTGATGTCGGCAGCGCGCGCATTCCTGCCGAATCAGTTAAGAAGGTCAACGAGATCACGACGCGGCTCGGCGCTGGCATCGTCACGAGGGATTAGGAAATTTCGATGAACCGTTTCGCGAAAATTCTTTTACGCGGCAGCTTCCTGCTTACGGCTGTCATCGTCATGCAGCGTGCAGTCTGCGCCTCGGTGGATGATGCACAGTCGTTTGCTCTTCAGGCAGCGGAACCATATGTAAAACAAGGATTTCAGGTGCGTGAGGATTACTGGGGCGGCGACCTCGCTTCTGGTGAAAAGAAAGCAGTCCGACAGCAATTATTCAAAGGGAACGAATATTGGTTCTGGCTGGGAACCGAAGTCGATCGGGCGAAGGTGTCCGTTCATATTTACGATTCGGATGGAAAGCTGGCGGAAGAACCAGACAGCTGGGAGAAAGGCCATTTTGCCGCTGCGCACGTCGTTCCAAAGACCACCGGGAGTTACTTTATCATCGTCAGCGTGGAGGAATCGCCAGAGGAACGCACGCATTGGGCGCTGGTGTATGGTTTCCGGTAGGGCAGGATTCGTGGCATTGCCTCTTAGCCAGGTTGCAATGGCCAAGGATGCCGATGCCACGAATTGACGATGACTGAAACTCGCACCCTTCAGTTTGAGAGCCCGCGTGCTTTGCAGTCGCTGTACGCTAATGACATTAAACTCTTGAAAAATCTTGAGGATTCACTCGGTGTGAAAGTGACCACGCGCGAAGGCTGGGTGAAACTGGAAGGAGACTCGAGCCACGTCGATAAAGCGCAGCAGGTATTTCAGCAACTCGAGAAAGCGCGCCAGCAGGGCGTGGACATTCAAAGGCATGAGTTCAATTATACGCTCAAGGCGGTTAGCGAAGAACGCGATGAGAATCTGGGCGATGTTGTATCGACCAAAATCACTACCTCGTCCCGCAAGCCCCCGATCGTTGCGCGAAGCGCAAACCAGCGGGCTTATGTCGAGGCAATTCAAAAGCACGACGTCGTTTTTGGAATTGGGCCGGCTGGCACGGGAAAAACTTACCTTGCCGTCGCCATGGCGGTCGCGGCGCTTAAGAAAGAGCAGGTAGCCCGTATTATCTTGACGCGACCCGCAGTGGAAGCTGGCGAGGCGCTCGGTTTTCTTCCGGGCGACCTCGAACAAAAGATCACTCCATACCTGCGCCCCCTTTACGATGCCTTGCGTGAAATGTTAGAGCCAGAGGAAATGGAGCGCGCCATTGCGCGGCAGACCATTGAAGTGGCTCCGCTGGCGTACATGCGCGGGCGCACGTTGACCAATGCCTTTGTCATTCTGGATGAAGCGCAAAACACTACGACGGAGCAGATGTTCATGCTGCTGACGCGAATCGGCTTGAACTCCAAATGCGTGGTAACCGGTGACGTTACGCAAATTGATCTGCCGGCGAACAAGCGCTCCGGGGTCGTGGAAGCATTGCAGGCATTAAAGGCTGTCCCGGGAATCGCTACCGTGTATTTTACCGAGCGCGACGTCGTGCGGCATGAATTAGTGCGGGCCATTATTGGCGCCTACCAGCAGCACCGATCGCCTGCGCCATCACCACGCAAGTAAAAAACGAAATGTTCGATTTTTCCAAACGCGGCAGACTCATCAGACGCGGCCTCGCCTCGCGAAAAACGCGGCGCCGCCGGACCCGCAGCGAACTGAAGCGCAACCTGGAATATTCGCCCTTCGTCAGGGTCGCGATTTTTGCGGTGTTTGCCGGTGGACTCGCGTTTCTTGTCTTCAGCGGCCAGCAACCGGAGCCAACCAAGAACTTTATCATTGCGTTGCTGGTTCTGGCCACGGCGATAACGCAGCTTTGGATCAACCAACCCAAGAGCTTTTCACGAAGCTCGCGCATCCTTCTCATCTTTGCCCTCATTCTGGTGCAACTGGCCGTCACGAAACTGCTGCTCGTGCTTTGTAACAGCGGCAATTATCGATTTTTGAAGCCCGAAATGGCGGGGTTGATCATGCCTTATGCGTTTGCGCCACTTGTGCTGAGCGTGTTGCTGGGCCGCCATCACGGGCTTTACGCTGCATTTTTTGTAAGTCTTTGGAGTAGCATGTTGTTTGGGCCGATAGACGCGCCGCTGCTCGTAACGAGTTTGATCAGTGGATTCACAGCGGTCTCGCTCACCTTACAGGTGCGACGGCGCAGCAATTTGATCCGTGCCGGATTTTGGGTCGGGCTCGCCATCTGGTTACTGTCCCTCACGTTCGGTCTGATCGGACCGATCAGTTGGTTTTATCCGACGGCCAATGATTGGGGCATGATCGGATTGCAAAGTGCGCTCGCTGTCGGTAATGGAATTTTGACTGCCACTCTGGTTGGCGGTGCGCTCCCGATTCTTGAAAACCTGTTCGAAATCACAACGGACATTTCGTGGCTGGAAGCGTCCGATTTAAACCATCCGTTGCTGCGCCGCATGACCATCGAAGCGCCCGGGACGTATCATCACAGTCTGGTCGTAGCTAACCTTGCCGAATCTGCTGCAGAAGCAATCGGCGCAAACGCAACGCTCTGTCGTGTCTGTTCGTATTTCCACGATGTCGGCAAACTGGTGAAGCCGGAATACTTCACCGAAAACATGAGCTTTGAGCGCAACCCACACGATGATTTAGCGCCAACGATGAGCGCATTGATCATCATCGCGCATGTGAAAGAAGGCGTTGATCTCGCTCTGAAATACAAGCTCAATCAGCGAATCATCGATATCATCCAGGAGCATCACGGCACATCGCTCGTTCGTTATTTTTATCAACGCGCTCTTCAGCAGCATGAGGATGCACGCGCAGGCGGGAAAATTATGAAGCTCCGCGAGGACGACATTCCAGAGGTCAAGGAAGAGAGTTTTCGCTATGGCGGACCGAAGCCGCAGACGAAAGAGAGCGCTGTCGTCAGTCTGGCCGACGCTATCGAAAGTGCGTCGCGCAGCCTGGAGAAACCAACTCCGCAAAGAATCGAAACACTTGTTAACGAGATAATCGAGGAGCGCATCAGCGACCGGCAACTGGACGATTGCGATCTAACTCTTGGTGAATTGAAAATCATCGCCGAACGCTTCCGCTTCACCCTTTTAATGATGCTCCACAGCCGAATCGCGTATCCAAAGCTGGGCCAAAAAACTACGACAATCATTTCGCGCGACGAAGCTTTGCGTCCAGACGTGATGATTGCGACGCGCAAACCCGAAAGCGCGCCACCCGTCTCAGCAGCCTAGGGGTTCGTAGGGCGCCACCGCCAGGCAGGCAGCATTTTGCACTTACAATTCCGGAGGCCGGGCGCGAGGTTCGCGGTCTTTTGATGTCGCAGTGCTCGGAACTGTTACAAAGGGACCGCCTTCCAGAGGTGTCACTTTTGTGAAAGCGACATCGGGCATTTCGCTCGGAAGGCCTTCCAGCGGGAAATCTTTCCGCAGCGGGAAGAACGGATAGCCGTCCCACATTAAAATACGACGGAGATCGGGATGCCCGTTGAATTTAATTCCCATCATGTCGTAAATCTCGCGCTCGTGCCAATTTGCGGTTGGCCAAATGTCGGAAACGGTATCCACGGCGCCTGCTTCATCCGGAACTTTTGATTTTAAGCGCAGATGAACTGCGCGGGGCATCGAGTAAAGGTGATAGATAATTTCGAACCGAGGTTCTTCGCCAAAATTGTCGATGCTGGTGATATCAACCAGGTAATCGAACAAAAGTTTGTCGCGGCAAAATGCTGCGATCTCATGAAGATTGTTTGCGGCAATCTCGTAAGTCGTCTCACCGCGAAACTCAGTCTTGTTCTGAATCTTCTGTTCAAACTTGTCACCTAACAAGTCGAACAACTCCTGGTCGGTCATAACTGTCATTCTGAGCGAAACGGAGCGGAATCAAAGGATCCCTGATGAAACCCATCGGTTCTCGATAGGATTCCTCGACTTCACTCGGAATGACGCGGGGTCATGCGAGCGCCTCTTCAAGCCTCTCCGCTAACTCTGGTTTCTGATTTCTGAACGAATGTTCCAGCGAAATTTTCTCCTGCAATTTCATCAAACCGGCCAGCAACGCCTCCGGGCGTGGGGGACAACCGGAAATATAAACATCGACCGGAAGCAGCTGGTCGATTCCTTGCAGGACAGCGTACGAGCGATACATGCCTCCCGTGGACGCGCACGCACCCATCGCAATCACCCATTTCGGCTCCGGCATTTGCTCATAAATTCGCTTTACTGCCAGCGCCATTTTGTAGGTGACAGTACCGGCAACAATCATCACGTCGCATTGTCGCGGCGAAAAGCGCATCACCTCCGCCCCGAAGCGCGCGATATCGAAACGCGATGCAGCTGCGGCCATCAACTCGAT
>DATHHK010000121.1:0-3101 GCA_035317225.1 Candidatus Udaeobacter sp. | reverse complement strand
GGTGAAGCAAGCCGCGCTCACCGAAGCGCAGGGGCAAGGCGCGGTTTACCTGCCTTACGCTTATCGCGACAACGCCAGTATTTTCGTCGTCACGCGCACGAGCCAGCGTCCGGAAGCATTTGCCGAGACGCTGCGAAAGCTCGTCCGCGCAGCTGACCCCAAACTCGCGGTCGATAACATTCGTTCGATGGACACACGCATCGCGGAGAGTCTCATCGCCCGTCGCTCGCCCGCGCTGCTCGCCGGAATTTTCGCCGGCGTCGCGCTGCTCCTGGCGGCCATCGGCACTTATGGCGTGTTGAGTTACGCGGTCGCACAAAGGACGCGTGAGATCGGCATTCGCATGGCGCTCGGTGCGCAACGCGAGCAGATCGGAGCGCAATTCCTCTCGTTAGGCCTGCGCCTGCTCGCGGCTGGAACCATCGTCGGTTTGATCGGCGCGGGGCTGGCCGGAAGAGCAATGCAGAGCGTTCTCTTCGGCGTCCCCACGCTGCCCATAGCCGCTCTTTTCGGCACGGCGCTGGTCATGAGCATCGTGTCACTGATTGCCTGCCTGATCCCTGCGCGACGCGCCTCACGAGTTGATCCCATGGTTGCCCTGCGCACCGAATGAATTCGTCAATACTCAGAAGCTGACTTGTGAAGGGAGAACGATGATCGCGGATTTAAAATTTGCATTGCGGATGCTGGTAAAGGCGCCGGGTTTCACTGTGATCGCGATTTTGACGCTTACGCTCGGTATTGGTGCGAACACCGCGATCTTCAGCGTATTGGACGCCGTGTTGCTCCACCCGCTTTCGTTTCCCAAACCGAATGAGCTCGTGGCAGTTTGGTCTTATGTAGCTCGCGACAATCTCGAAAAAGAAACCGAATCGATTCCGGATTATGTCGACCTTCGCGACCAGTCGCAAACGTTGAAGGGACTGGCGGCTTTTACCCGCACTGGGGCGGTGCTGAATGGCAGCGAAGAATCGCGACAGCTTTACGGCGTCGCCATCACTTCGGATATTTTTCCAGTCCTGGCAATCGCACCTGCGCGGGGTCGCCCCTATACCCGGGAAGACGACAACGTCGATGCACGAGTCGTGGTTTTAACTGATTACGCTTGGAAGGTTTTTTTCAACAGCGACCCCGACATCGTGGGAAAGCAAATCAGTTTGTCGTGGCGCCTTTATACGGTGCTCGGCGTCATGCCGCCCGGTTTTCGATTTCCAGTCGAAGGCGAGCGCGCGGATTATTTGATCCCGTTGCATCCGCTCGTGCCGGAACACGTGAATAATCGTGACAGTCATTTCATTCGCATGGTGGGTCGATTGAAACCAGGGGTGACGATCCAGCAATGCGATGCTGAGATGAAGACCATCGCTGCGCGGTTGGAACAACAATATCCGAAATCAAATACTGGCCGCTCTGAGAACGTTTTTTCGTTGCACAACGATCTGGTCGGCGATGTTCGGCCTGCCCTCATCACGATTTTCGCGGCCGTTGTTTTTGTTTTGTTGATCGCTTGCGCAAACGTCGCCAATCTTTTACTCGCACGCGCCACTGCCCGGCAGCGGGAGATCGCGATTCGGACAGCGCTGGGAGCGAGTCGCGCCCGAATCGTTTCGCAACTTCTTAGCGAAGGCTTCTTGCTCTCGAGCCTCGGTGCGTGTGGCGGTTTGTTTCTGGCCTGGTGGGGGATTGATTTGCTGCGCGTTTTCGGTCCGCAAGATGTTCCGCGACTCGCGTCAGCCGCCATTAACGGCCGCGTTTTTCTCTTCACTTTTGTAGCGGCAATCTTCAGCACGCTCGTCTTCGCTTTGATTCCAGCGTTGCAATTGACACGACCGAATATTAGTGAATCGCTTCGGGCGGGGAGCCGTGGCGCGGTCGGTCCCGAGTCGCATCATTTGCGCCGTATCCTGGTCGTTGCTCAGGTCGCACTTTCGCTCCTGCTCCTGGCCGGCGCTGGCTTGCTCATCAAAACGTTCGCCAATCTCCGCGCGACCAAACCTGGGTTCGATCCGTCCCACGCCGCCGTAGTTCAACTGATTCTACCAAAGGCAAAGTATCCGGAACCGGAAAAGCACCGGCAATTTTTCGACCAAATTTTGCCTAAGCTCGCGGTGCTGCCCGGTGTTGAAGCCGCCGGTGGCGCGTTTCCAATGCCGTTCTCAGGCAACGACGCTGGATCGGCATTTTCTATTGCCGGTCAGCCGCCGCGTCCGGCTGGACAGGAACTGGTAGCATCGCATCTGACCATCACCTTGGATTATTTTCGTGCGATGCGCACGCCGGTCCTGCGCGGGCGTGCGTTTGACGCGCGTGACACCAAGGATTCTCCGCCGGTCGTGATCATAAACGACGTGTTGGCGCAACGTTATTTTCCCGGCGGCAACGCAATCGGTCAGCAGATCATTCTGACTCATGGTGAAAACGATCAGCCGCCGCCGCCGAAGGAAATCGTCGGTGTCGTTGGCGACTCGCGCCATGAGTCGCTCGCGATCCAACCGCTCCCGGAATTTTACATCCCCGCTTCGCAGGATCCGCAGCGTCGTATGGATGTCGTCATTCGCACTGCGACCGATCCCGCCGGATTGCAGGCGGCACTACGCAACATCGTACACGAGTTCGACCGCGATCTGTTCGTTCCAACTCTCGAACCGCTGGAGAAACACATTGGCGTTACTTTGGCGCAACCGCGCTTCAATATGATGCTACTTGGTTGTTTCGCCGGCGTCGCCTTGGTTTTGGCTGCGATTGGAATTTACGGAGTGATCGCTTACAGCGTGGCGCAGCGCACTAAAGAAATAGGCATCCGCATGGCTCTGGGGGCGCAGAAGATCGACATGCTGACAATGATTCTGCGTCAGGGTTTTGCTGTGATCGGCATTGGTTTGCTTGCCGGTCTCTTTGGAGCGTTCGGCGTCACCCGGCTGATGTCGCGCCTGCTGTACGGTGTCAGTGCCAACGACATTTCAATCTATGCGATTGTCACCGTTCTCTTGAGCGGCGCCGCGCTGATTGCAACATATTTCCCGGCGCGCCGCGCCATGGCTGTCGATCCCATGGAGGCCCTGCGTTACGAGTGACCGGTGCCGACAGTGAAGGGAGAACAA
>DATHHK010000120.1:0-2372 GCA_035317225.1 Candidatus Udaeobacter sp. | reverse complement strand
ACAAGCTGCGGGAGACAAACGATCGACCGGATTGTCGGATTCGCATAAGCAGCGCGCGCAATGAGCGAAAGGTCGCGTGCAGTGGAATATTGTCCAGGTATCGGCAAACCATTTGGATTCACAAAGTGCGAATGCACAGCTCCAAGCTGTTGCGCGCGCCTGTTCATGACCTCTGCAAATGCTTCGATGCTGCCTGCATTATCCCGGGCCAGACATCGTGCGACGTCATTGGGGCTTTTCACTAGTAACGCGCGCAGAAGATCGATCCGCTGATAAGTGTCGCCCGCTTTGATGTTCAGCTTCACCGGCTCGGCAAATGTATCGGTGGGTTGCACCGTTACCTGCCGATCAAGAAAACCGCTCTCCGCTACAACGAGCGCCGTAAGTAATTTTTGCGTGCTCGCTGGAGCCCTGAATTGATCCGGATTTTTTTCATACAAGGTTTTGCCGCTATTCGCGTCCACCACAATCACTGAAGCTGCGCTGGTCTTTGGTATTCCCTCTGGAGTGAATTCTGTCGGCGCGGGAATTGTTTCCGGTGTTTCTTTCGACTTTGCGCGGGCCCGGTGTGAGCGGGTATGGGTCGATTTCGATGTCTTTGATTTGCGAGTCGGAGTGGGTTCAGCATCGGCGTCCTCTTGGTCGTCGGACGAGCTCGCCTTGGCGTGCTTTTCCTTAGCACTAACCGCCTTCGCTTTGCGGACGGGACCGGAGACCCCACCCGGTCGTACGGCGTTGGAATCAGCGGCGTCCTGGCTCCATACATTTGGAACTGATGCCAGGATGAGAACGCAAAGAAGCCAGAGCAAGCTGCGCGACAATTTCATGGGTCGGAAATTAGCGACAAGACTTTTAACGGCGCAAGGTATCGGGAGCAAATGCCAGTTTTAGTCTAGGATTTCCCGCCGCGCTCGATCAATTCAATCTCGTAGCCTTCGGGCGCGTCGATGAATGCGATTTTACCGGTGCCAGTTGGATGCGGCCCATCCGATAGCGGATAACCTTTTGCCTCCGCATGCTTGGCGAACTTTTCCAGGTCGTCCACTTCAAATGCGAGATGCGTAAGGTCCGGGCCAACCACGATCGGCCCGCTTTCATCAAATTTACAAATCTCAATCTCCCCGTCGCTATGGGGCGCTTTTAAAAACACAAGCTGTGATCCGCGACCGGAAGTGTGACGGCGAAGCTCCTTGAGTCCCAGAACATCCTTGTAGAAAGAAACTGTTTTCTCCAGGTCCTGTACGCGGTATCGCGTGTGCAGCAGTTTCTTGACCATGGCTTACTTTATTCTCGCGCGATGCGGATTCAAACTCACATGCATGCTCGTCATCCTGCTTGCCATGTCGAGGGAGCCCGTAGCCTCATCAGCGGTTGCTCTGCGGGATTCCTCGACTACGGTTTCGCTCCGCTCGAAATAACAAAAATACTGTTATGAAAAAAATCGGCATTCTTTTTGGCCAGGAACACAGTTTCCCACCGGCATTCGTGGAGCGGGTGAATCAGAAAACCGGCGGCAAAGACATCGTCGCGGAATTTGTCAAAATCGACAAGGTGATTCAGGGAGAGCCGTGCGGTTACGACGTGGTCATCGATCGCATCTCGCAGGACGTTCCGTTTTATCGTGCGTGGCTGAAAAATGCAGCGCTCACCGGCACTGCAGTCGTGAATAATCCGTTCTGGTGGAGCGCCGATGAAAAATTCTTCAACAACGCGCTGGCGACTAAGATCGGCGTCGCCGTGCCGCGTACTGTGTTGCTTCCGTCAAACCAACCGCCGACGGACACGAACGACAATTCATTTCGTAATCTCGGATACCCGCTCGATTGGGAAGGGATTTTCAGTTATGTCGGCTGGCCGGCATTTTTTAAGCCGTTCGCAGGAGGCGGCTGGAAGAACGTGTATCGGTTGCATGATCGGGACGAATTTTTCCGGGCTTACCAGGACACCGGCCAGCTCGTGATGATGTTGCAGGAAGAAGTGAAGTTCGACATGTACTTCCGCTGCTACTCGATCGATCAGCGGCACGTGCGCATTATGAACTACGAACCCCGGCATCCGTATCATTTGCGCTATCAAACCGATTGGCAGGCGCCGAAAGAAATTCTCGAGAGAGTCGAGGCCGGCGTCCGAACCTTGAATGAGTATCTCGGTTATGACTTGAACACGGTCGAGTTCGCGATTCGCGACGGCGTGCCGGTCGCGATCGATTTTTGCAATCCCGCCCCGGATGCGGAAGCGGCGAACGTCGGTCAGGCAAATTTCGAATGGGTGGTCGAAGCGGTTTCCGAAATGGCGATTCGCAAAGCGCGCGAGCACAAACCCGGGCGTGACAATTTGAGCTGGGGCAAATACGTCCAGGCAGCGGTGACAAA
>DATHHK010000119.1:0-4979 GCA_035317225.1 Candidatus Udaeobacter sp. | reverse complement strand
AGGATGCGCATGGCAGCGCGTACTAGCAGCGCCGAGCGCGACGCGCCAGCAGAATATTCTCCCGCCGGCGCGGGAGTACGCGGTTACCTGGAAGCGTGGAAGGCCCGCCTCGCAGAGACTGGTTGGACTCCCTGGTTAATCCTGGGGCTGGCCGCGTTCCTGCGTTTTTTTCTGCTGGGTATCAAGCCGCCGCATTTCGATGAAGGCATCAATGGCTGGTTTGTGGATCAGGTCATGCATAATGGGTTTTACAGATACGATCCGACGAATTACCACGGGCCGCTGCACTTTTACGTCCTGCTGCTGTCGGAAAGTTTGTTTGGCCGGAGTCTCTGGGCGCTGCGGCTGCCCGTTGTGCTGGTGAGTATTGGGTGCGTCTGGCTAATGCTTAAATTCGAGCCGTTGGTCGGGCGAAACGTGAGTCGAATAGCTGCGCTAGCCATGGCGGTTTCACCTGGCTTCGTGTTCTACGGCCGGTACGCGATTCACGAAGTGTGGCTGCAATTCTTCTCGACGATGTTCATCCTCGGGCTGCTTGGCCTCTGGAGATCGGGAACGTTGAATTATCTCTGGTATGCGGGGATGGGAATAGCCGGCATGATTCTGACGAAGGAAACCTACGCAATTCACGTCGCCTGCGCGTTGATTGCCATTCCGGTTCTGATGGTTTCCTGTGCTCTAAGCCGCGTTCCCGACGCCAAGCCGGCGAAGCAAACATGGAGATACGTCGATCTGGCGATGGTTCTCGGTGTGGGCGCAGCCGCGATCGTCGTTTTCTATTCCGGATTTTTTCTTAACTGGAATGGCGTCAAAGGTCTGTATCAAGCCTTTAAGGCCTGGACCGAGACTGGCGCCGCCGGTCACGGCCATGAAAAACCGTGGGATTATTGGTTGAAACTGATGGGGCCATCGCTTGAAGGCGGCCGCGCTGATTTTCTCGGTTACGAACTGCCAATGCTGGCCGGATTAATTCTTTGCGTGTTTTGTCAAAAGTTTAAGAATCTCAGTCTGCGTTACCTGGCAATCTACGGGGTCGGAACCTTGTTTGCCTATAGTTACGTCAAATACAAGACGCCCTGGTGCATCATCAGTTTCGGATGGCCGTTCCTGTTTATATTTGGCGCGGCGGTTCTGCTGGTTCGTCCAAAACAGCCGAAGCGCAAATCCCTCTTGGCACGGCTATTTACCCCAACGGTTCGCAAGGTATATGTCGCGACAGGCGTGCTTTTGTGCATTTCGCTCGGCTCATGCATTTGGCTAAACTACTTCCGCTGCAGCTCGCCCGATGAGCCTTATGCGTACGTCCAGACCTACAACGACATTTTTAAATTAACCAAACCGCTTCTTACATTGGCAAAACGGAATCCGGCCAACTATCACCTGACTGGCCACCTCATTCGAACCAGCACTTATCCGCTTCCATGGATGCTCGGAGACTTCGATCGAGTCGGCTACTACGAAGGAGGGAACATGCCAGCGAACCTCGACGGTGACTTTCTCCTCGTGCAGCAAGACAAAATCAAACAGGTCGAATCGAAGTTGAAAGGAACGTATTACACCGACACGGTTACCGTTCGTAACTATCAAGATCCGTCGAAGGTTTACTTCAAGGCCGAGGTCTTCAAAGAAATTTTTCCTAGCAGAGCGCCGGAGTTTGTCGGGAAAGGACCGGCTAAATAACAGCTTATTTCGATGAAGTTGCTTTCGGCAGGTCTAACCTTTGTCAATTTGTCGGTTGTTTGCGGCGTCCTTCTGGGAATAGCCGGCCACGGCCTGAATGCGTTGAGCGCGGCTCTCGCGCTGGTATGCGGTGTTGCCTTTGCTGTCGCCGCTTGGTTGGGAACGTCTGACCCCGATAAACGAATCCGCTCTGAGCCAGGGCCTTCCAAGACTACGTGGCGTTATGGAAAAATCTGGTTCTGGCTGGTGGCCGCGGTTTTCGCTCTGTTTGCAGTGCGATCTTTTTGCTGGCTGCTGTATATCGACGGCAGCGAACTGAAAATTCAATCGCCTAATAACCTCGGTGATCTTTCCCTCCACATCGCCATGATCAGGAATTTCGCGAGTGGCGTTCGGATGTGGCCGGACAGCCCGATCTATGCCTTTAGCAAACTAAGGTATCCGGCTGGGATCGATTTGTTCAACGCTTTGCTTTGCCTCGTTCACGTCGATCTGATCCGCGGACTGGTTTGGACTGGATTGCTTGGCTCGCTCGCAACGTTTTATGCGTTTTTCCGATGGGGCGGTACCTTTGGTGTGGCAGGTTTTTTGTTCAACGGCGGAATAGCTGGCTTCCAGATTTTGAAGACCCTGAAGTTTTTGGACTATCAGGGGGGCAACAAAATCGCCTGGAAAAGCATTCCGCTATCCATGTTCGTGACGCAGCGCGGATGGATTTACGCAATCCCGGCGGCGCTGGTTCTGCTGTGGCATTGGCGTGAAAAATACTTTCGTGAAACTCCCATAGCCCCTGCTCGGGACTTGCCAGCACTAGAGGACTCCTCCGCTGAAGCGGTTGCGAAGGCTGAGGCGAAAACGAATGCCCCGAAAGCCCAGCCTGCAGTTGCGGACGATGATGCCGGTTCACCCACCGCCGTCAACACCCACGGCAAGAGGAAGGGCCCTCTACCTTTTTGGGTCGAACTCTCCCTTTACGCGTCAATGCCACTTTTTCACGTGCATACCTTTATCGCCCTGACGATCGTGCTGCTTGTTGCGCTGCTGCTCGACCGGGTAGCGTGGCCCAAAATTCTCAATGAGGCGCCTATACGCAAACACGTCATTGCGCTATTTAGTGCCGCTTTAATTCCCGCGACGTTTTTCGTTTGGCTGGTTACCGACCAGTTCCATGCGAAATCAATGGTGAAATGGCACCCAGGCTGGGTGCAAGATTCAGCGGACTTCGGCGCTCCCTTCTTTCGGATGGGTGGCGCTGCGAATTTTGGATCTGCCACGGGGTTCGGCTCACTGTTGCAAAAAACATGGAACGGCGTGATCGCACCGTTTTTTCAGTTCTGGCTGACGAACTTTGGCTTATGGATTCTGCTTGCGCTGGCATTGGTAGCGCTCTGTGGCTGGCGCGCTTGGAAGGCTGGGTGGCGTTGGGGTAAAAAACCTCCAGCGGACATTGTATTCGTGCTGTCTGCGGTTGTGATCTTCGGGATTGGATATTTCGTTCAAACCGCGCCGTGGGACTGGGACAATCTCAAACTGATGGTGTGGGGTTACTTTCTGATTCTTCCATTCTTGTGGAGCGATTTGATTGGGCGTTGGGCTTTTCCGGAACGAGCAGTCACGTGCATTGCACTCTTCGCTTCCGGTTTTGTCACATTACTCGGCGGGTTGGCTGCCGGGCATCCAGGCTTTGGACTCATTGAGCGCGCAAGACTCGATGCGATTGGCAACGCGGTCCGGCCTTTGCCGGTTGAGGCTCGCTTCGCAGCTTACCCGACCTATAACCATCCGCTCTTGCTCCAAGGCCGCAAAGTTGTTCTGGGGTATCCCGGCCACCTGTGGACGGAAGGATTCGACTACGACAATCCCAATAGACAGCTGACTGCCTTAATGCGTGGCGCGCCGAACTGGCGCGAAGCCGCTAAGGCTCTGGGCGTGCGCTACATTTTCTGGGGTCGTGACGAGACCGCAAATTATCAGGGCAGCAGTCGTCCCTGGGAAACAACGGCGCGTCCTATAGCATCGGGCGACTGGGGCGCAATCTACGACCTGGCCCCCGAATCGCCTTCCCGTTAGGCTCCTAAGGCGCGAGCCGCGTTTCGTTACTCGAAGGTTGTCTTTTGGAGGCGGCGATCTTCCGGCGCACTCGAAATGGATGCGCAAGGAAAACAAAATAGATCGCGTTGACAAGATCGGCGAAACTGCACGCAGGACTCGTTAGGCGCTGCGGGCCACTGCGCAAGGCTGCGAAAACATTCTCGACTGTCAGTGCGGAGGGCATTGGGATGCTGGTATAATGGCGCCCAAAAGCGTGGAGCCGATGCGCGTCGGAGGTGGCGATCAATGGTTTGCCAAAACGCGACGCCACTCTTTTCGCACGGCGATTTGGATTGAAGAGACCTACATGAAAATGACAGAACTCGATCGCGTCGAAGCAATCTATCTCTTGAAATAATCGCGATCCGATCGAGCCCCCAACCATGTAAAACGGGTGCGGCGCAATTGTAAAAATTGAGTCCCCGCGTCGCTCCCGCAGGCGCCGTAGATCGTCAAAGCTTTTCAGCTCCGCCATTTCCGCGGCGCTGACGTTTAGAACGATGACGTCCGCGCCCTGCAACCGCATCTCCGCGGCAGAGATAAGCAGAATACCCATGGCCGCTGCATCGGCGAACACTTCCTGTCGATTAAAGACCGCATCGTGCAAGGTGATCGCAAGGACGCGAAAGCCAAGTGTGCGCGCGCGTTCAAGCAATTGATGCGCGGAGTAATCCACTGCGTCCTTGGGATCGTCCAGCGTATGAATGTGCAGGTCGAGTTTGATCCATTCTTCGTTCTCACTTGTGCTCATGCTCCTGCTCGCTTCAGAAACCTAACCACTGATCAGTTGATTTCACGCAGGGATGCCGACGTTCGTAAATTATGCTGGTTCGCTTCGATTACGATCATGAGTAACAGTAAGAGCGAGTTGCCAACAAGCGCAGATGAAGGAAGATTTTTGGCGCATTCCAAATTCAAAAGCTCGGGTGGTGGAATGGCAGACACGTACGTTTGAGGGGCGTATGCCGAAAGGCATGCGGGTTCAAGTCCCGCCCCGAGCACCAAATCCCGGATCAATTTGTTCGTTCGCCAGCGAATTGTTCGACCTGGCTTCTATCGCTTACAGATTCCGTTCGCTTTTCTAAGAAATCGCGGGCCATCGCAGCAAGGAACGTTTTGCCTGTTAAATTCCAAAGATCGACAAGAAACCACCGGATCGCGTACTCGCGATTTCCAAGGTCAGGCATTTGGCTCTTAACAACCATGCC
>DATHHK010000118.1:0-16125 GCA_035317225.1 Candidatus Udaeobacter sp. | reverse complement strand
AGATCGATCGAAAAGCAGACATACCGCGCAGTGTGATTGATGGTCTTGGCCGAGTCGGGGTGCTCGGTTTGACCGCGCCGAAGGAATATGGCGGGCGCGGATTCTCGCAGATGGCAAACTGCAAAATCCTGGAAGAAGTTGGTCGCCGCTGTGCATCGACGTCGGTTTTTGTGAATGCGCACCACTCGATTGGAATTCGCGCGTTGTTGCTCTTTGGAACGCATGAGCAAAATCAGCGATGGCTCCCAAAATTGTCGACGGGTGAGCTTTTGGGTGCATTTGCGCTGACCGAAAAGGAAGCAGGATCGGATGCGGCGAACGTGCAAATGCAAGCGCTACCGAGCGAAGACGGCTCGCACTTCGTTCTTAACGGTGAAAAGCGCTACATCACCAACGCGGCAATCGCCGATGTGCTGACCGTGATGGCGCGCACGCCGGTGCCCGGCTCGGACAAGACCTCGGTCACCGCATTCCTTGTCACACCGGACATGCCGGGATTCGAAATGCTCGAAGCTCGAATGCCGAAAATGGGAATCCGCGGCACGGCGACTGGTCGATTCGCGTTGCGCAACGTCAAAGTTCCCAAGGAAAACATACTCGGTCCGCCGGGCAAAGGTCTCAAGGTTGCGCTGACGATTCTCGATTTCGGACGCACGACGTTCGGCGCATGCTGCACCGGTGCGGCCAAGACGTGTCTGCGTTTGGCGATCGACCACGCAAACACGCGCAAACAATTCAACAAAACACTCGGTAGTTTTCACCTGGTCCAAAAGAAAATTGCGCGGATCGCGGCAGACGCTTACGCGATGGAAGCGATGACCACAATCACCGCGGCGCTAATCGATCGCGGCCTTGAGGATTACATGCTCGAGACGGCGATGCTAAAAGTGTTTACAACCGAGCGGCTTTGGGAGTGCATCAACGATGTGTTTCAGATTTATGGCGGCTCCGCATATTTTATCGATCTTCCGCTGGAGAGAATGATGCGCGATGCACGTATTAATCAAATCGGTGAAGGCGCGAACGAAGTGCTAACTTCTTTTATCGCACTGGTGGGGATGCGTGGACCGGGCATGGAGTTCAAGGAAATCTACGACACGATGGTGAAACCGACGCGCGAGCGGGGCTTCGCGAAAGCATGGACAGCTGGCAAGCATCGACTCGGCGCGACCGTGCGGGTTCCCGAGATTCCAGTACGAAGCGCTGAGCTGCGCTCGTTTGCCAATCAACTTGGACGCCTGATCTGGCGTTTTAATGTGGCTGTAAACCGCGCACTGATTACTTACCGCGAGCCGATACTTGATATGCAGCTGCTCCAGGAACGGATCGCAAACGCGGCAATGGACCTTTTTGCCTCAACCTGCGTGCTCAGTCGTTATGACGCCGAGCTTCAATATGCGCAACGCAATGGAAGTTCTTCGTCCCCCGACCAGCTCGCTGCCGATTTGTTTTTGCGTCAATCGTTCCGCCGGATCCGCAGTTTCCTAGCTGGGCTTACGGATAACGAGGATAAGTCGGTGCTTGCGACGGCGAATTCTGTCTTGAGCAAGCCAAGCAATTAACTCCGAAAGCACTGGAGTCCGCGCAAGGATGGCTTGGCGCGCAAAAACATAAATCTACGTTCGCGCTGCGCGCCGGCAGCACGCCATTACCGGCGAATTCGTCGGAGTTTAGACTATTGGCCGTTACGGTGGCCTAAAATATCCAGTGCACCATGAGTGGTCGGAATTGCAGCGACCCGGTCGCAAGGTTGCGGGATGCGGGAGTTTCCGGTCACAGTGTAGCACATCTTCTTTGAGGTCTTGACGACCTGCTGTGGTTGTGGCCGGAGCACGACGTTCTTGCTCTGTGGATCAGCAGCAGCCGATGCGCAAAACGCGAGCGCAAGCACAACGCTTGCACATCGGACCGACCAACCGCCCAGGCGACTTGGTCTGCCTACTGTTTTCACGGCCTAAGTGTGGTCCGCTTGAAATCTTAAGCAAGCTTATTTTGCCGTCATTCTAGGACAACAAACCGAGATTTTCGGCCACCATGCGCTGCTGACTAATCTGTCCAAAGGAAATGCTCCAGCCGAAGATTGGTAAGACGGGCCTTGGCTTCTTCGCTTCGGCTGCCTCCCGCTGCGGTGAGTTTTTCATAGATAGCAGCGGCAGATTCCCACTTCGAATCTTCCTCCAACAGGCGCGCGGCGTTAAACCCCGCCTTGTAATACCAGAAGAGTTCGCGCTGTCGATCTGGACGCCCGTCTTCCTCCAATATTTTGTAAAACGTGGCAAGCGCATCGGCGCGCTCGCTTTTTTTCTCCAAACATAGGCCCTTCTTAAAGAGCGCCTGATCGCGCCAGTGAATTGGCTCGTCCTTATCGGAGGCGAGTTGATCATAGATTTCGATCGCGCGCTGGTAATTGTTTGGATCGGTTGTGCCCATCTCAAAGAAAATGTCGCCCTTGCCGCACAGGGCCTCGCGCTTTTCTGAAGGACCAGCGTCACTCTTTAGGACCTCATCGTATAGGGCGAGAGCATCCTTGGGTTTGCCTAGCTTGCGCTCAATCACTGCCTGCTCATTGCGCGCAGCCCATCTCAGCGCGCCGTTCTGCCGCACCACCTGATCAAACAAAACAATCGCCCGATCCAGCGAATGTTCGCCCATACTGGACATTGCCGACTCTGCCGCGAAGAAGAGAGCTTTTTCACCAAGCGAATTATCGGCGGTCTGTTGCGCAATAAGTTCAAACTGCGTCTGCGCGTTCGCAAAATCCTGGCGTCGGTAATAAAGCTCAGCCAACTTCATTCGAACTTCCGGAGCGAAGGGTGAGGTTCCATGTTGTTCGAGGAATCGCTTCGCAAGCTCAATAACTTTCGCTTCGTTTCCACCACTTGATTCCTCAACCCAGATGTTGAGATAATCCCCGCGTTCCGCGGCTGCCGCCGTTGGCGACTCGGCGGCGCGAGTCAGATACTTGCGCGCTTCTTCGAGGCGCGGAGGTGAGGCATGAAATGCCAGTTCCGCCAGGCTGACCAAAGCCTCCGACACGCGAGGACTCTTTGGAAAATCATGAATGAACTGTTGCAGCGATCTTGTTGCTTTTTCGTCGCCTTTTTCCGCTTGCACCAGGCCTTCCTCCAATCGCAGGTCGGCACGCGCCTCTTCGTCGCCATCCAATTTTTCCAGGTCACCGTAAGCAGCTAGAAAACGTGTATGGTCACCGAGTTGTAGCCAGCCGGTGGACGCATTGAAAAGCGCAACCTTTGCCCAAGGCGACCCGGAACGCGCGATTTGTTGAAAATCCGCGGAAGCTCTGCCAAATCGTCTCGCAAGGTATTGCGCTTGGGCGGAAAGGAAATCGATTCGGGTAAGCAAAGACGGCGTGGGATGAGACGACCGCGCGTCATTCAAAATCGCAATCGCCTCATCGAAGTGTTTGTCCTCGACCTCGAATTGGGCGAACTCGATCAGAGCAGGGGCGATCGCCTGAGATTTGACGCCCGTGTGACGAAGATCGGTAAATAACTGTCGAGCTCGCTCCCTGCGCCCTGCACGAATTTCGAAGCGTGCGAGATACCATCGCGCAAATGTTCGTCGTGGCTGTTCGGGACTGCGCACCCATCGCTCCAACTCGTTGCGGGATGGCTTGTGTTCCGCTCGATATAGTTCATCAAGTCTTGCGAAGAGAAGAGGAAGATCCGGATCTGCTGGATGTCGATCAATAAACTGCTCGACCACATCGTCTGCGATTTCTGGCGTCTTGAGTTGCACTTGCGCTTCCGCGACACCGAAGACTGCCGCGATTAGCGCGGAGTGAGCTGCTCCTTCTGGTCTTCTCAAGAGACCCTGAAAAATTCCGATCGCCCTTTCATGTCGCCGCTGGATTAGTTCCAGACGTCCCCGCAACACCCGGCGTTCTCTTCGTTCCGCGACCGATGTGGGCTGCATCTCTTCAAGAAGACGACGCGCGCCGGCGGCATCGCCCGTTTCAATGTACAATTCGGTTGCTCGCAACTGCGATCGCGTTGCCCAATCCTTGTCATGAATGAGAAGCGTAAATTTCTTCAGCGCTTCATCGCGTCTTCCCAATGCGCGCAGCATTTCCGCCGCCCCAAACATCGCCGGGCTGCGAAAGGGCGAGCCCTTATCGTTGGCCAGTTGCTCGTAAAGCGGCAGGGCTTCACCCCATCGATGGAGGGCGGCAAAGGCCTGTGCGCGCCAAAATTTTGCCCAGGGTAGTTCGCGGACCCGGGTATCTGCCAACAAAACCAGCGTATTGTCTGGCTGCTTTGCAGCTATTTGCGCTTCGGCAAGCTTCTCCACGACCGCGCGCCATTCGGTTTCCGGCAAATTGTTATTTAGCAACGCCTGCAACCGCACGAGTGCTACTTCCGGCACTCCTTCTGCAATGGGCGCGCTAGCTTCGGAAATTTCGTTAGAAAACTCTGCGCGGGCCAATTGCGCGAGCAGGCTCATCAGGCACATCAGTCCTATGCGTCTTTTGAGGCTCATGCGTTCTTCAATGACTGCCGCAGATATTGCCCGGTATGGCTGCCTGGCAATTCGGCGATCTTCTCTGGTGGGCCTTCTCCCACGATCTTGCCGCCACCCTCTCCCCCCTCGGGCCCCAGATCGATGATCCAATCCGCGCACTTGATCATCTCCAAGTTATGTTCAATTACGATCACCGTGTTACCTGCATTGCGCAGCTTCGTTAACACTTGCAGCAGTTTTTCGATATCGGCGAAATGCAATCCAGTCGTCGGTTCATCAAGGATGTAAAGCGTGCGTCCAGTCGCCTTTTTGGCAAGCTCGGTTGCCAATTTTACTCGCTGGGCTTCTCCGCCGGAAAGAGTCGTTCCGGCCTGACCAAGTCGCAGATAGCCAAGACCCACATCCAGTAATGAGTCTAACTTTTCTGAAATGCTGGGCACGTTTCGGAAAAAACGGGCCGCTTCGTCCACGGTCAGTTCAAGGACATCGGCAATGTGTTTGCCTTTGTATGTGATCTCGAGGGTTTCACGGTTATAGCGTTTGCCGTGGCACACCTCGCATTCGACATAAACGTCGGGCAGAAAGTGCATTTCGATCTTGATCAGCCCGTCGCCTTCGCAATTTTCGCAACGGCCACCTTTAACATTGAAGCTGAAACGTCCCGCGTCATAACCGCGCACCCGCGCCGCGGGTAATTGACTGAACAATTCGCGAATGGGAGTGAACGCGCCCGTATAGGTCACTGGGTTCGACCGTGGCGTTCGTCCAATCGGGCTTTGATCGATCACAATTGCCTTGTCGATTTGTTCTACCCCGCGAATCGCCCGATGGGAGCCCGGTTTATCCTTGGCATTATGGAAACGTCGAAACAGGGCGCGTCGCAGAATGTCGTCCACCAAAGTGGACTTGCCGCTGCCGGAAACGCCGGTCACACAAGTGAAACAACCGAGCGGAAAAGAGACGGTAATGTCTTTCAAATTGTTTTCCGTCGCCCCGACTAATGTCAGCCAGCCTTCGGATTTATCGGTCGACCGAGGTTTAGTGCGCTGCTTGGGAACGGAAATTCGCGCGCGGCCGGAAAGGTAATCGGCAGTTAGAGAATTCTTCGCGCGCAGGACATCTTCAAGTTTACCTTGCGCAACAATTTCTCCGCCACGCGGACCCGCACCGGGGCCAAGATCGATAATGTGATCAGCGGCCCGTATCGTTTCTTCGTCGTGCTCGACCACAATGACGGAATTGCCGAGATCTCGAAGACGACAGAGTGTTCCCAGCAGGCGTGCATTGTCGCGCTGGTGCAGTCCAATACTTGGTTCATCGAGAATGTAAAGGACTCCCGCGAGCCCGGAGCCGATTTGGGTCGCCAATCGAATTCGCTGCGCTTCCCCCCCGGAAAGTGTCCCGCTCTGGCGATCGAGCGTGAGATAGCCGAGGCCAACTTCGACGAGAAATTGCAGGCGGGATTGAATCTCGCGCACAACGTCGCGGACAATGGCACGTTGCTGTGTAGTCAGCTCAAGCGCCGCAATAAAGCGCGCGGCTGCTTCGGTCGTCAGCTCGCTCAGCTGGTGAATGTTCAGCTCAACCGCGCGCCGATCCTTTATGGTCACCGCGAGGATTTCCGGTTTGAGCCTGGCTCCCTTGCATACCTTGCACGGTTCGTACGTCATGAACGATCGAATCCGATTGCGAGTGAATTCGCTTTGAGTCTGCTCGTATAGGCGCTGCATCTGCGGCACCAGTCCCTCGAATGGTTTTGCCATTTTTTTCGCGTCCGAAGGACCATTTTCACTAAAATTCATTTCGATCGGCGTTCCGTTCGTGCCGAAGTAAAGCGCCTGCTTAAATTGTGACGGCAGTTCGCTGAACGGCACGTCTTCATCGATGTGAAAGTGCTTCACCAGCGCCTTTTGCAGATGCCGGTAGTACGCCTGCATTCGCTTCGTCCCACGCCGCCACGGGGTGATCGCGCCTTCAGCCAGCGTTTTGCCCGGATCGGAAATCATCAGGTCGGGATCGCAAACCAACTGGGTGCCAAGTCCATGGCAAGCCGGGCATGCTCCGAGATGGCTGTTGAAGGAAAAATGTCTCGGGGATAGCTCGCCGATTCTAAAGCCCGTAGAGGCGTTTCCGTAGTCAGTGGAATATCGCAATTCTTCCCAAGTCTCTTCTGACTCAGCGTGGAGCGTTGAACGTTGCCCGTTCGGCGTCTTCGAAATTTCGCGCAGGACGATGGCGCGATTCCCGCCCCATTTCAGCGCAGTTTCAATTGAATCAGTAAGACGGCTACGAATGCCATCACGCACGACCAATCGGTCTACTACCGCCTCAATGGTGTGCCGTTTGTCCTTGGTGAGGCGGATCCGTTCAGAGCGATCCAATTCTACAATCTGGCTGTCAATTCGCACCCGCACGAATCCTTCGCGCCTGATCTTTTCTATTACGTCCCGAAATTCCCCCGGCTGATTCTCGATCAGCGGTGCTAGCAGAATGATTTTTGACTCCGGCTCGTAAGTAAGGATTTGATCGACAATCTGCTGGGGCGTTTGTCGGCTCAACGGCTGGCCCGTGACCGGATCGTGCGGCTGGCCTATAGCCGAAAAGAGCACCCGAAGATAATCATAAATTTCGGTCGTGGTCGCGATTGTGGATCGCGGATTCGCGCCGGCGCTTCGCTGCTCGATGGCGATCGCCGGCGAAAGCCCCTGGATGAAATCCACATTTGGCTTCTCCATTCGATCGAGAAATTGCCGTGCATAAGCGGACAGGCTTTCGACGTAGCGGCGTTGTCCTTCGGCATAAAGCGTGTCGAAGGCCAGGGATGATTTCCCAGAACCACTCAACCCGGTAATAACAACCAGCTTTTCCCGCGGAATTTCCACGTGAAGGTTCTTGAGATTGTGCTGACGGGCACCGCTAATTTTGATTACTTGCGCAGGCATTCTGACGAGGAATGTCGAACCTATTAGTCAAGCACAGCCGTTCTCTTTCTCCAGCGAAATTGCTTTACCGAAATTACGGCGGAACGCCTGCCGCAACGAAATGCCGCCCGTGTTGCGCAGATGAAAGTCTCAGTCGTAATCCCTTGGCAACAAGAGTGGCAACGTTTGGCGCACGACCCGTGAGTCGTTATAACCGCTATGGTGTGCCGTTAAGCAGACGTTTGGAGTCTGTTCTGGGTCGACGAACCGGAAAGAGTGTTTACGTAGCGGCGAGTAAAATTTAGGAACCACAAGTCAGCAAACACGATTCGCTCTCTAGTCACTGAGTTGAAGTGAGTCTCAAAATCACCGCCGCGTTCGTGGTATCCTCGGCTGGCAACCACCGGTAACCAGGTATGTTCGGCAATCGTGACGCCTTTTCATCAAGTTCTTTGGTTGAAATGAACAGCGCGTAAACTGGAATGGAGCGATGCAAGTTGAGTTCGGCTAACGTGACCGCTTGCGCGTCATCGTAATGCACAACGTGTCTCCATTGGATGTACCTTTTCCCATCGAGGGGAGCCGCCACAAATTCGGGCGGGAAAAGAGCATTCAGGTAAACTGGACTAATATCTGAAAAGACCAGTCCACCGGTTTGCCCAACGCCTTCGATGAAACGTCGTTGCGCGATAAACTCGGCCGATTGGCGGGGGCGGGTGCTAAAGTGGAGAGCTTCCCAACTCTGCAATCGATCCGCTTTCAATTGGGGATCGACCGAGCGCGAAGGATAACCCAAGGAGGCCGCCACAAACAGAACCAAGATTGCCAGAGAAGCGATAGTTCGTTTTGGCAAAACGAGATTTTCTACTGCCCACGTCACAGGTAGAACGGCAACTGCGACTAACAGCATTAGGAGCGGCAGATAGTACCCCAAGTAGTTGACTGGGAACAGACCGATGGTCGCCACAAAGAAACTCAAGCCGGCTGCAAAAGCGCAGATAAAGGACCTGTTGAGTCGGATGAAGAATAGCCCCACACAAGCTAAAAGAATAAATGCGGCAACAAAACAGGTGCCAGTGCCAAATTGATTGAGGGCAGTGAACTTCTGTGGACGCAGAGCGAGCTCCCGCCAAAGCATCGCAGCATTGTCTGGAATGTAGCGCCAGGAAAAAAGCGGGACCTTTGCTAACACTGGACCGAGGTAATAGTCGTATCCTGTTTTGAGTGGCGAATGAAACTGAATCGTATTTAGCACCAATAGCGGGCTGACTGCCAGAACGAAAACAATCGGAAGTGCAAGACAATGTAGAAGCCAGCGCACGCGCGCCCCCTTCACTGGGAATAGAGTCATGGTTAACAACAATGGCAGGAAGAAGATCGACTGGAGGCGAATGTTCGCCGAAAGTCCGAGAAACGCTGCCGATAGGTAGATTTTCCAACGGCGTTCCTCCTTTAGACCCAGATATGCAGACATAAAAGCTAGCACGACGAATGCCGATGCGCTGATGTCGCTCAATGGCGAGCGACAGAACGTGAAAAACCCGGGCAGCGTTGCGAGCAAAAGCGCCGCAGATCCGCCAGTTAGCGGCATGCCCAGATAAAGATAAAAGCCGAATACACCGAAGAGCAGCAGCAAGCCGATCGTTTGATTTGTCCTGAACGGCGCAAGGATGGAATCTGCTTCTGGAAGGATCTTAAGCCAGGGAAGCATCAGCGCCGGATATCCAGCCGGCCACAGCGACGGCATTTTGTCGTAACCGATTTGTGCCGAAGGCAATCCATGTCTCAGTAGAGCTTTTGCCTGCGCGAAGTAGTGCGTCCCATCTGACTGACCGAGATCAAGCAGGTTGGTGTCCCCATAATCGATTGCCATCACGGAAAAGTAATAGAATACTAATGCACAAATAAACAGTAGCGCGCCTATCAAGGTCTGTGCGGTCGCGAAATTTCGATTATTGCGCATTTAGGAGATTGTGCTGGATTCTCGTTGCTGTTCGCTCGGCCTCGTGGACAGTTATCGACATTCTTCGTTAGAATGCCTGCGCAAGTTATAAAAGCTAGCGGTGCCTGCCAGCACAATTCAGTGACAGACGCGGAAACCAGGTCGGAGCTGTCTGGGGGACGGCTGCCCTCGACCAAAGGCGCCAGCGCGCCCCCGGGAGCATCTGGCTAAAATTGCTCCTCGACGCGACAGCTGGATACCAACAATAGATACTACTGCGAGCTACTCGCCCGTCTTCTTCGATTCCTGATGGAACCGCAGAAGAAGGTGCTATCCGATGCGCTATGGCACTCGCAACCTTTTATCTGCCGTCAGGCCAAGTGAGGGCAAAGGCGTCGGTGAGAGGATCGCCCGTTTGTGCGACGCGGCCATTTGCACCGGGGATGATATCCAAAACCGAGATTCTTCCGTCAGCCAACTACGCCGATCTCAATTCTGAGCGCACTGAAAGACATTGCCTCGGCATCTGCGAAGAAGCGTTTAGGCGAGAGGACTACGGTAATTTGCCCAAATGTTTTCGCGGAGTTTCCCGCGATAGCAGTTCCATGTCCGCATCCACCATGATCTTGACCAGTTCGTGGAAGCGCACTTTTGGTTCCCACCCAAGAATTTTTTTCGCTTTAGAGGAGTCACCTATCAGAATGTCCACTTCGGCGGGCCGCTCATAACGCGGGTCGTGTTTCACGTATTTTTTCCAATCAAGATCGACATGGGCAAAGGCAGCTTCGGCAAACTCGCGCACCGTGCGCGCTTCACCGGTCGCGATCACGAAATCGTCGCCACTATCCCGTTGCAGAATGTGCCACATCGCCTCGACATACTCAGGCGCGTAACCCCAATCGCGTTTCGCCTCCAGATTTCCCAAGAATAGCTCGTGTTGCAGGCCGTGCTTAATCGCCGCGACGGCGCGCGAAATTTTCCGCGTCACAAATGTTTCTCCGCGGCGTGGGCTTTCGTGGTTGAATAAGATGCCGTTGCTGGAATTGAGCCCGTAGCTCTCGCGATAGTTCACCGTCGCCCAGTAGGAAAAAACCTTCGAGACACCGTACGGGCTGCGCGGCCAGAATGGCGTTTTCTCAGTTTGGGGAACTTCCCGCACCTTACCGTACATCTCGCTGCTCGAAGCCTGATAAAAACGCGAACGAATTCCGGTCTCGCGAATCGCCTCGAGAATTCGGATCGTGCCAACGGCCGTGATGTCCGCGGTGTATTCAGGAATGTCGAAGCTCACGCGCACGTGGCTCTGCGCGGCGAGATGATAGACTTCGTCCGGTTTTAAGCCGTAAAGCAGTTTCACTAAATTGACCGAATCGCTCAGGTCGCCGTAATGCAGAAACAATCGTACGCCGTTGATGTGCGGATCGGCATAAAGATGATCGATCCGCGAAGTGTTGAATGTACTCGCGCGCCGGACGATCCCGTGGACTTGGTAGCCTTTCCCGAGTAGAAGATCGGCGAGATAGCTTCCGTCCTGTCCAGTGATCCCTGTGATGAGCGCTTTCTTCATGAACAGTGTTTCGCCCTTAAAGCAAAGGACGTGCGTGAGCAACCTGTTTTAGCTTCCCCAGTCGGGAGATCATACTGCACCTTTTATTTGCTTCAATCGTAGCTGCGATGTAAAGAACCCCGAGACGTACGGGGTGTCCCCCGATGATGCAGACAAGGCTGGTTTGGTTAACGGCAGTTTCAGGGACGGGGCAATGTGAGTCTAAGACCGGCAGAAAATCGTCTCGGATATGCAACGGTTATTCGACAGTTTTCCCAGGCAATCGTAACAAAAACTGGCCCGGCTTTTGAGCCAGCACACGGTGTACCTCCAGCAGAACTTAGCTCCGCGCAAAAGATGAGCACGAAACTGACTACCGCTGAGGTTGAGCGGCTCCAGCCGATGACGCCTACCATTCGCGTCAGCAGAAAACGATCTGCGATGCGAGGCTATTTTTGCAGCGCGCTTGCTTCCTACCTGGCCCTGTACGTTCGACCGCAAGATGAGATTGTGGAGATGGATCCCCGGAGCGCCGGCTTGGGCGAGCAGTTCTTGAATTACAAGGCGGTCTCCGGCATTGAAGAGCTCAAGGCACTCCAGCGCGGGCCAGGATGTTACATCTTGTTAAACGGGACGATTCATTATGAGCGCGACATTCAGGAGATGCTCAATCAATTGCAGGAATCGCTCGAGGGATCAGACCGGATCGTGTTCGTTTACTACAGTATGTTATGGAAGCCGCTGGCGCGTCTGGCCTCGAAGGCTGGCATACGCAGTCGTACGCCGGAACTAAATTGGATCGCGCATGGAGACTTGGAGAATTTTTGTCATCTGGCCGGACTCGAACTGATCCGCCACGACTTAAAATTGCTCTGTCCAATACCCATTCCATTCCTGGCAAACGCTCTAAATCGATATCTTGCGCCACTCCCGTTCTTCCGGCTTTTTACGATGCTCAATATTGTACTCGCACGTCCTGTTAAATCGGCACTTAAAGTGCATCCGTCCGTTTCTGTGATCGTGCCAGCCCGCAATGAATCGGGAAACATCGACAGTCTTCTTGCTCGTTGCCCGATCATGGGACCAGAGGACGAGATCATCTTCGTCGAAGGGAATTCCACGGATGATACTTGGGAAAAAATCCAACAAGCCGCCAGCGCATATAAAGGCCCTCATCGAATACGCATCGCTCAGCAGAAAGGCCGGGGGAAAGGTGACGCGGTCCGGCTAGGCTTCGATCTGGCGACAAATGACATTCTCATGATCCTCGATGCAGATCTGACAACGCCCCCTGAAGAGTTGCCGACGTTTTACAACGCGATTGCTGAGAACAAAGGGGAGTTCGCTAACGGCAGCCGGCTGGTTTACCCAATGGAAAAGCAAGCAATGCGATTCTTCAATATTCTGGGAAACAAATTTTTTGCAGCCGCATTTTCCTTCGTACTTGGCCAACGCTTCAAAGACACATTGTGCGGTACTAAAGTGCTCTCGCGCACGCACTACAAACGAATCGCGGCAACGCGCGAATTCTTTGGAGATTTTGATCCTTTTGGAGATTTTGATCTTCTTTTTGGGGCAGCTCGAATGGGTCTGAAGATCGTCGAGATCCCCGTCCATTACCACGAGAGAACATACGGGACAACCAACATTCAGCGATGGCGCCACGGATTAATTCTTCTCCGCATGCTAATGTTCGCTGCGCGACGAATGAAGTTTCTCGGGCATGAGACCTTGCATTCACAATAGGCAGTAGCAGCAATCTCGGTATTCACAGCCCGCCGATACCTCGAGCCGGTTTCGAAGAAGGACGAAGAGGAGTAAGAGACAATTGACTAATGCAAGAGCGGATTAGCAGAGAGATCCAGCACGGACGTTTCCTGGCAGAGCATGGTGCGGGAGAGATTTGGAATTGGGAGACTTCGGCAGGCAGAATCCGCTGGGCCCGACGGGTGAAGATGCTCAGCAGTCATCTGAAACCCGGAATGACCGTGCTCGAATTGGGATGTGGCACCGGCTCTTTCACTCGCGAACTGGCACGCTCGGGAGCGGACGTTGTTGCGATTGACGTTTCGCCAGAGCTCCTGGAAATGGCCAAGGCTAATTGTTCCGCGCCAAATGTTCAGTATCAAATCCAGAATGCCTACGCGCTAACCTATTCTGACGCGACATTTGATTCAGTCGTAGGTAGCTCGGTTCTACATCACTTGGAAATCGAAGAGGCGTTGCGCAAGATTTATCGCGTGCTGAAACCACGCGGCACCATTTTACTTACCGAGCCAAACATGCTGAACCCTCAGATCGCGATACAAAAGAACGTTCTTTGGATTAAACGAAAGCTTGGCGACTCACCGGATGAGACTGCATTCTTCCGGTGGCCGCTCCGGCGGTTGCTTGAACAAATAGGCTACCGTGACGTTCGAATCGATCCATTCGATTTTCTGCATCCGAGAACCCCGGTTCCTCTAATCGGCCGCGTTAACACTCTCGGTCGGTTTCTCGAGAAAGTGCCTGTGATTTCAGAGCTTGCTGGCTCGCTTTTTATCCGTGCCGTCAAATGAATAGCGCGACGACGGTCTCCCAGAGCCAGGAGGCGAAAGACCGAGCCGCAACATTGTGTAACCGCGAGCGGCTCGGCGCCAACAAGAATCTTCTTTTTTGGTATCGCGAGCTTTACCGTGAACAGTTCAAGGACTTTCCCGACCCGGCGACACTCTCGATTCTCGAGATAGGAAGCGGCACGTCGCCCCTGAAACAATTTCATTCGAACATAGTCACAAGTGACATCCTCGATCTTGACTATCTCGACCTCGTGTTTGACTGCCACGAGATCGACAAATTTGACGCAATAACAGACAACAGTCTTGATGTGATTACGCTGACCAATGTGTTGCATCATCTCAAAAGCCCAATTGCGTTTCTGAACTCGGCAGCCGCCAAGTTGAAACCTGGCGGCAAAGTCATCGCGACCGAGCCGTTTTTCTCCATCCTGTCGACCGCGATCTACAAGTACCTCCACCACGAAGCTGTTGATTTCCACGTGCGTGAGCCGGAACTAAGAGAGGTGCGCGGCCCCCTGGCATCGGCTAATCATGCGTTGCCCTGGCTGATTTTTTTCCGCAGGCGGGACTGGTTGGAACGCTTGAACGAGAACTTCGACGTCACGAACCGATCGATTCGGCCTTTTACCGCATTGTCTTACATGGCTACTGGCGGAATCTCGCGCACACTCCCGATCCCACATTTTCTTTATCGCACGTTGTTTTCAACAGACCTCGCGATCAGTCGTCGCTTTCCGGGCTTCTGCGCAGCCTTTTTTACTGTGATCCTGACGCGACGTTGATGTCGACAGTTTGGTCTGCGACGCACTGTTCACAACCTCTAAAGATTTCCAACGACGCTGTGTCCTTACGTCTTACTCCCTTTTCTTGAGCAGCACGAAACGACCGCGGCGCTCAACTACTGCGTAGTCTTCAATGTGAATTCCGGACGCCGCGTTTATGCTGTCTGAGCTGATCCTGAGGGGTGCGTAGGCATCAGCGCTATCGCCAAGGATCCAGATCGGCGCAGGCCGGCCATGCAACCAGGTAAGGTAGAAGAGGTTTCGGTCATGCGCGTAGCGGAAGAGCATCGTTGATGCGACAACTGGTTCCTCTGGCTTACCTTCCCGGCGGTAGCGTGCGAATACCGCGTCAGCGTCTTGTCGCTCTGATAACGAGTAAAGGCTGGTTGAACGAAGAAGGTACGCCCCACGGACAAACCATGGGACGAGGGCGAGTTGTGCAGATGCTGCCAGCGCCGTGATTACTATTGCGGTCGTAAGAACCGCGGTGCGCATCCCTTTGCTGCAGGTCGGTACAGCGCGCGCAATCGAAGCAAAACCTACCAATGTGATACACCAAAGCAGAACCTGGGTTGGAAAGAATCGGTATCCCAATAGGAAGTCGTTCTTATTCATGAGCCATGCGACGACGGTGGTAGGAACACCAACAACCAAATAGTACGGACGCAACAAGATCGTACCAAAACTGCCCACGAACAGAATCCACAGCCACTGGCGAACCACGCTGCTACCCAACCAATGAGCAATGTTGGATGCAACAAAAACGAAAAGCGCTCCGGGACCGGACAAACTTCCTGGCGCCACGACACCAAGGCGGTCAAGCGAGTGAGGAGCGTACATCGTCGGCGACTGCGCCGAACAAATCGCCAGCAAGACGGGAATCGCAGAAACCGACAGGACGAGTGTAATTGCCGCAGACCAGTTGAAACGACAACGCGCGGGTTTGCCTGGTGAGGAAATCCATGTCTCAACGCCTGCTACGATCGCTACCATGGCTGCGGCGATCGTCGCGTCCTCCTTCACGCTGATGACAGCAATTGCCGTCACGATTGACGCGATCATCCGCTGCTCAAGCAGGAAATAAAGCAGGACCATGCATAACGCCGGGGCCAGAAGCTCGACATGGAATCCCTGGCCTGCCTCTTGATAGAATCGGACGGAAAGCGGTGAGATAAGGACCAGCCCGGCTGCAAGTACCGCAACGCGTCCACCAACTCCGAGAAGACGCAGGCTCCGCGCTGCCCAGAAATAAGCCGTTCCCACCGACGCAGCTAGTACGAATAGCAAACCGGGAGCGCCGAACGGCTTTGCTATTAGTCCAAGCGGCAGAAGCAGAAAATAACCGTGAGTAGCAAGATTGTTCCCATAACAGTTGTCTTGGAGTAAACCGCGTCCTTCGAGCCAACTCCGCGCAGCCTGAACATTCAGGAAGAGGCTCCCTGAGTAGCCGAGATCGTAGAATGTCTTAAGTTTGAGCGTGAACACCCAAACGGTAATGAACAGAGCGAGGGCCAGAGCAACAAAATCCCAGCGATCCCATGGCGCCGCCACTGTCACCTTCGACGTGAACATCTCTCTCCAGCGAAACCGCATTGGACGAACGTATGACTTCTCAATATCTCTTCAAATGTTGTATCGTCATGAACGGATCTCCCGAAGCTAATGTCGACAACTTCAGTCCTGCGTGGCGCTGCTAATAAGCTGTACGAACGCGCCTTTCCCATCTATCGGCCGCTTTATGCCGCCTACAAGACCTATACCGATCGGGCGGAGCGAGGGTTGCTAAGGAAGATTGCGTTTCAAGGCGCTGTTGTCGCAGATGTCGGCGCTAACATCGGAATTTATTCGCAGTTTCTTTCCCGCTGTGTTCGCCCCACCGGCCTGGTTCATTCGT
>DATHHK010000117.1:0-6914 GCA_035317225.1 Candidatus Udaeobacter sp. | reverse complement strand
TCTCTTGGGACAGTCATCAATTTCCAGACGTCGCCAACGTAAAATTTTGTCTGGTCTTGCGTTTTTCTTTCAGACTTGCGTTCGCACCGCGTGGGCGCGGGTCGATTCGGGTACAATGAATGACACGCCAAAAGAGGTAATTGACGCCACGATTGTCGTGACAATGGCAAAGGCAGGGCAAAGCGACCTGGTTTGTCAGGATTAGGCGGGTCGGGGGTTCGAGTCACCCCGTTCCTACCAGATGAAAGGGATCAGGCGATAAGGGACTTTTTTAGTGTAGGCGTCGTAGCCATTCAATTCTCGCTTCAAGAATCGCGTGTTCAGAAGTGACCTGTGATCAGTCTCAGAATGCTATGACGAAAGTAGCTTTAACCGATCACCGATTACGGGTTCGTTGATCACTTCGCCGCGCTGCGCTCGTGGTCTAACAACCATTTCTTGCGCCACAACCCACCGCCGTATCCGCACAGCGTACCGTCAGCGCGGATCACGCGGTGACACGGAATGATGATACAGATCATGTTCGTGCCGTTCGCTCGGCCGACAGCCCTGCGCGCGTTTTCATCTCCCAAATGTTTTGCCATCCAGGAATACGACCGCGTTTCGCCTATGGGAATAGATTGCAAAATTTTCCAAGCCCGCAGTTGAAACGACGAACCAATCGGCGCCAGTGGAACATCGAATTCGAGACTTTTACCCGAGAAATAATCGGCCAATTGCGCACGGACTGCTTCCAGGTGCCGATGTCTGCCGGGAACTACATTTGTTCGCAATCGCTTCCGCAAGAGCGATAACTCACGTTCCGTCGCGCGGCGGTCGATAAACTCGAGCAGTCGTAACCCTTTGTCATCCGCGACGGCAATCATCGCTCCGAGCAGCGTATCGATCCGCTCCGCGAGAAGCGGTGCGCTCGCCTTCGCATTCGAAGGCGGTTCCCCAAAAATCTTCGTGAACGCTTCTCGAAAACCGCTCTCAGATTCAAAACCGCTGCCGTTTCGCGCTTCGTCCACACGGCCGCCCTGTCGCACCTGGCTCAAGGCGAGACCCATCCGGCGCGCGCGATGATAAGCTTGAAAAGTCATTCCGTAGTGGCGTTTGAATTGACGTCGCGCAGTCGAGGGATCGATCGCCAGCGCAGCCAGCTCTTTGTCTGTGAGCCGTCCACCCGGAGCGCGCTCCACTTCCGTGCGTAGACGCTCGATCAATTTCGGCGGGTGCCCATTCAGATCCATAGGGTGACAGCGCAAGCAGGGGCGATAGCCGCGTTCAATGGCTTCGTTCGGTGTAGCGAAGAAATCGACATTCTGAGGTGCCGGCTTTTTTGCGGTGCAAGTCGGCCGACAGAAGATTCCGGTCGTACGTACTCCGACAAAAAATATGCCTTCGAAGCTCGAATCGCGATCCAACAACGCGCGATACATTGTTTCGGTCGGAGGAAGAAGTTCCATTGTTTTCATGTTAACAGGTTAAACGGTCGGGTGAGTTGACGCATCGACGAAATTCGGGCAACGAATTTTGCACGAATCCTCACGCGCGCCGGATTCGGAAAGTGAAACAACCGCGAGTAACGCTGCGCGCATCCACGAATTCGGTTTTCGGATTCCGGAGCAATTTCTCGATGACTGCTTCCGGATCATTTCCATTCGCGACCTCGGCATCGATCATGTTGTAATCCGCATCGTAAGCGCGGAACACACGGCCATTGCGAAAATCGGCCGGATATTCTCCGGTTGTGTCATAACGTTCGCAGCGCTCAGCATGAACAAAAATCGGTCCGGTCTCGAAATACGGATGACCGGGCGGAATCGAAACATGGGGAAATAGAATGACCCGTTCGCCAGGTTGTGCCCAACGAAGACAGTGCCGGCAAGGATAACCAGTCGCCGAATCCACTGTGAGAACAGCGTGATCTTCGGCCCTCAACTCTGCTGCGCGCCGCGCCTTCTCAGCAATATCTGTCGGAAGTGGAACAATACAAAAGGTTGAAGTTTTCATGAGTTGAAACTGAATCCGCTCCTGCGAATTGCGCATCGACGAAATTCAGGCGTCAAATTCTGAGCGTCGTTTGCGGTCTCTTGATTAGAAGGATTCGGCAACAAGCTTTGCCACCTCGGCGATCATCGCCACGCGATCGTCCGCAGTCGCCGTTGATCCTACAGAATAAATGGCAAGCACGATCGGCGCACGACCGGGAGGACGCATGATGGCGATATCATTCGTCGCCCCATTCGCCCCGCGCCCGGTTTTGTCGCCGATGCTCCACGTTTTTGGAACTCCGGCACGAATCATCGACCCTCCAGTTTCATTGCGCTTCAACCAATCGTCGAGCTGACGGCGCGATGTTTCTGATAAAGCGTCGCCGAGTAATAGCCTCTGTATGTCCGAAGAAATCGCCGCAGGTGTCGTTGTGTCGCGCTCGTCGCCCGGTATGGCGCTGTTCAACTCCGGCTCAATCCGATCAAGACGTGTGACTCGGTCGCCAAGGGCACGCACGAAATTCGTCAGACCCGCAGGCCCCCCAATGGCATTCAGGAGGAGATTGCCGGCTGTGTTGTCGCTCTGTTCGATCGCTGCCGCGCACAATGCGCCCAAGGTCATCCCGCCCTCATTGAGATGTTCTTTCGTCACAGGCGCATATTCCAGGATGTCCTTCGCGTTGTAAGGCACGAACCGTTCCAGTTTCTCCTTTCCCTCATCGACCCGCTTCAACACGGCCGCGGCTGCGAGAAATTTGAACGTGCTGCACATCGGGAATCGCTCCTCCGCCCGATAATCGAGATGTTTGTGGTTGCTGGTATCGATCGCGACCACACCGATTCGGCCGCCGATTCGTGCTTCTATCGCTGCAATCCGGGCTGCCGCATCATTTTCCCCCGACGCTGCACTTGCCGCCAGGAAAGTTAGCAACAGAAAAACTCTTACCATCGATGGTAGGCGGGATGACCTTCTTTCACCGCAACAAAAACGCCGCGACACGTTGCGCAGACTTTTCCACCAGCGGTAAGTGTTCCTTCAATGGTTGCGCGGTCATCTGTTAGATCGACAACCTTCGCGGAAAGAAATACCGAATCAGTCGTCGGCGTTGGCCGGAGCAATTTGATTGCATATTCCGCCGTGACCGTGCACGGCGGGTGATCCTCGTTCGCGTGCTTCATCAGATGATAGGCGGCCGTCCAATTGCAATGGCAATCGAGCAACGTGCCGATGACGCCGCCATTCAGAACTCCCTCAAACGCTTCGTATTTTTTCTCGGGCTTCCATTGGGCGACGACTTCGCCGTTTTTTGGGAAACTCCGGATATGCAATCCGTCCGGGTTGGCCGGACCACAGCCCCAGCAGGCATTATTCGACGCGTACTTTTCCTGCAGAGACTTGTCACTCATTGTGGAAGCTAGGTCAGGCGGCAAAGCCGCGGTTCTTTTGCCAACGTGTTCCACCTTCGAATTCGCGAGGTGGATCGGGTTCTACGAAGAGGATGGCAAGTCCAATCGCGGAAGGCGCAGTATTTGGCTTCGCGAATCAAGCTGTCGATTTATCCGCCGCCCGACCCCGGATATGCACGCAATGCATGTCCAACGTAAAGTGAGCGCGGACGAATGAGACGATTATGATCGTGTTGCTCGGTCACGTGCGCGCACCAGCCGGCTACACGCGACGCGGCGAACAAAGGCGTGTTTAACTCCGCTGGAAATCCGAGCATCCAAAACACAGGCGCCGCGTAAAGATCTACATTGGCGCAAAGATGTTTCTCGCGATCCATCACTTCCTCGAGCTTTTCGCAGATTGGCACCCATTGTTCCTTGCCAGTGCGCTTGCCCAGTTCGCGCCCGATCTCGCGCATCACCGGCACGCGTGAATCGCCTTTTTTGTAAACGCGATGACCGAAACCCATCACTTTTTCCTTGGTCTCCAATTTTTTCATCAACCAGGCTTCCGCACGATCGACCGTTCCGATTTCCTCGAGCATCTTCATCGACTCCTCATTGGCGCCGCCGTGCAACGGCCCTTTGAGCGTTGCGACGGCTGAGGTGACTGCTGCGTAGATTCCCGCCAGTGTTGACGCGGTCACGCGCGCTGCAAAGGTGGACGCGTTAAATTCATGGTCGGCGTAAAGATTGAAAATCGTGTCCAGCATTCGGATTTGCCAGTCCTGCGGAACTTTGCCCTCTAACTTGTAAAAGAAATTGCCGGCCTGAGTGAGGTCAGGCTTTTCTGGAATGGGCTCCTCCCCGTGTGAGATGCGCCAGCCATCAGTGATCAGGGTGGAAACGCGCGCAATCAGGCGGATTGATTTGCGGATGTTGGCGTCGTGCGAATTGTCGTCCAGATCCTTATCGAAGGCGCTCAGCATCGAGACGCCTGTGCGCAACATGTCCATGGGATGAGTCTTGCTCGGGAGAAGCCGCAACATTTCGGTCACCGGACCCGGCAGCGGTCGTTCCGCGGCAATTTGTTGCATGAACTCGGCTAATTGTTTCCCGTTGGGTAACTCCCCATTGAGCAGCAGGTAAGCAACTTCTTCAAAACTCGCCTTCTGCGCCATTTCATGAATGTCATAGCCGCGGTACATCAGCCCCGCATTAGGATCGACCCAGCAAATCGCCGTCTCGCCTGCAATCACGCCAGCTAATCCCGGGCTGTATTCTGGTTTCTTTTCAGTAGGCATTGGTTTCTCTTTACTTGCGAATCACAATCGTTCAACTCATCGGACTTAACCAGTTAAGATTCAACATCCACCCTTCCAATTTTCCGCTGCCGGGTCGTAATCGAGCAATTCGTAAAGCTGTTCCCGCGTTTGCATTTTCTCGATCCAGCCTGATTGCGTCCCTTGTTTTTTCAGACCGCACAAAAATCCCTCGCTCGCTTTCATTGAAACGCGAAATGCGCTCTGCGGGAAAATCACCATCTTGTATCCAAAACACGCAAGCTCGTCAAAACTGAGCAGCGGACTTTTGCCGAACTCCGTCATGTTCGCGAGCAACGGTGCTTTCACGTCGCGGGCGAACGCCTTGAATTCGTCCGGGTTTTGCAAGGCTTCAGGAAAAATCGCGTCCGCGCCTGCCTTGAGATAACGGCGGGAACGTTCCACGGCAGAATCGAAATTTTCGACTGCTCGCGCATCTGTACGCGCGATGATCATGAAATCGTCGTCGCGGCGGGCGGCCACCGCGGCTTTGATTCTCCCGGTCATCTCATCAACATCGATAACCGATTTGCCGGCAAGATGTCCGCAGCGTTTGGGAAATTCCTGATCTTCGATGTGACAGCCGGCCAGGCCTGCCTTTTCCAGTTCGCGAATGGTGCGTGCGACATTCTCCGCGCCACCAAAGCCGGTGTCCGCATCGACGATTGCCGGAATTGTCACCGCATTCGCAACATACCCGGCAAGCCTGACGACTTCCGTCATCGACAGCAACCCGATGTCCGGGACGCCGGCAGTCGCGTTCGCCATTCCCGCGCCGCTGATGTACACCGCGTCAAAGCCGGCACGCTCCACCTGCCGCGCTATCGCCGCGTTCGGCACACCGGGCAGCATGATGCAGCCTTGTCCAATCAGTTCACGCAATCGCGCCGGTTTGCTTCTCTTTGTCATGTCGAGCGAAGTCGCGACACTCTCTTGCTATTTCTGCGGCATCTCTAACGCTTTCATCAGTTCATCAATATTGGCGGCTGCGTCCAGCTTCCACGCCAGATCGACAATCTTCTTCGCGCGTTTTTGACCAATCGCCGGCTCAACGAGCCCAAAGAACTTCTCTTCGACTTCTGAATCCTTCAGCGGATTTTTCGCGTGTCCGATTGGATAATCCACGCGCTTTGTCAGCCGTTTCCCGTCCACAAGATCGATATGAACGATATTGGCGACCGCCTCTGGGTACATGCCACTCAGTTCGCCATGGCGGGCGACTTTTACGTTCTCCAAAAATTTCCAGACTTCGGGGTGTGCGAAACGTTCACGAGCGAATTGCTTGTCCGTGATTTCGCCATCGATCAACGCTATGGCGGTAATGTACGGCAGACTGTGATCAGCTGTTTCGCGCGTCTCGGGTTTCCATTTTTCCGGCTCACTCCCGATGATGTCTACTGAAGCATCGTGGCTCTCAATCGTCATCGACTTTGCCTTTGCAGGATCGCCAATTTCTTTTCGCAATGAGAGCGCCGCTTCAATGGCGCTTTGGCTGTGATATTCGGCCGGCCAATACTTGATGCTCGTATTCAAAATCATTTGCGGCGCGCCTTTGAATTTTTCGCCCACGTTGCCTAACGACACGCCAAGTTCCTTCTCGAACCCCATTTGTCCCTCGAAAATCGGCGCGGGACCGGTCATCCCCGCCCGTGCGAGCAGGGCCGAGTAAACGCCTCGCCGGGCGGCGTCTGCGAATGCCACGCCTTTCCAGTGCGATAGTTCGCCCACACGTGCCTGCCTCATGGCTGCGCACGCGACACCGGCAATGTTCACGGCGTGGCGCGTCTTTTCCGGATCAAGCTTCATCAAGCGCGCGCACGCAAGCGCCGTGGAGAATGCGCCGTAAGTCACATGGTCCCAGCCCCGCGCGCGAATACTGGCCGCGTCGCAGAACCGGCATTGGACTTCATAGGCAAGTGCGATCGCGGCGATCAATTCCTGCCCATTTGCACCTACGCTTTCCGCCGCGGCCAGCGCCGCGGCAATATTGTCGCTCGGATGCGCCGGTTCTTTTGAAAGATAGGTGTCATTGTAATCGAAATAACGAATGCAACAGCCGTTGGCGAATGCGGTCCAGTCGGGCGGCGCTTTGTGATTGGTGCCAAGGATTGTTGCTCCGTGCTTCGCTGAAAAATCGGATGCGACTTTTCGCGCGATCGCACACGGCTCTTCGTTCCATGCACCGAGTGCGCAGCCCAGCGAATCGATGACGCGCCGCTTTACTTCGTGC
>DATHHK010000116.1:0-5797 GCA_035317225.1 Candidatus Udaeobacter sp. | reverse complement strand
ATCACAAACGCAGATCGCACCCGCTGCGTGGATAATCTTCGCGACCGCCGCGAGATCGACAATTTTTAACAGCGGATTAGAGGGAGTTTCCATCCAGGCGAGCTTTGTCTTCGGGCCCAGCGCTTTTTCGACGGCGTGAAGTTCGCTCATGTCGACAAAGCTAATGTCGAGTCCCCAGCGCTGAAAAATTTCTCGCAGTAATCGCGATGTTCCATAGTACGCATCCACATGCGCGAGAACGTGATCGCCTGGCGCCAGCGCCTGGAAGATCGACATGCTTGCGGCCATCCCGGACGCGAAAGCGGCCGCCGCTGCGCCGCCCTCCAGCGCGCTGATTCCATGTTCGAGTGCCTGGCGGTTTGGATTGTTGTTGCGCGTATACATAAACCCGCGCGAGTACGTGCCCTCGGCGTCTCGCTCGAACGTTGTTGAAAGATGAATCGGCAACGAAACCGCGCCCGTGGCCGGATCAACGGTGTGGCCCGCGTGGACAGCTAAAGTCTCAATTTTCATCGTGTTTGGCTTTTCGAGGGGACGCTACGGGTTGCAAATGCGGTTGTCGACTTTATGGTGTTGCGGCTTTGGGGTTGACTCACGAACGCGTTCGGAGTTGACGGCTCCAATCGCCCGGCGCAAATACCAACTGCATTTGGCTGCCGCCTGGCCTAGCCTCCAAGTTTATTTCAATGAGTATTTACGACGACGACGTGTTTCGAATGGCGTGTGATCAATTTCAGGTCATCGCCGATTACCTCAGCATCGATAAGAATGATCGTGAACGGTTAATGTATCCAAAGCGTGCCGTCGCAGTGACGCTGCCAGTGCACATGGACGATGGCAGCACAAGAACCTTTCAGGGTTACCGCGTTCAGCATCATTTGACGCTTGGTCCAACAAAAGGCGGAACACGCTTCGCTCCATCCTTGTCAATGGGCGAAACTGCGGCGCTCGCGATGTGGATGAGCTGGAAATGTGCGCTGTCCAATTTGCCGTATGGCGGGGCGAAAGGCGGGGTGGCCGTGGATCCGGCTAAACTGTCGCGCACTGAGTTGGAGGCGGTTTCGCGTCGTTACATGCAGGAAATGATTCCGTTTGTCGGACCGCACACCGACGTCATGGGCCCAGACATGGGCACGAATGAACAGGTCATGGCCTGGTTCATGGACACCTATTCAGTTCACCAGGGCCATTCCGTAAGTGAGATCGTAACCGGCAAGCCGGTTGCCATAGGCGGAACGGAAGGCCGCCGGGAAGCAACCGGGCGCGGTGTCGTTTATCTGATCGAGCGGGCGATGAACATGCTGAAAATGGATCCTGAAAAATGCACGGCCATTGTGCAGGGATTCGGCAATGTTGGATCAGTGGCAGCTCTCTCGCTGGCCTACAAAAGCGGTGTCAAAATCGTTGGTATTAGCGACGCGTATGCGGCGATCTACAATTCGAAAGGAATAGATATCAAGGCCGCCGAACAGCACGTCTTGAAGAAAGGGACATTGCGCGCATTCGACCAGGGCGATCATGTCAATCCCAACGAACTTCTCACCATGCCGTGCGACGTTCTTGTGCCCGCCGCAGTCGATCGCGCAATTAATGGAAAGAACGTTGCTCAACTCAAATGCCGCATCCTCGCCGAAGCGGCCAATGGCCCGACAACACCGGAGGCCGACCTGATTCTTGAAAAACGGTGGGACGAAGTCTTTGTGATCCCGGACATTCTGTGTAACGCGGGCGGCGTGATCGTTTCGTACTTCGAGTGGGTGCAGGGCTTGCAATCCTATCTCTGGACGGAAATCGAAGTGACGGACAAACTTTTCCGCATCTTGGAACATTCGTTTGCGCAGGTGATCAGACGCGCAAAAGCGCATAAGATTTCTCATCGCACTGCGGCCATGGCTATTGGTGTCGAGCGCGTCCTAAAAGCGAAAAGGGTGCGCGGCTTGTTTCCGTGAGTCGCGAAGGAGGCCTGTTGACGTGCCAGGTAGTCCGCTGAAGGAGAGGGGACTGAGGTGGGAGAATCGAACGGAACATACCCATGCTCGATAAGGTTCAATCCTCACCGTAACTCTCACCCTTGCGAAGGGAGAAGCGACAGTCTGGCTGAGCGACTACAATGAGCTTTTCGCATACAGAGGAGCAGCGGGAGGAACAACAACTCGATGTTTTGACCGATGAGGAGAACGGCCTCCGGATCGTTGTTTCGCGACTAGGTGCCGAATTGGTTAGCCTTGCGCGGATAAACGAGGAGGGCAAATGGGCGGGGTTTCTTTACCGCGACAACGACCTTTCAACTCCTTCACAAGGATGGGCGAATCATGCAACAGTGATGGGTTACTATCTCCATCGGCTTAAAGACGGACGCAGTCTGTACCGGGGCCGCGAGATCAAAGGTGGCAATCACGGTTTCCTCCGCTCCAAAACGTGGCAGCTTGCCGGAACTTCTCTTCACGGAAGCGGCGCGTCACTGGAATATCGTATCACGCCGAATGATTTCTCAGCCGAGGAATATCCGCTGAAAGTCGGTGTGAACCTGACCTACAAGATCGACGCGGGTAAAGTTTGCGTGCTTTTCGAGTTTCGAAACGAGGAGCCTGAGTTGACTGCGCATGTTTCTTTTGGATTGCATCCTGGATTCGCAGCGACCTCGTTCGAAAGCTTTCATCTACAAATGCCAAGAGGCCTTTATCGCCGTCATTTTTCGCCTGGAAATTATCTTTCGGGTCAGACGCGTGATATCGAGTTCGCCGGTGGCGAAATGCCGTTTTCCAAAACGGAATTGCCCGGCTCCGTTATCTTGGAACTCCTGGATGTGCCAAGGCGTCAATTCTCCTATGTCGATCCGCCCAGCGGCCACTGGGTAACCGTCGATTTAATGAGCGTGCCGTACCTGACACTGTGGTCCGACGGCGGACGATTCCTTTGCATTGAACCATGCTGGGGGCTCACTGACCATCACCAACAGCGCGCCTTTGAAAAGAAAGAAGGGATTCAAACAATCGCGCCCGGAGGCATACTGCAGGGGTCGTTCAGCATGGGCCCGGAACTTGCCTCGTCCGATTAGCCGGATAACTGACCACGAAATAGAGATTTGTAATGCGACATTCAACATCTGACATTCGTGATTCGAAATTCGTAACTCGCTACTGAATTACGATGTAACGAATTGAACGAATTACTGAGCCACCATGCCAGCTGCTTCACTTCGCGCTTTGCTCGCGCACTCAATTGATTATGCGGGAATGTTCCCGCCCTGCAGTCTCCCGCTCGACACAGCGCTGAGAAATCAGGCTGAATATGTCCGTTCTCCGGAAGCATGGATGCTTGGTGCATTTGTTCTCCCTACAGAACAATTCGATGCCACGAGACAACTCCTTTCCCAGTTTGACGCTCAACATCCACTTCGCGTTGCTGCGCTCGGACCTAAGACTGCGAGCGTGGATCTTTTTCTTGAAGCGGTCGACGATGCAGATGCGGCGATTCGCTCATTATCAAGACACAACGTTGATCTTATTTCAATGAGTCACCTCGAGATGTTTCTGCCAAATGACGTCGATGTCGCGTCGCTGAATGAGGCGCGCTCGATTCTCGGTGATTTGCCAGTTTTCTGGGAAGCGCCCCCGGATAGAGCGGAGCAAACTATCGCGTTGCTCACTGAATTTAACTCCGATGCCGACTCGGCGACTTTCGGGTACAAACTGCGCACCGGTGGGGTGACTGCGGACGCATTTCCAACTTCGATGCAGATTGCTAAAGCGCTGGTGACCCCGGCTACGCATCAACTGCCACTCAAGTTTACAGCCGGTCTCCACCATCCGCTGCGACAGTACCGCGAGGAAGTCAAAACAAAGATGCACGGTTTTCTGAATGTGCTGGGCGCGGCGGTGCTGGCTGCGGAGCATCAGTGGGACGCCAATCAAACCGCTATCGTGTTAGACGACGAAAATGCGGATTCGTTTTCGTTCACCGACGACTTTTTTTCGTGGCGTGAGTGGAGGCTCGACACCAAACGCCTGCAATATCGCCGCCGATTCGTAGTCTCGTTTGGCAGTTGCAGCTTCGATGAGCCGCGCGATGATTTGCGCAAGTTGAATTTGCTGTAGGGTAGGGGCAGCGCGATGCGCTGTCCGGACGGTCCGAGCCGGACTGACACTACCGCGCGGCTTCCGGACCATCATGCTACTGAAATCATTCATCGACGTTTCGCCTGATTCGCATTTTCCCATCCAGAATCTTCCCTTCGGGGTCTTTCAGCCAAAAGGAGGTAAACCGCGCCCTGGCGTCGCCATTGGCGATCTGATTGTCGATCTTTCTGCTCTCGAAGAACTCGGCCATTTCCGCTCACCGGAATTTCAGGGCCGAAAACCTTTTTCAGAGGACTCGCTCAATGCGTTTCTCGCGCTTGGTCGTCCGGCGTGGCGCAAGGCGCGCGCGGTCATTCAGCGTCTTCTCTCGGCCAAAACGCCGATTCTGCGGGACAACGCGAGGCTGCGGGCGCGGGTCTTTCATACGCAAAAGAGTGTCACCATGAAATTGCCCGTGCGCATTGCGAATTACACCGATTTCTATTCGTCCTATCACCATGCGCACAACGTGGGCACGATGTTGCGTGGGCCCGAAAACGCGCTGATGCCAAATTGGAAATGGTTGCCTGTAGCCTATCACGGACGCGCCAGCTCGGTTGTGATCAGCGGAACCGATATTCGGAGGCCCAATGGCCAGGTCAAACCGCCCGATGCGTCGGCGCCGAGTTTTGGGCCGACAAAGAGCCTCGATTACGAACTTGAAATGGCGTTCCTGATTGGCCCGGGAAATTCGTTAGGCGAATCAGTGCCGATTGATCGCGCGATCGATCATATATTCGGATTAGTTTTAATGAACGACTGGAGCGCGCGCGACGTTCAGGCGTGGGAGTACCAGCCGCTCGGTCCGTTTCTGGCGAAAAACTTTTGCACCAGCATTTCACCATGGATAGTGACGTTGGACGCGCTTGAGCCTTTCCGAAAACCGCTTCCGCGGCAGGATCCCGAGCCGATGCCATACTTGCGAGCAAAGGATGATTTCACGTACGACATTCAACTCGAAGCGAGTTTGCAAACTTCATCGATGAACGCCGCGCTCGTGATCACGCGCACCAATTTCAAAAATTTGTACTGGAGTATTACCCAGCAACTTGCTCATCACACGGTCAACGGCTGTAATCTGCAGCCCGGCGATCTGTTAGCCAGCGGAACAATCAGCGGACCAACTGAGGACTCGCGCGGCTGCATGTTAGAATTGACGTGGCGCGGCGCGAATCCTTTAAAGCTCCCGAATGGCGAAACGCGCAAATGGTTGGAAGACGCAGACACACTGACAATTGCCGGCTGGTGCCAGGGTGATGGCTACCGCGTCGGCTTCGGCGAAGTGAGCGGGAAAATTATTGGAAGCCACAAGTGAACAGTGGCAAGAGCGACGTCGCGTCGACTGTTATCTTTGCGCGATGGGTTTCCTGGATTGGGCACCCATTAGTTTTCATTAGCCTGTCGATCGCAATTATCATCGTCCTGCGCGCTGCGAATCGCACCGGGCTGACACTGTTGCTGACTCTGTTAGTGACGGTGATTCTGCCGATGGCACTTTTGCTTTTTTGGGGAACGCGATCGGGCCGATGGAGCGACCCGGATGTTTCCATTCGCGCGGAACGTGCGCAATTTTATCCACGTGCGATTCCAATTTCGGCGACGGCAGTGATTGCTCTTTGGGTATTGCGCGCCCCGGATTTCGCACTGCGCGGGGCCTTGGTGACCTTATTTCTGCTGAT
>DATHHK010000115.1:0-2943 GCA_035317225.1 Candidatus Udaeobacter sp. | reverse complement strand
GAATGGTCGCAATCAATTCCGGCGTGGCGCCTCTTCGGAACGCTTTAACTTCGTTCGCCCCGCCAATGGTCACATACGCGAATTTCCCATTGCGATTGTTTGCGAAGTTTACGTGATTCGTGATCGGCCCAGTATCCAATACCGCCTTTTGCTCAAATGGCGGCTTCGCGCTGTAGATTTGCACCTTGCCGACGTCTTTCAAAGTGATCCACACTTCGTCATTTTCCGGGGTGACCGCGATGTTTGGCGAAAACGGACTGAGTTGCGGTAATCGCTTGACGACCTTATGCGACGCGACTTCGATCACCGCGAGCTCGGGCGTGAAGCTGGAACAGACGAAGGCATACTTGCCGTCAGGCCCGAACATGGTCATGCCCGGCCCGTTCGCTAGCTCGATGCGCTTCGTCTCAGTCAGCCGCGTCGGATCGATTACGGAAATGTAGTTCTCGCCGCGGACCGTAACCCATAGCTCGCGTCCATTCGCGGTGAAGAATGCTTCATGTGGCGATCTACCGACGTACACGACGCCTATGACTTTGTTTGTCGCCGTATCGATCAGAGTTACCGAATTCGATCCGACTGAAACGACAGCCAGCCTTTTATTGTCGGGCGAATAACCGAGTCCGTGAACAAGGAGCTGTCCTTTGTAAAGCGGGCTCAAAGCTCCAGGCACGGGATCGCCGAGTTTCATGACCCCGACCAACTTGTTCTCGGTCGGATCAATCACCGAAACCGTGTTTGAAGTTTGGTCGGCCGTGTAGACGCGATCGTGTTTCGAGATCGGAACATCCGGTCGCGCCCAGGGCGCCTGTTGTGCTATCAATGGTGTCGATAGACAAAGAAACAAAAACCAACGGATTGTTCTCAGATTAATTTCCATGTTGTTGTTTCAGCCAAAGCTGCATCAACTCAATTTCTGATTGTTGGTCGGTGATGATTTCCTGCGCTAGCCTGCGCATTTGTGGATCCTTCCCGTACAAGAGTTGCGTTTTCGCCATGTCGATTGCCGCCTGATGATGCGGAAGCATCAATCTGACAAAATCGACATCGGCGTTGCCCGACCGCTTTACTGCTCCCATTGCCATGTGCATCTTGTCCATGCCCGCGATGAGCTCAGACCAATCGGAGTCGACGGTTGGCTGACTCCCATGGGCATGGATCTCTGCCTGAGGGCCCGCGTGAAGGAATCCAACGCGAAGGATCAGCGCGGCAATCCCTAAGATCATGGCAACTCCATAGACGAACCGAATCGCACCATTCAGCCGTTCGGTAAGAAATAGCCCGGCCACTTGTACAATTCCTGTTTTGGTACTCATACGTGGTTTCTTGTTAGTCAGCCGCCGCCGCTTTTCTCAAAATCGCGCTGAGTAGATCGGCCATTTTATTTACAGCTGGTGGTGCGTCGGATACGCCGTGTCGCTGCGCGATCCAGAAAGGTTCGTTGTACGAAATCCAAGTTTTGCCCGCTGCATCCTGCCAGACGAGCGCCTTTAACGGCAGATCGATTCCGACTGTCTGGACTGATTGCATCAGCGGCGTTCCGCCGCGCGCGTTACCAAAAATAATTAGTTCCGTTGGACGCAACGTCAGTCCTACTTCCGCCGCGCCCGCAGCATGGTCGATCCGCGCAAATACGTTCATTCCTCTTTCACCTATCTCAGTCTCCACCCGGTCCATTGTTTCCTTTGGAGCGAAATGGCTTGGAACAGTCGTTAGGCCTTTCACAATAGTGAACGAATCAGATGGCGGCATAAACGAGCCTTGTAGATAAGTTTAGTATGTCTGATTGGTCGAAAATGTAAGCACCTGCTTTGTGTTTGTTTTACCAGTGATAAGTCGTTCATAAGCTTGAATCGCGTTTTCGAACGGCACTGTTTCAACAGCCGGTGGTTTAAGCGCACCTGCTTCGAAGCCCGAACACAATTTCTGCGTGATTGCCGCGACATCACACGGCGTCAACTTCATCGTGTCGACGCCGACCAACCTTGAGAGGTTGTGATAGAAATCTATAAGATCAAAACAGACACGCCGTTCGCCTGTGCTTGTGATTGCGATTTGGCGGCCACCGACTCGCAAACAACGCACAGAGGGCTCAAACATCGCCCCGCCGACTGTGTCGAAGACTGCATCAGCACCTTTGTTGTCGGTTAGTTCAAAAACGCGGGCGCGCAAATCTTCGGTCCTAGTGTTAATCACGGCAGCAGCGCCGGGAACAGAATTGGAGGAGCGACCGGCCGCGAGCACGCGTGCCTTTCGCCAGCAGGCAATTTGCGTAGCCGCCTGGCCGACCGCGCCGGTGGCCCCAATTATCAAAATTGTTTCTCCCGCATCAAGCTGCGCGGCATCGACGACAGCACACCATGCGGTAATAAACGGAACGCCGATGACTGCCGCTTGTTCGAAGCTCAAGTTATGTGGTTTGGGAGAAACGGCTTCCTCCGGCACCACAACATATTCAGCCTGTGCGCCATCGCGCGTGGTGCCAAGGCCCGGACCGCTGCCCCAGACCTCTTGGCCTTCATATTTCTTCCCTGTGACCACAATTCCCGCGAAATCACGGCCAGGAGTTCGCGGCAAAGTTGTCGCCGGGAAATTACCGGACACGTTTTTTACGTCGCTCGGATTTATTGCCGCCGCTTGGACCTGAACGAGTGCTTCTCCACCGCGCGGCTCGGGCCGCGGAACTTCTTCAATCGCGAGAACCGAAGGCGGACCGAATTTGTGAAATCGCAACGCCTTCATGTGCTCGTCGGTTTGCTGCCCTACCCTTTGATAAACGCGAGGAGGTCTGCGTTGATGACTTCGGCTTGCGTCGTGATCATGCCGTGCGGGTAGTCCTTGTATGTTTTCAGCGTGCCGTTTTTGAGAAGCTTGGCTGACAGTGGACCAGCGGCTTGATAGGGCACGATCTGGTCGTCCTCGCTATGCATGACCAGAACCGGC
>DATHHK010000114.1:0-20397 GCA_035317225.1 Candidatus Udaeobacter sp. | reverse complement strand
CGTATCCGTGATCTTACTTTCGTCTGCGCTCGCGATAAGCTTCGACCAATCGGATGTTCCTGAATGAAACGGCGCTGCGGACCTGATCTTATGCCGGATGTAATTGAACGCCGCAAAATGATCTTGGAACTCAAGTACGGTCGTCTGTACTTTTCCGATCGGCCAGAGCGCGCAGAAAATGAGGCGATCGAGCCAATGGCCAGAAGCCAGCCGTTTCAACGCGAATTCAAGCAACGGGCTGTTTTCGAGCGTGCCCGGGCACTTCAGCATTCGTAAAGCGATGTCACGCTTCAGCTCGAAATCGAGTGCAGTCCCGAATGCCATTTCGCTGGCTGCCATCAGCGAAAAATTCCCTTTATACCCCTGCAACCACCCGGGACCCGGCTTTAGAAACCAGCCGGGCGAAAGCGAGATAGCGACCTTTTTGCCGCGCAAGTCCGAGCCCAGCGCGGCGATTTTTTGCAACATGATTAGTGAGTTCGCGCCTCCCGCGCCGACGGGCGAAACTTGGAAACCTGTTGGCGCAGTGCGAAAGAAAATGTGCGCCCTCTCCGGCACCAGAACAGCCGTCAATTCCGAGCTGCCATAAAGCGGCAATACATCGGGAGAACGCGCAGCCACGCGTTGAAACGCAAGGCCCTGATTTTTTAGCGAGAACAACTCGGGAGCGCTCGCGCGAACAGTCGTGCGTTCGAGATGAACCGCCACCACTTTTGCGCCAAGCAAAACGGCCGCCACCAAGCCGGAAGCGATCAGTCCCGCAAGCAAATGCGGCGTGACTTGGCTGGGATGGTCACTGACCATGATACCGCGAAGCTATTCCCGCGGCCTGGCGCTGCAATTGAATTTCATTTACGACGCAACTCGACGATCGCGAAAACGGTTTGAAGGCACCACAGACGCCAACTACGACGGCCGTTTCGCTAATCTGGTTTTATTTGGATTTGCAGACTCGTGGCCGATACTCAAGTGTCATTTAATACTGGAGCATTTTTCATATTCTTATGTCGTCTTCTTCACTCTGGCAGCGCTTTCAGCAATACTTCTTGGATTACCGTGACCTTGGTTTTTCTCTCGACATCAGTCGGATGAAATTCCCGAATGATTTCCTCGAGAAAATGCGGCCGAAGATCGACAAAGCGTCTGCCGCGATGCAAGCGCTGGAGGCCGGGGAAATCGCCAATCCGAGCGAAAACCGAATGGTTGGACATTATTGGCTACGGAATACCGCACTCGCGCCCACTCCGGAAATTCGCACCGAGATCGAACAGACCATCAAACGCATCAAGGCATTCGCCGCGGATATTCATGCCGGAAAAATCACGGCTGAAGATGGAAAACTCTTTAAGCACGTGTTGCTCATTGGCATTGGCGGTTCGGCGCTCGGACCGCAATTCATCTCAGACGCTCTCGGATCACGGCGCGATCCAATGGACATCGTTTTTTTCGACAACACAGATCCGGACGGCTTCGACCGTGTCTTCGAGAAGATAAGTGATGATTTGGCGCAGACACTTGTCGTGGTGGTTTCAAAATCTGGGGGGACAAAGGAAACACGAAATGGAATGCTCGAGGCGGAAGCAAAATTCAAAAAAAAGGGGCTGGAATTTAACAAGCATGCAGTGGCTGTAACCGGCGTTGGTAGCGACTTGGACAAGTACGCAGAAAAGAACGGTTGGCTCACCCGGTTCCCGATGCACGATTGGATCGGTGGACGCACGTCTGTGATGAGCGCGGTTGGGCTTTTGCCGATGGCCCTGCAAGGTATTGATATCGATGATTTTCTAGCCGGCGCGGCAGCGATGGATGAGCACACTCGTACACAGAATGTGACCCAAAATGCCGCGATGCTTCTTGCCCTGATGTGGTATTACGCCGGCAACGGCAAAGGCGACAAGGATATGGTGATCCTTCCCTACAAAGATCGTCTGGCATTGTTTGCGAAATATCTGCAGCAATTGGTGATGGAATCGCTCGGGAAAGAAAAGGATCTCGACGGCAAAATCGTGCATCAGGGGATTGCCGTTTATGGCAACAAGGGATCGACCGACCAACACGCTTACGTGCAACAGTTGCGTGACGGTGTTTTGAATTTTTTCGTAACTTTCATCGAAGTGGACAAGGACCGGCGCAACCCGGCGATCGAAATCGAAGATGGAGTCACAAGTGGCGACTACCTCCACGGATTTCTGCGCGGGACGCGAAGCGCGCTCTACGACAGCGGGCGGGAGTCAATCACCATGAGCATTCGCGAGGCGAACGCTTTTAATATTGGGGCGTTAATCGCCCTTTATGAGCGCGCGGTGGGTTTTTACGGCTCACTGGTCAACATCAATGCTTATGACCAACCCGGCGTTGAAGCTGGAAAAAAAGCGGCGACAAGATTATTGGAGCTTCAAAAACAGGTACGCGCAAAATTGACGCGGGAGCCCGGTAAAACGGCCGAAGAAATTGCGCGGTCCATAGATGCAGACCCGGAAGACGTGTTTCACGTGCTGCGGCATTTAACGAAGAACGATCAACATATCCGGGTCTCGCACGGCGAGGAACCGGCCGACGATCAATTTTCGTACGCCGACTAAAATGCTGGAGACCAAACCAGAGTATGGCGGACCCGCCTTCTGAAGATCGAACTGATGCCCTCAACGTTGCCTGGAGCGACGTTGTTCGTTTCATTCGCCAGCTTAGCCACGATCTGCGCAATCATCTAAATGCGATCGAGTTGCAGTCGGCATATATCAGCGAGTTGCAGGGAGAAGACGAACTCAAGGGCGAAATCAAGCGTCTGCGTGGAATGATCTCTGGATTGACCTCCGCCTTACAATCCCTTTCCAAGGCAGTCAGTGATGTCAAACCCAATCTGATCCCGTACCGGGCTGCAGATTTTGCGGAAGATCTGCGCAAGAAAATTGACCATGATTTCTCCGGTCAAGGCACGGCAATCACCTGGAATATTCGGGTTGGCGACGCGATGCTAAATGTTGATCCTCAGCTTTTGCAGGAAGCGCTTAGCGAGCTTTTTGCCAACGCCTTACGGCACATTCGCAACAAGGGCAATCTCGTTGTGACTACCAAAATGGAGAATGGCCAATTCCTTTTTACTATGGAGGAGTCAAACGCCCGACTTGAAGGGACCGCCGACAATTGGGGATGCGAGCCGCTTCGGAAAGTCGGTCCCAACCATTACGGTCTTGGTCTGCATCGCGTCCGCGCTATCATAGAGGCCCACGGTGGCAAAATGCATGCTCACTATGATCCGAACGCTTCAGCACTCATCACGACCCTCGCTCTCCCCGTCTCAAGCGGCTCTTCTGAAGGTGCTTGAGTGGCGTTATCTCCTACTTTTAACGAACTGGAGTCCGTTGATCGTACGTAGTACGGGGCCTGCCAATCAATGAAAACAAATAACCATCGCGTCCTGATCATCGACGACGAACGCCCCGTGCTCATGACGCTCGAGGCGTTGCTAAAACGGCATGGTTATCACGTGGATACAGCATCCACGGCCGCGCAGGGACTCAAGTTATTAAGGTCCAAACCTTCGACACTGGTGCTACTCGATCTCCAATTACCCGACGCAGACGGATTAGAGACGCTCGATCAGATCAAAACCGAAGTCCCCCAGACACAGGTCATTATTTTGACGGCGCACGACTCTTTGCACAATGCCATCGAGTCGATCAAACGCGGCGCTTACCATTTTATCAGCAAGCCCTACGCGCCCGAGGAATTGCTCAGCCTCGTGGAGAAAGCATTAGAAAAACAGTTCCTCTTGCGAGAAGCCGAAGAACTTCGAGAGAAGACAGAGCAACTCGAACGGCGTCTGGAGATGGCAGAAGCGCGCACCACGCTGATTTTCAAGAGCAAACCGATGCACGAAATTGAGGAATTGATCAATGCAATGGCGCCGTCAGATGCCAACGCTCTCATCGTGGGTGAGAGCGGCGTCGGCAAGGAGGTAATCGCCAATGCTATTCACGCGCGAAGCCGGCGCGCGGGAAAGCCAATGGTGAAGCTCAATTGCGCAGCGTTTCCTCAAACGATGATTGAAGGAGAGCTTTTTGGCTATGTAAAGGGTGCGTTCACAGGAGCGATGAAGGATTTCCCCGGAATGATCGCGGCGGCCGATGGTGGCACGCTTTTTCTCGACGAAATATCTGATATGCCGGCGGAGCTGCAGACGCGCTTTTTGCGCGTGCTGCAAGAACGCGAGTATCGGCCTCTCGGAAGCACGCAAACCATGAAAGCGGACTTCCGGGCGATCGCTTCGAGCAATCGGCCAGTCCCCCAGGCGATCGCGGAAAATCGGCTGCGCTCCGATTTGTACTACCGGCTAAACACATTTCAGATTGAAGTGCCGCCGCTTCGAAAACGGAAACAGGATATCCCACCGCTGATCGCCGCGTTCGTGAAACAATTTGCTCAACAACTCGGCAAGACCGAGCCAGACATTTCGCCGGAAGCGTTTCAAAAATTGCTCGATTATTCGTGGCCGGGAAACGTTCGCGAATTACAAAACGCGATCGAATATGCCGTGGTGCTGGCGCGACAGGGAATGATAGACGTGAAAGAGCTGCCGACAGAAATACAGTTACCAACCGCGCTGCAACAAACCGAGCGCGCCGCGCTGCCGCGCACGGGCGTGCAGAGCCTCGACGACGTTGAACGAACTGCGATTATTCAGGCGCTTGCTGAATGCCACGGAAACAAGAAAAAAGCGGCAGAACTTCTCGGTATTCAGCGCCCCACGCTCTACAACAAGATGAAGCGCTACGCGATCGAGCTGTAGCAGAGCGCCTGGAAAACTCGCCCGAGTTAAAAAGTTAACTGTGTAACCTTTAACTCGCCTTCTTGATCACGACTTCCAATTTAAGTTCCTGGAACGCGAGGTGATCGTGGATCAGACCGAGTAACTCAAGGGTCTGCGCGTCCGGCATATGCGCGCAACGCAGCTCGATCCGCGCCCGTTTACCGGCAAGCTCCGGATGTGCTTCCGCCATTTCGCCATCGAGCATGAATGAAACATAGGCGTTGAACCGTTCCTGTAACGCCAGCAATTGTTCGTCAGAACCGTTCCACTCGTTAGGCTCATTCATCACCAGAACGACTTCGCCAGTTTTCGCATCCTCCGCAATTACATCGATCGTATCTGTTCGATCTTTCATTTTACGTTCGACTTCACTGCTCATTCAGATGGTTCGAATGCCTGCTTGGTTTACTGAATCCTTTCGGAGTTGGACGTTCGGAGCTCGCGACTCGATGTTCAAGCGAAACAAATGATAAACGACATGCCGACATTGAGATCGGCGATGTCGATGCCTTAGCAACAGAGTATCCAGACATGGCTGCCGAATTGCGCGCATTCCAACAAACCAGGGGCGATTGACCTTAATCGCCTTCGGGCGACCTTTGACACCACCGTGGCCAAAACGAAACGCGCAGGCCAATTGACACTTCTCGGACGAAGCGAAGTGAGAATTCCCGCTTCGCCCACAGAGGCGCGCCTTGAGACCTTCCGGAATCCCGCACCGAGCAGGAATTATCGGATCCATTTTGAAACGGACGATTTCACTTCCGTTTGTCCCGTGACAGGGCAACCCGATTTTGCCAGGGTAGATATTGATTACGTGCCGGACCGTCTCTGCGTGGAGAGTAAGTCTCTCAAGTTTTACCTTGCTTCGTATCGGAATGAGCACGCCTTCAATGAAGCAGTAACCAACCGGATTCTGGATGATTTTGTGAAAGCGTGCGCGCCACGAGAGGCTGTGATTACGGCGCAATTCTCGGCTCGCGGTGGAATCGCACTCACAGTACGCGCCGAGTATCCGAATGCGAAACTGTATAAAGCCCACAGTGATGGTCTGTAGGGGAAGCCGATGGCTTCCCTCGGGAGGACAAGGTCGTGCCCAACAGAAAGACCCAGGGAAATGAAACGCGCAGTCGTTCTCTTGAGCGGCGGAATTGATTCGACAACCACACTGGCCATTGCGCGTGCTGAAGGTTACGAAGTCTATGCGCTTTCGTTCGAATACGGCCAACGTCACCAGATCGAAACGCAAGCCGCGCAACGCGTCGCTAGGTCGCTTGGAGCAAAAGAGCATCGTATCGCAAAGATCGACCTGCGCGTCTTTGGTGGCTCGGCGCTTACTGATGATGTCGATGTGCCTAAACAGCGTTCGGAAACGGAAATCGCGGACGGTATTCCCATCACATATGTCCCGGCTCGCAACACTATCTTTCTGGCTTACGCACTTGCATGGGCGGAAGTGATTTCGGCCAATGATATTTTTATCGGTGTAAATGCCATCGATTACAGCGGCTACCCCGATTGCCGCGCGGAATTCATCGAGGCATTTGAGAGTCTCGCCAGTCTTGCGACAAAAGCCGGCGTCGAAAACAGACGCTTTCATATTCACACGCCGTTAATCAAATTCTCAAAAGCCGAAATCATCCGCAAAGCAGTCGAGCTCGGTGTCGATCTTTCGCTTACTCACAGTTGCTACGATCCCTCGCGGAAAGGTTTCGCCTGCGGCGAGTGCGATTCCTGTCTCTTGCGGCTCAAAGGCTTTCGCGAAGCCGAACTAAAAGATCCCATTCCTTACGCGAAAGGATGAAGCGCCCGTTCCGGATTTTCGAGCTATCCAAAAACGAACAGCGCGTCGTCCTGATCGTAATGTTTGTCCTGCTCGCGCTTGCGTTTATCGGATATGAACGGCGTGTCGGTCACTTGCCGGTTCAGCGAACACCATCGGCGGAAGTGAAATCATCGCCGAGTCCTGTAGAAATCGACGATGAACGCTAAATTTCAATCTTCACGAGGAATGCACATTGCGATCTGCAGGCAGATGCGAACCGTTTTGCACTTGGAGCATTAGTGATAACACGCAGGAGAGTGGTCGAGTCCAAGCATGTGTCGTTTCAGTCTTCGTTCAGTCCGGGGATTCGACCGTAGCCGACAAAGACCGGGCTGATCTTTGCGTCGCCGCTGTTGGGTGGCGGTGGCATTTTGAAATCAAAAACGCTGACGCCAAAGCGTTGTTTTCCGTCGTATGTGCGACCGTCACTTGATCCGATCATCACCCGCTTTTTCGTTCGTTTTTCGCGGCCGAGATAAATCATGGTGTGCGTGATTGGTGGGTCACGATCGATGTTGTAGGTGCCGCTCCAAAACAGTAAATCCCCTGGCTCAAGGGCATCGAACTCGAATGAATCCTCGTGTCGGCTCAAGACCGCATTGAAATTTCCGGCTTTGCGCACCCAGACGTATTGCTGGCTCGAATCGCGTGGCACGTCTTTGAACCCGTTTTCGGTCAGAAGATAATAAATGAATCCGGAGCAATCCATGCCGCCATTTGCGGGATCGGCTGAGCCATAGGTGTAACCGAGATTTTCTTTTGTAAGCGCGAGCCCGGCGTCGAGAATCTGGCGCACTTTTGGTGGATAACTGTCGTAACCGGCAATCTCATCGGGGGAAAGAGTTACGTTCGGCGCGCCTTTCTTTTCTGCGCCGGGATGCGGCGAGCGTGAAGGGCCTGGTGTTTCAGTTGGACCCGGGGATGGCGTCTCTTCGGGACTGGGCGTCGGAGATTTCTTTTTGTGTTTTTGTGGCGTGGGGCTCGGAGATGGAGTCGGTGAAGTCTTCTTGTGCCTTGGTGAAGCTGTAGGCGATGGGCTGGGCGTCGCTTTTTTCGCCGAGCGTTTACGATGCTTGCGCGGCGCCGGCGTTGGTGTCGGCTCGAAAATCTTTTTGATCTTTGCGCCTAACGAGTTCTCGGTCGTGTTCGCAGAATCAATCGCGCCGAATAACAGTGCAATGATTAACGGGAGTCCGACAAATTTGAAAGCGGCGGACATGGGCCTTCAGTATTTCATTCCGAGCGAAGTCGAAGAATCTCTGGTTTTATCCTAATCGCCCGTTTGAAGCATCAAGAGATGTGTCCACTTCGGTCGGCATGACCTTAGGCGAGCTCTTGAAGAATTGCTTTGTTGAGACGAATCCCGCCCTCGAAATTTTCGAGAGGAAAATTCTCGTTAGGCGAATGCGCGCGACAATCAGGCAGCGCTAGTCCCATCAGGAGCGTTTCGATGCCTAGGATCCCGCGGAATTGCGAGACGATGGGGATACTGCCGCCTTCACGGATCAGCGCGGGATCGCGGTCGAACGCCTTGCGCAATGCGCGCTGCGCTGCTTCGCCGATTGCTGAATGCGGATCCGTGAGATACCACGGACCGCTATGCCCGTCAGTAATTTCCATCGTAACGCCTTTGGGCAGATTTTTTTGTAGATGCACTCTTGCCAGCTTTAGAATTTCATCGCCTTCCTGGTCCGGAACCAGGCGGAACGTCAGTTTCGCCATCGCATGACTGGCGATGACTGTTTTTGTCCCTTGCCCCTGATATCCTCCGCCGATCCCATTGATCTCAGCAGTCGGTCGCGCCCAGATGCGCTCCAACGAATTGTAGCCGGCTTCGCCGAACAGTTCCGGCACTCCTGTTTCTTCACGAATGAGTTTGTCGCCATCGACTGGAAGTTTTCGCCACGCTTCCCGCTCCCATTTCTCGAGCGGCTTAACCTGATCATAGAATCCGGAGATTGCCACGCGGCCTTCACGATCGTGAAGTGTGGCGAGCAATTGCGCCAGCGCGGTGATTGGATTTTGCACGGCGCCTCCAAAAATGCCGGAATGCAAGTCCATCTTCGGCCCAGTGACTTTGATCTCAAGGGCGGTCACCCCGCGCAGGCCGTAACTCAACGTCGGCACACCTTTCTCAATCATTCCGGTGTCGGAAACCACTGCGACGTCGCTTTTTAGTGCATCGCGATTTTCGCTCAGAAAACCGCCGAGATTTCCGCTGCCGATTTCTTCTTCACCTTCGATCACGAGATGCAGATTCACAGGCAGATCGCGATCTTGTTCCATCGTCTCCTGAATGCCGAGTATGTGCGCAAGAATTTGTCCTTTGTTGTCTGTTGCGCCGCGCGCAAAGACATACCCGTTCTTGAGAACAGGCTCGAACGGTGGTGAATCCCAGAGATCCAGAGGATCGGGCGGCTGCACGTCATAATGCCCGTAAATCAAAACGGTGCGGCGGCCAGCTGTATGTTTGTTGCGCGCCCAAACAATCGGATGCCTCTTTGTTGGAACGAGCTGGGTTTCCAAACCAATGCTTGCGAGTTTCTTGACCAGCCAGTCTGCGCATTGATCCAGTTTTTCTTTGTACTGGTCGTCGGTCGAAACACTCGGAAACCGAAGGAACGAATAATAATCCTCAAGGTAATTATCGCGCATGGCCACAAGCTAATCGGTTTTCGCAGTTTGCCTACGATTTCTGCCGGAGTTGGACGCGAACAAAATACATAATTGACGCGAGCGCGAGTACTATTCCAGTCACCAGAAATTCGCGAACCGTAGCATGGCAGAGAATCCAAAAAATCGCGACGATCGCGAGCGCAGGCACAATTTTCATTCCCGGAAAGTTGAAGGGCTGAGCACCGTCGGCTCGCACATCGCGTTGCACGAGAACCCAGCAACTGGCGCAGCAAAGCAAGTACATCAATAACACCGCGACGTTCGAAAGCACAGCCAGCTTTTCAAACGTACCACTAACCGACAGCGCAAAGGCCAGAATCGCGTAAGTAATGATGGCGACGTCCGGTGATCGATAGCGCGGATGAACATGCGCGAAAAACTGCGGCAACGCGCCATCCCGGCCGAAAGCAAAGATCATACGTGGTGAACTCAAAATGTCGCTCGTCACAAACCCAAATGCGGAGACGGTGGCTCCAACAAGGAGAATCGTGCGGCCTAAATTACCGAGAAATGTTGCAGCGGATTCTGCGAGGGGCGCGTCAGGATGATTCGCAAGATCGGCGCCAAGCGTGCCCTGCCCGACTATTTGGATGAAGATGTAAATGACCGTCGTAATGACAAGCGCGAGGTAAGCGGAGCGCGGAACCGTGCGCGCCGGATTCTTCACTTCGCCGCTTGGAATCAATGCCACCTCGATTCCGACGAAGGCGAAAATCAAAAGAATAACGGCATCGCCTAACGACTTGCTGCCGGGCCAACCGCTCCAGGCAAGATTCGGCGGATGAATAAAAAATATTCCCATGCAAATGAACAGCAAGAGAGGAAGAAGCTTTGCCACCGTGATCACGGTAACTGCACCTGCGCCTTCCCGGACGCCGCGGATATTGATTAAGACAAGCGAACCGTAGACGGCGAGCATAACGATAATGCGCATCACGGGGCTGCCGAGGAATGGAACTACGAGCGCGACTGAATTCGCGAGAACATTTACGACGCCAGCGACTGCGCCAAGCGCTGTAAGAAAATAAAGCATGCCGGCGAGGAATCCGACGTAACGACCAAACGCGACTTCGACATACGCGTACAGGCCGCCGGTGAGCGATACCCTACTGCCGGCGATCGCGAAACATGTGACGAATAACACCATCGCAAGCGCACAACAAACAAACGCCAGTGGCGCCGCGGGCCCCAGTCCTCTCGCAACGGCGGCCGGAATCACAAAAATTCCCGCACCAATCGTGGAGCTGACAATGTTGGCAGTCAGAGCGGGAATTCCGATGCCGCGGACCAACTGATGATCGACACGCTCTGCTTGTTGTATCGACACCGTCGATCCATCGGCCATCGGTGCATCCTGCGTGATTCAGTTGTCCAAAGCAAGAGTCCGGCGTAAGCTCCGCGGCCAGGGGGGCTCGCCAAGTGTCAGTTGTGGAGGCAAAGCGTGGGAGAATCGAATGTCAGGCTGTCAGCCTGACCAGTCCAGCGGGCTGCCAGCCAGCCTGCTCTCTCCAAATCCGCCAAGGTAGCAGTTTGTCGGCCGAGTGGACCAAGCTGGAAAACCTTCGGCACCCCCAATATCCTGTGGCTGGCAGTTCAAAAAACCCTTCAAATTGTATGTTTTTCGCTTGTAACCCTCCTACGCTTGTTGTATTGACCTCGTGAGGCCCGAGGTTTGGCCTACCATGCATTTACAATCGCTCGAGCTTCTCGGCTTCAAGTCGTTCGCCGACAAAACGCTCCTTAATTTTCACGAAGGCACGACCGCGATTGTCGGACCGAACGGTTGCGGAAAATCCAACGTGCTGGACGCCGTACGCTGGGTACTCGGCGAGCAATCTGCGAAGTCTTTGCGCGGCGACGAGATGGCTGACGTGATCTTCGACGGCAGCGATTCGCGAAAGCCGGTGGGAGTCGCCGAGGTATCACTGACTTTCACCGATTGCGCTGACGAGCTCGGCATCGACTGGCATGACGTGCGCGTAACTCGCCGTGTTTATCGCGATGGCAATTCCGAATATCTACTGAACAAAACCTCCTGTCGCTTGCGCGACATTCAGAATCTCTTCGCCGATACAGGTATTGGGCGAGCTGCGTACTCAATGATGGAACAGGGCAAGATCGATATGATCCTGAGTTCGCGCCCGGAAGATCGACGCGCAATTTTTGAGGAAGCGGCTGGAGTCACAAAATACAAGACGCAAAAACGCGAGGCACTGCGCAAGCTGGAAGCGACCGACGCAAATCTCCTGCGCATCGGCGACATTGTTAAGGAAGTAAAACGTCAGATCGGTTCGTTGCAGCGGCAGGCGGGGAAAGCGCGGCGTTACCAGGTATTGCACGACGACCTTCGTGTTCTTGATACACATTATTCGCGCAAGCAACTCGAGGCGCTCGAAGCTGACTTCGCACATTGCCAGGCTGAGATTGCACGTTTTGGCGAATCGGAAGATTCCACCCGGGCCAAAATCGACTCAGGAGAAAACGATCTGGCCGAGCAACGCCGCGCGTTGGAAGACATCGCTGCGCAGATCGCGAGCAGCCGCAGTGAACTTCAGAGTCTTGAAAGTGAAATTAACGCGCACCGAAATCAAATCCAATTCAATCGGCAGCGGGCCGAGGAATTGAACGAACTGGTTGAACGTTCTCGAAACGACATTGCTGCTGCCGAAACTAAACGCGCGCAGCAAGGCAAAGAAATTCAAGAGACAACCGCGCTGATTGAAAAGACGAACGAGGCGCTGCAGGCCAGGGAAGCAGAGCTAAAGAAACTCACCGGCCGACTCTCGGAACTTCGCACCGAGCAAATCGCGCAGGCATCGAAATTCGAGACGCTGGAAAAAGCGGCGTCAGAAATCGAGCGCCGAATCGCTGACCTAGGAGAGGAGATTTCCGGTCTTAAAATTCGCCGTGAAACGACAGAGGAAAATCGGCACGGTTTAGATACCGCAGTTTCGAACATAGAGGTCGCCCGTACTCGAATTCAGGACGAGATCGCCACTGTACGAACGACGGCCGAGAATCTGCAGAAAAAACTCGATCATTGCCGAGCCGCTGTTCAGACTGGTGGGGAAACGCTGCGACAGCACCAACAACTTGTCGCGACCATGGAGAAAGAGCTCGCCGCAATCGAGCGTGGGCAGGCAGAAAAAGAATCGCGCCTCGAAATTCTGCGCCAGCTTAACGAGGAGGGAGAAGGTCTTGCGCAGGGGTCGCAAGCTGTGCTCAAAGGCCTGCATGACAGATCGCGATTCGAGCCCGCGCTTGCGGGCGCTCTGGTAGCCAATCTCGATGTAGATCAAAATTTCATCCCTTCGATCGAAGCGGCATTGGGCCGAAATTTGCAGGCTATAGTGCTAAAAGATGCACAATTGGCGCCCGAGATTATTGCCACTTTGAAGGAGAAGAAACTCGGTCAGGCGGCGTTGGTCGTTCCGCACCTCGCCAATGGCATAGCAAAAGAGTATGGAAAGCGCACTCCTGAGAAATCGCTCGGCTGGGCTATCGACAAAGTAAAAGCTCCGGAGCTCCTCACACTGCTTGTCGCACAATTGCTTCACAACATTGCAATCTTTCAGAACCTCGAAGACGCGCTGACTGCCAAGAAAAAACACAGCGAAATCGCAGCCGTGACGCTGGATGGCGAATTGGTATCGACCGAGGGAGTTATTTTTGGCGGAAGCCGGGAAGCATCGGCAGATTCTCTACTCGAACGCAAAGCGCGAATGTCGGCCCTGAGCAACGAATGTTCCGAGATCGGTAAACAACGCGACGCTTTCCTTAAAAAATACAACGACGCCAGAGGGGTACTGGAAAAAGCGACCAGCGAGCTGGAAGACGCCCGACGGGCTCACGAAACCGCGGAACATGAAAAGTCCGATTGCGACAATCGAATTCTCTTCCTCACGCGAGAACTCCAGGAAGGCGAACAGAAGCAGACGGAGGTTCGCTCTGAGCAAACCACGTTGGCCCGACAAATCCAGGCCGCAGACGAACGCATTGCAAAACTGGAAGACGAACTGGCTGGAGAACAGGCGACTTTGGAAGCGAACCAAGGCGAGCAAAAGGTACTGCAGGCCGCTCGGGATGATGGCGCGAAGCGCGAAGACGAGGCAACGGAGCAACTGAACGAATTGCGTCTGACCGTCGCCACTGAGCGACAGCGCTACGAGCATTTGATCGCGCAGCGCCAGCCCATGAACGCCCGGGAAGCCGAGCTTGCAGAGGTAATTGCGGCGCGTCGGGCTGAGATCACCGGCTTCGAAAAGCGGCTGACCACGCAGGCAGAGGAATCACGAACCGCCGAATCCGCCATCGAGAAACAAACCGGGCAGCGGGCGGATATTGAGAGAGCATTAGCCGCGCTCACTGAACAGCGCAGGGAGCGCTCGACAACAATGAACGAAGCGGAATCGAATCTGCGCACAATTCGAAACTCGTTGAATGACCTGCGCGATTCGCGTTCCAACGAACAAGTGCGGCACGCTGAGCTGCAGTTGAAAATCGATAATCTCACCGAACGCGTTTCTCGCCGTTATCAAATTAATCTGCGCGAATTTAGTTCTGACCGGTTTGCGTTTGAAAAAACGCTTCGCGCGCAGCTGAAAAGACGGATCGACCGCTCCGCGGGAGATGTCACGAATGGCATCGAAGCCGCCGCGGACTTACCATCGCGTTCAGAGAACGCGATCCACCTCACTGACGCCGATCTCGACAAGTTGATTGCAGATCTTCGGACGCAGCTCGACAACATGGGCCCGGTAAATCTGGATGCTGTTCATGAGTACGACGAACTCGAAGAGCGATACAAATTTCTCGAGTCCCAAAATAATGACCTTACCAATTCGCGTCGCGAATTGCTCGACGTGATCGCGCAGATCAACTCCACTACGAGGAAGCTATTTAGCGAGACCTTTGCTCAGGTACGGATCAACTTCCGTGAAATGTTCCTGGAGCTCTTCGGCGGCGGACGCGCGGACCTCTCTCTGGTCGATGAAGACGATCCGCTGAACTGCGGAATCGAAATCAGCGCCAAACCCCCGGGGAAACAGTTGCAAAGCGTTTCCCTGCTAAGCGGAGGCGAGCGTTCCATGGTCGCGGTGGCGTTGCTGTTCGCAATTTACATGGTGCGACCCAGTCCGTTCTGCATTCTCGACGAAGTGGACGCGGCAATGGACGAGGGCAACATCAACCGCTTTATCCGCGTGTTGGACCGGTTCGTTGAGCAGAGTCAGTTTATCATCATTACGCACAATAAACGCACCATCGCCAAGGCCGACGTGCTGTACGGCGTAACGATGGAAGAGCGCGGCGTGAGCAAGCTGGTTGGGATTAAGTTGACCGCGCCACACCAAGTCTCCGAAACGTTTGCGAACGCAGAACAGAAGCCTCCACAGCAACGTCTCGCGCTTGCGATGCGGTAGTTTTCCTTCTGGGGAGGCAGGCTGTTCGCTTGGAGTTATCGGCAGCTTGTCCTCCCTGGAGGGCGAATAGAGATGCTATAAAATTCTTTTGCGCGGGCTGCTTAATCTCGCGTAAAATTGCCAGATGCTTCAAACGGCGCAGCGCCAATCGAAAACCAAAAAAGCAAAGCCAGCGCCACCGCACGAGCGCTTCCTCGAAGCGTTTCGCTGGATGCTGCTGACGCGCACGCTGGAGGAAAAACTCGTTAGTCTCTATCGGGGCGGCCTCATCACTGGCGGCGTCTATATCGGCAAGGGCCAGGAAGCCGTGAGCGCGGCATGCGGCCTGTTTTTGAAAAAGGACGATATCTTCGCACCGTTGATTCGCGACCAGGCGGGACGATCCGCATTCGGCGAAGCGCTGTTGGACGTCACCCGCACTTATCTAGGCTCGCGCCTTGGCCCAATGCGCGGTCGCGACGGCAACATCCATCGAGGGCGGCCGCAGCAGAACCAGCTCGCCATGGTCAGCCACCTCGGCGCGATGGTTTCGGTCACTGTCGGTGCGTTAATGGCCAAACGATTCAAGGGAGAGAAAGGCTTCATCGGGATGACGTGCATCGGCGAAGGCGGGATGCAGACCGGTGCTTTTCACGAGGGAATGAATATCGCCGCAGTAGAGCAGGTGCCGCTGGTAATCGTCGCGACAAACAATCATTATGCCTATTCCACGTCGAATGACCGCGAGTTCGCGTGCCACGATCTGGTCGATCGCGCGATTGGTTATGGTTTTGAAGGCTACAGTCTTGATGGAACGGATCTCAGTGCGTGCCTCGAGGTAATCGGCGGCGCAGTCAAACGTGCGCGCGCGGGACGTCCGCCGCAGTTGGTTGTCGCTTCGGTGCTGCGACTTTCCGGGCACGGCGAACACGACGATGCCAGTTACGTGACGGAGGAGATCAAGCGCGAACCATTTGCGCGCGATTGTTTGAAGGTCGCGGAACAAACAATTGCTGATTTGAAATTGGCCGATGCCGAAACGCTGGCTGAGTGGCGGAAAGAGGCAGCCGCGAAAGTGGATGAAGCAATCGCCACTGCACAAAAAGAAGCTCCGCCCGAAGGCGATAAGGAAGATTGGTGCGCGTTATCGACACGTGACCTTGTCGATCAGCTGGAAAACGACTGAATGAGGATGAGGAACCCGCGTGATCTGTTAAATCGTTACGACGTTCCATCGGTTTTCCGATTCAACGATTCAACCATTTAACGTGGTGAAGCCATGAGCATCACGTATCTCGAAGCAATCCGCGAGGCGCAGGCGAAGCTGCTCCGTGACGACGAACGCGTGTTCATCTATGGGCAGGACGTCGGTGGCGCGTTTGGAGGTGCTTTTAAAGCAACAAAAGGTCTTGCTAAGGAATTTCCGGGACGGGTACTGAATACGCCGATCAGCGAAGATGCGATGGTGGGGACCGCCATTGGGGCTGCGATTGAGGGAATGCGACCGATTGTCGAAATGCAGTTCGCTGATTTCTCCAGCGTTGCGCTGAACCAAATTCTAAACAATGCCGGCACCCATTTCTGGCGGACGAACATGCCGGTTCCCATCACGGTTCGTCTGCCTTCAGGTGGAACAAAAGGAAGCGGGCCGTTCCACAGTCAATCGATGGAATCAATATACGCGCATTATCCGGGGCTCATTGTCATGACGCCGGCGACAGTGGAAGACGCGTATACGATGCTCATTGAAGCGGTGGCCATCGATGATCCGGTTGTCTACTGCGAGCACAAGTATCTTTATTATCATCTCAAGGCCGACAAACTGCCGACTGAGGGTTTGCCCACAGGCAGGGCGCGTATCGCTCGGGAAGGACGCGACCTGACCATTGTGAGTTATAGCGCGATGGTGCACGAAGCGCTCGCGGTCGCGGAGCACTTGGCTGGCGAAGGTTTTGAAATTGAAGTTGTCGATCTTCGCTCGGTTAAGCCGCTCGACACCGACACCGTGCTTGCTTCGGTCGCGCGCACGGGCCGCCTGTTGTGCGTGGGAGAATCGTTTCCGTGGGGAGGCGCAGCGGCAGAGGTGATTGCGCGCGTTGCGGCGGAAGGTTTTCATCTGTTGGATGCCGCGCCACAGCGCATCAATGCAAAGGACACACCGATCCCTTATCATCCAAATCTTTGGTCGACCCACAGACCGAACGCAAAAGAGATCGCAAGAAAAGCTCGCGCGCTGCTTCGAGAATAGAAATTTATGCCGCAAATTCCAATTATCATGCCGCAACTGGGCGAATCGATCGCCGAAGCCACAATTGTCGACATCAAAGTGAAGCCGGGCGACGAAGTTGCGGATGACCAGGAAATCATAGAGGTCGAAACCAATAAAGCGGTCATGGGCGTGACTACGCCGTGCAAAGGCAAGATTGCCAAAGTCTCCGTGCAATTGAAAGAGACTTACCCGGTCGGCGCGGTTTTGGGATACGTGGAAGCGAGCGAAGCAGACGCCGCGAGATTTGCAAAACAGGCGCCGCCTCCATCGCTCGATGTCGCAGAAGAAATTCCCGCGCGCGCCGACGAGGAAGTCGCTCCCGCACGCCAGAAGAAGATCTCGACGCGTGACGGCGACGGCGCACGCGCTGGCGGATTGCCCGTTCCAGTCGCGGCGAAAGGCGCAACATTCATGTCCCCGCGTGTTCGAGCACGAATGGCCGAGCTGCAGTTAACGACCGCCGACCTCGCAGGAATCATGGGCACAGGCGCAGGCAACCGCGTTACAATCAAGGACCTCGAAAATTTCATGCAGAAGATCGAGAACCAAACGGCGCACGAAGCTTCTGCGATCCGCTCGGGCGTGGCCGACGCGATGCGCCGAAGTTGGACACGACCGCTTTCAACGATTGGTTCGTCGTTAAATCTTGATTTGGTGCTGCAGGATCGACGGTCGCGCGAGCCCAAACCCGGCCCAGGCCTCTACGCGCTGCGCGCGCTTGCGCTGGCCCTTGCAGAAACTCCAGGCGCAGCGGCGAAGTTGATCGGTAATCGTGTCGTGCAATCAAACTCCATGGATGTAGGCATCGCCGTTGAAGCCGAGGATGGAATCATGGTCCCTGTGATCCGGGCGGCCGACAAAACTTCGCTTGCTGATCTCACAGCGAAATATAAGGAGCTCGTCGATCTCGGCCGACAGCGGCGCATCTCGCCGGACATGCAGGCTGGAGGTGTTGCGACCGTTTCGAACTTCGGAACTTTTGGAATGGAATGGGGCACGCCAATCCCACTGCCGGATCAGACATTGCTGCTTGGCCTGGGGGCCGGAAAAAAAGTTCCATCGTGGGATGAAGAGAAAAAAGAATTTGTTCCGAGGACCGAGGCCCAGATCACACTGAGTTTTGATCATCGCAGTATTGACGGAGGCGGAGCAGGCCGTTTGCTAAAACGGGTGATCGAGCTCCTGGAGGCTCCCGAACAACTGTGATACTCAGGGGCATCATTCGGGGGGCCTTCCCGATCGCTTGGAAATAAGGGGTCCCCCGTTTCTCCGGAATTTTTGAACCCTCCAATTTCTTACATCGTTGCTTCTGTTCAGCGGAGCGGAACACATTTGCTTTGCAGCATCCTCCGAAGCACTGGCATAGCCGGATCGCCCGGGGAGCATTTTTTGTCCAAGCCCGAAGAAACCTGGGAAAAACGCTGGGGCGCATCATCGCGCGTCGCCTATCTGCAAAACGTTTTGCGGGAAAATACGGCAGCCAATGGAGTTTTCGGCACTGTCGTAATGTGGAGTTATTTCGAACGAATGCTCCAAATGTTACAGGAAATTCCTGCATACAAGACTTTGAATGGAGCGCAACTTCTCGCGGCTGTTTTCTGCAAGCCAAAATACATATGGATGCGACGCCGGAACCATGTCGAGCAGGCAGTCTCCTGGGCCATCGCATGCCAAACAGGTGTTTGGACTCAAAAAGCTGAGGAGAAATCGCAACCGCAGGCCATACCGAAGTTCGATTTCAAAGTGATCGACGAATGGTGCAATCGCATAGCGACGCACGACGAAGGATGGGGAAATTATTTTCGCGAGAATCAAATTGAGCCCCTGGTCCTTTTTTATGAAGACGTCGTCGCGTCTCATCGCGCCGCTGCGGAGCGCGTTCTGGAATTTCTGGGATTGCCATTTGCGCCGAATATCGAAATCCCACTGCCAGCAGTCGAAAAACAAGCCACTCGAATCTCTGAAGAATGGGCAGCATGTTATCTGAAGCTCAAACGAGCGAAGACGGGCAGGCTTGCGCGCATCATCCGGCGCATGCGAATCTAAATGTCAGCCGGTGAGGTTGTGTCGTAACGCCCGCACGGCGGCGGCAAAATTTTGTTGTTTGCTCTGCCTCTCAGGATGACTGCAAGCAGGATTACAAGAACGCAAGCGGCAGCACTGACACTTCCCCAAATCAGCCAGGCTGGTCGATACATGAGAGCAAGTCGTCCACGAGCGCCAGCTGGAACTTCAACTGTTGGAAATAATCCGCGATAAGAGGTGACCGCGAGTTTTCGATTGCCCAGTCGCGCTTCGTATCCGCGAAAATATGGCCGAGAAAAAGTGAGCAGGGCCGGACGTTCACCATTGGGCACATCGACATCTGCTTCGACTCGATTTCGCGAATCATTGATTCGCGAAACAGTTGCTGTGGCAAATTGTTCCCCAGGCCGCGAATCAAGGGAAGTTATCGAACGCACCCGCGCGGATGGAGCGCCGCGTCGATGAAAAACCCGGCCTTCATCGGTTGTAAGAACCACTTCCCATTCGGAAGACGGCTGCGGCGTCAAATCCAATTCTTGTGCAACGACAATTCCATCCACGCCCAATAAAGCTAGTTCACCATCCTTGCCGGCCTCACTACTAAGCAGGTAACTCCCTACGCCGGGATTGATTTCGCCGTGAATCGAGGTCGAGAATTGCCGGGCCACTCCGGCTGGACGAATCGGACTGTAGCCATTGATGAAACGCAATCCTGCCCACATTGGTGTGCTACCAGGTCGCAGAGTCTCGCCGACCGGCTGCGGTTTGTATGCTACACAATAGGTCAGCTCCGCCCACGGATAAATGCTGAGATAAAGGCGCTGTGGATCGAGCGGCGCAGGTTTAAGAAGTGCCTGAGAGAAATTGTACTTGGGGACACCGCCGTTCGTCGGGATGTAGATATATGTCGCCAGAAGCGCTAAAAACGTGATCGCCACTGGTGGCCATTTCTCAAATTCAGAACCACGCGACAAAAGTGCCCACAGGAACCAAAATGCTCCGAGTCCAAGAAAGATCCATGTTAAAGGGAAAGCGTACGACCCAGCCGTACGGAGGATTAGCATCGCGATGGCGGTAACGGTGGCGAGCGAGAGCGCCACTGTAGCCGGGACCAGCCTGTCCGCCATAGCCAGGGCGGATGCGGATGATCCCGGTCGCAGATGCAACGCTTCTACCGCGCAGATCGCGAGAACCAAATGAAAAAATGGCAGCCAGCGAAAACTCCAACGGAAAAACCCGGCTGTCGGAAGCATGGAAAACAAGAGCACGAGTAGAAGCAGAACCAGTTCCCATTTGATTTGCCTGACGAGCGCCCGTGCGCGCCAGACCAATCCACCGATCAGCGCTGCCGGTGCGACAAGTCCACAAGCCAGTTCCGTTGCCGTGTGCGACA
>DATHHK010000113.1:0-4656 GCA_035317225.1 Candidatus Udaeobacter sp. | reverse complement strand
GGACAGCGCTGCATATTGCGCACGAATTATTGAATCACATCTGGAGCGCGGCGCGAAGATGTGGGATCAGACGTTTGCTGAATTCGACGGAGTCGCCTGCGGATAAATGTGACCACTCGGGACAATTGAAGCCTGCGAGGTCGGGAGAATCTTCATAGTAAATTCCGGGGGCAGCCGTGTCCTTGATGACTCGATTCCAGACAGCCGCACGCGGCGTTTGGCGATCTTCAAGAGCCTTCAATCCGCCACTGTTGGGAAGGCGCACGAAAACAATTTTGCCGCCGCGACTCCGGAGCTTTTGCACAGCTGCGGCAACATCATGAAAGCGTTGTTCAATCGCCTGTCCCATGCTTTTCGCGAACTCCTCTTGAGGAATGTAACTCGGCGGCGGCGGCGGAGTGAAAAGCGGGATCCAGATTTTTTGAGTCATCCTCGCCAGTTCACTGCCTGGCCGGGCGCATTCTTCGATCATGCGCGCGCGACGTTCGCGATCCAAAGTTCCAAAGTACGGCGGAAGCCGCGGCGATACGAGGGCATAGGGACGATTTGGAATGGGCAGGCGTTTTAGCAGACCGTCGAGAGTCAATTCTTCCGGTTTTAGAAATGCAACATGTTCTTCCAACGGCATGTCGAGATATTGGCCTGCACGTTGCGCGAGTGTTTGAGTGTGAGACCGCCGAACGGCTTTTTCAGAGTGATCCATCGGCGGCGAGCCCGGCGGCGCGATAAACAAACGGGGGACAACACTGCAAATGACGGTGCCGTGAAAATCTTTGTCGTTGGCCAGATCGGCCAGTACCGGGTAAGCGCAACTGCCGCCCATTGCCAGTTGAACGGGACGTTTGCCTAATCCCTTTTGAAGTTCGTCGAGATCGAGATCGTACCAGCCACGCGAATCGCCGATGATGACAATTGACTCGGGTTTCACACGCCGGCGAGCGGATGTCCAGAGATCCTCGTTATCGTGGAGCGTGGGACCGTAACCGATGGATCGACAATAGAGTTCCCATTCAGACGCCGCGCCAATGACGATCAGAACAACGGCTACGATGATACCGCGCCAGGGTAACTGTGGGATCGGCCGGACATATTCCAGAGGAGGGCCACCATGTATACTTTCGATTTCCGGCGGCTTTCTGAAGAACAACCGCGGCAGACGAAGCCTGCGTTTAAAATTGGAAGTAAATGAAGGCATTACTGTTACCTTGAGTAAGAATGATGGCGCAGGCCATGAACGCCCATACCGCTGTCACAGTCCAGGGCGGCGCACGCATCACGGCTGTTTCGACATTGCTATCGCGGAGGGACCAGTGCACGAGAATCATCCCACCAGTGACAAGCGCGATCTGAAGTATCTCGCGCGTGGTGAGGATGGCGTCGCCGTGCGGATGTCCACCAAACATTCCACCTAGCATTCGTGCGGCAACCGTGAAATCCGGTGCCCGGAAAAAAACCCAGGCGACGCAGACAGCAGCAAAAGTGGCGAACCCACCAAGAAGCCGAGTCGCGAGAGTGTTAGCCCACGCTTTGTGCTCGAATAAGCCGCGCAGGACACGTTCCACAACGAGATAAGAACCATGAAGAAAGCCCCAAACTACGAATGTCCAGGCTGCGCCGTGCCAGAGGCCGCCGAGAAACATGACGACGATCAGATTTGTCCCGGCACGGACGGGACGGACCTGATTGCCGCCGAGCGGAATATAAAGGTAATCGCGCAAGAATGTGGAAAGCGAGATATGCCAGCGCCGCCAGAAATCGGAAAACCCAATAGCCGCGTACGGAAACCGGAAATTATCTTTCAGATGGAAACCCAGACACAACGCGGCACCGATAGCGCAGGTGGAATAACCCGCGAAATCAAAGAATATCTGGCCGGCGAATGCCATCACACCCAGCCAGGTATCCACTGCGATGAGTGGCCCAGCATAACCAAAGATGCGATCGGCCGAACCGGAAAGCATCGTATCGGCGAGCACGATTTTTTCGAACAGGCCGAGGGTCATAAGTAATAATCCCCACAAAAACTGCCCTTCGCGCAAAGGCTGCGGCCTGACAAGTTGCGGAAGAAAATCGCCAGCTCGTACAATTGGCCCTGCGACCAGCTGAGGAAAAAACGAAACGGCCAGGACGAAATCGCGCAACGACTTGGTAGGCTTCAGGACGCCGCGATAGATGTCGAGCGTGTAGGAGAGAGAATGAAAAGTGTAGAAGGAGATGCCGACGGGTAGAAGAATGTCCAGATGCGGTGGCTGATAAATGATGCCAATGCGAGCGAGCAGCCACTGAAAATTTTCCAGCAGGAAGTTCCCATATTTGAAGAATCCCAGCATGCTCAGGTTCATGCAGACGCTGGCAACCAACCACGCGCGGCGTGAACGCCGGCCTTTCGCCCTGCTCATTTGCCTGCCGAGCCAAAAATCCATTGCCGTCGTCGAAAAGAGCAGCGCCGCGAAGGGCGGATTCCACGCGCCGTAAAAGATGTAGCTTGCGATTACGAGAAGATTCTTGCGCGCATTCCAGGAACGTATGCTCCAATAGGCGACGACGACGACTACAAAAAAGACAACGAAGGTAAGCGAATTGAAAAGCATTACGGGCGCGCGATCTGCTTATTCAAGAGTCACGTTGATTGCCAGTACATTTTGCTGGTTATCATCATTGTATTCTTACGCGGCGACAGTCGCACACGAGCCAAGCGGTGTTCGCCGCGACACGCAGCTGCTCTCAGCGTCGGCGTCGAGTCGACGCAGAATTGTCTGGATTGTATTCGTACAGACGCGACGGATCGCCGAAGACCGCACCGAGCGCGCGCTCGGGCCAGATCTCAAAATAGCTTAACAGCAGCGCCATCAACGGCACCAGAATGAAGGCGAGGCCGTGCGCGGCCATGATGAACATCGCCATTGCGCGCAATACCAGAAGATACACATCCCAGCGAACGCGCTGCTTCAGTTCCTTGTCGGGCATCGCGTCATAGCCCGATTGGAACGCCTTCCAAACGTGTCCGGCCGCAAGCGAGCCAAAGGTGAACCAGAGTGCGGGAGAATGCGCGAGCTGGCGGCGCAGCTCGTCGCCGAGCAGCAGATCGTGCAACGGAATCAGTACGATCCAGTAGGGCAGACCCACGATGCCGACGAGGAAAATCCATGTGAGCGCGCCACGCACAATGTTCACCGCCACGGACATCGCGCCGATCGATTTTGGTTGCGTCTCTCGCAGCGCACGCGGAATCAACGCGGCAACAATTGCGGCCAGCGCGCTCAGCCCATCGAACCAGTAGTTGAACACAGCGAGCGCAGCCGACCAGCTAAAGCAGTAGATGCCGACAACGGGAATCAGATTGCGCGTGAGCACGGCCCAGGCGCCTGGGCGCGACGTCAGTTCTCGCAGATGCTGTGAAAGCGGCGGCGGCGCGATCGGTCGCACCGCAGTCGCGGCGGTCTTTTCCTGAGGCTTTGCCATCGGGACAGATTAACAGACCGAACCGGCGGCATTGAAGACAAACCGAAGAGCCGCGCGTTCGATTCTCGACAGAGTCGTTAGGTCGGTCGTATTGGAATAGTGATGATTTGCAATCGCTCTAAACGAATGAAGTCGTGGTTTGTGCTGTGCGCGTCCGCGTTCTCGCTCTCGGCAGTACATTCTACGCCGGAACTTACGTTGGATGACCTAAGGAAGCTGGAGATCATTTGCTTTGCTCCTTCGTACCTACCGAAGGGTTTTCGATTACAACGGGTCGACATCGCGTACGACGAACCCGGTCCGGATGAACCGAAACGTCTGTTTCCACTTTACTCGATCGTCTACAGCAACGATCCGCGGAGCGGAGCGACGTTCTCAATCGAATCGGCACGCGAAGGAATCGGCGACCGGAACATCATGGAGGAGGAGAACACCGAAGAGACAGAAATCCAAACGCCTCTCGGGCCGATGTATCTGATCTATCGGCCCAAGGGAAAGAACGGTCTCAAGCATGAGATCAAGGCGAACTGGGTGAGCGACGCGAACATGAATGCGGAAACATCCAAAACCGCGGAGAGCCATCCAATCCTCGGCAGATATCACGGATTTTCCGCGACCGGTATTTCGGTCGCGGAGTTTTCGAAGATCGTTCAATCGCTTCATCCAATTCGAGATGAAAAGCCCGCGACGCCTGCGGCCGCACAAACTTCTGCACCTAAAATTCACCCGAAAGTTTTCAGCATGATTGATTGCTGGATCTCGGATTCGGAAAGCCCGGTGGTAACCGAAATCAATCTGGATGCCGTGGAGAAAAATGGGAACGAGTTTAATGAGAACGGGCTAAAGCAGGATGGCGAATGGCTACAATCTCCGGCGCCCGACAGCAACGGATTCATGCGCTACCGGGTGCTGGAGTCGAAAGGCAATCATTACAAGGTGGAGTATCAGGAAAACGGAGGCGGAACGCTTACGACGGCTTCGACCATCGAGTTCGACATTGAAAAGCGGAACATTCAGCGTGACAACAAGCCAGTGACGATTCGCGTGCTTCGCGTGTTGTCTTACAATCAAAAATAAACAGTGGCCTTCTCGAATGGCCACGCCGAGATCTTAGATGCGAAGGAAAATAATCTGGTTTGGGGTGCTCTTGGTGACGGTGCTTTCTCTTTCTCGCGCGCAAACTCAGACGCCAAC
>DATHHK010000112.1:0-14700 GCA_035317225.1 Candidatus Udaeobacter sp. | reverse complement strand
CCCGCAATCCGATGCGCAAACGATAGCGCTCGCGTTCGCGCTCCTGCCAGTCATTTGCGTTATCCTGACCGAACTGAAAGTGGTCGGGAAGTCTGCCACCTCGATATTCGTACCGCAGACGCAGGTCGCCGAAGAGCTCCAATTCAGTGAGCCACGGGGACAATTTCCATTTTTCGCCGCCATGTAATTCGGGCACGACTCTCTCGACGTATGTCTTCCCGTCGCTGGTTACCTCCGTCTTGGTTTTGCCTTTCGCGTCAACCACGGGTTCCCAAGAAGTGCGCTTCTTTAATCCCGAAACCTCCCGTTCAAGCTCGGCGTTGCGCTTTTGCAACTGGCTGACGGCCTGTTCGAGCTTTTGCAGCCGCTCGGCATCGGATCCTTGAGCCCTTAGCGGCTGTGCCGCCAGTGAAAGAACTGCAGCCAGGCTCGCGCCCACTGCCCGTAAGAGGGTTCTCCTGGTGAACATTCGGTTTCTCCTTTGTTATGATGGTTTTTCAGCTGCCTGAGGGGACGCGGTTCCAGTAAACGCGGTCGAGGCTAGGAGCCGATTGTTACAACTTCAAGACGAAAATGTGAGGGTTCGGCAGGCTGTGAAAACTTGCGCTGGACTCTTAGGGGAAAGGTGAATGCTTGCGTTTCCGGTTAGGAGCAACCGTAAGAATCAACCGGCGCCGCTGCAAAAGAATTACTGTTACCGTTGCGTGAACCAAGCCAAGGCCGAGCGACCACCGAAGACTGCGATCGAAACGGGGATGGCAAAAGCGGGTAACAGCTTTTTCGCGTCGCTTGCGCTCAATTTTTTCGCCCGATGGCTGAGACGAGATCGACAATCAGAGAGTCGATCTTGCGCAGGTCTTTGCGTCGGCCTTTCTCGGGTTTCAGTTTCCGATTGCGAACGATGATCGTAAGATCGCGGATTTGGTGCAGCATCCCGCGAGAGACCTGATCGATCGGACCGCATGCTCTGAGCACGGCGAGACAGACAAGCAGATCATTTTCAAGCCGGGCTATGTATGCCCTGGCGGTCGTTCGCAAATCGCGGTGCACCGCGTGAAGTTCGGATTCAAGCATCGTGACCGGCGACGACTCCCTGTGTCCTCCACGACGGGCTTGTTTACGTTTCGCCTTTGCTTTCATTCTACGGAGCAATCAGTTTGCGCCGTGGCGGCTGAATGAAGCCGAAGATGCGTTTTTCGCGGTAAACAACTATTAGCCACAGGGGGAAAGCCCGCCGGGGAAGTAACTTCCCGCGGCGGGCTTGGATTGACCTAACCTTACTAGAATTTAAAGTTCAGATTCGCTTGGAATAATTGATACTGATCCGTCGGATTTATAGTGATGTCGCCGTTTTGACCACCTGTGCCGTAGGAGCCGTCGATACGCCAGGCATACGACCAGGTGACGTTGAAGAGTACTGCATCAGCCAGCATGTAGCCGGCTGTCACGACGACGCCTTGCTGGTTCAGCTGGCTGTTGAACAGGTCTGAATCGATCAGGTTCGGATCCAACGAGAATTGTTCCTGGTGTTGCCAATAGGCCTCCATCTGCCAATCGCGTTTCTTCTTTAGCTGACCAATGCCGAGACCACCTTGATAAGCGTAGCGCTGGCCACCGCCTCCTGGATGGCCTGCTGCTGTAGCGCGATCGTCAGCATCGAAGTTCGTGGCGAAATCCCCAAAGGCGCGCATGGGAATTTTCCCAACTTTCCAGCCGATCTCGGCAGGGATATCGAAAACCAATAGACTGTTAATCCCCGTTTGATTGCCGCCCGGGTCACCTGAGTAATGAATGTTAAACGTGTTGCCGTCGCCGGTGTAGTTGTACAGGGTCGGCGCCAACTGGAAGTACGCGATGTGCGGGAAATCAAACTTCGCTCCAACCTGCCAGCCGAGCATGAATGCATTGGCAAGCGGCACCTGCTGAGTCTCACCGCCTATTGGCTGCGTCGTTGTCGGGGGCGCTCCAATTGGGTTTGACGGGTTAGAATCGTCATAAACAAACTGACCGAAGTTTGCGAAGACGTCGATTTTCACCAAAGGTTCCGCTGGAGGTGGCGCGGCTACATTTTTCCCGTCCTTGCTGTACGACACTGGCTCCGCTGCTCCGCCACCGATGGTGAACGTATGTTTCCACTGCTGCGCCAAACCTTCCGGATTGATGTCGTCATCCCACACCATTCGAGTATTGACGAACGGGTTCGGCATTCGACCGCCGGTGAACGTAAAACCGGGGAAGCCTTTGTAACCGCCGTACGCCTGGCCGATGAAGACACCGTCGTCGCCTTTTGCGAACGGTCCGCCGCCACCGGGCGAGCTGGTCGATGTGTCGCCGCCGAAAGTGACGTTCGTCGAACGCGCGCTGGCGCTCGTCTCTAACCGCAATCCAAAGAACCAATCATCGAGAACGGTTCCGCGAAGGCCTACGCGGAGGCGATAGCGCTCGCGTTCGCGCTCCTGCCAGTCATTTTGGTTATCCTGACCGAACTGAAAGTGGTCGGGAAGTCTGCCACCGCGGTATTCGTAGCGCAGGCGCAGGTCACCGAAGAGCTCCAATTCAGTGATCCACGGGGCCAATTTCCATTTTTCGCCGCCGTGAAAGTCAGGCACGAATTTCTCAACGTATGTCTTCCCATCGCTGGTTACTTCCGTTTTGCCTTTGCCTTCTCCGGCAACCACAGGCGCCCAGGAAGTACGCTTCTTTAATCCCGAAACCTCCTGTTCAAGTTCGGTATTGCGCTTTTGTAACTGGTTGACGGCTTGTTCGAGTTTTTGCAGCCGCTCGGCATCGGATTGAGCTCTCACCGGCTGTGCCGCCAGCGAAAGAATTGCAGCCAGACTCGCTCCGGCCGCGCGTAAAATGGTTTTTCTTGTGAACATTCGTTTCTCCTTATGGTGATGGTTATGGTCGTCTGAGGGGACGCGGTTAAGTGAACGCGTGGAGGCTAAAAACCGATTGTGACAGGCGTATGACGAAGAAGTAACAATTCGGCGAACTTTGCTGCGGACCTCGGGCAGCAGCGGCTTTCAAATCGCCGAGTGAAAATGAGACGGCTGAGCAGCCGTCGTTCGTTGCCGCTTCAGCGAATGTCGTCCCTTACGGCGTCGCTGTTGGTTGCGCCGCGGGCGCCGGAGAAGAAGCGGGAGACGCCTGAATGGGCGAACTCGCTGGAGAAGACACGGGTGAAGATTGAGCCGTGGCTGACGCGGGAGAAGTTGTCGGAGCAGCTTGCTGTTTCATCAGCTCACGCCGGAACGCGCTCTCCCCACCGGTACCCCGATGCGCATACAAAACCGACAACCCGAATGTGAGCGCGAAGAAAATGCCAGCCAGCCAAGTCGTAAACTTCACAAGAACGTTCGTCGTTTGTGCACCGAAAATGTTTTCCGTGACTGCACCGCCAAATGCCGCGCCCAGGCCTTCGCTCTTTGGACGTTGCATCAAGATCACGAGCACCATTAGCAGCGCCACCAGAACAAAAAGCACCAAAAAAAGGCTGATCAGAAAATTCATCGGGGCGGGAAATATCGCTAAAGAGGCGAGAGAAGCAAACATCTAACGTTCAACATCCGAGTCCGAAACTTCACCGTTTTGCGTCAGGCGTTTCTTTGATTTGATTCCAAATTTTGTCTAGCTCTGCAAGATCGATGTCGCCCAGTTTTTTGCCGCGCGATTGCAGTTCGTCCTCTAGTCGATTGAATCGGGCGACAAATTTGTCAGTCGCACCTTGCAACGCGGCTTCCGCGTCGAGCTTGCATTTACGTGCGAGATTGACGACTGCAAAAAGCAAATCACCTACTTCGTCTTCGATCGAACTCCGATCTTGCTCCAGAATGGCCTGTTTTGATTCCTGAATTTCTTCTTCAACTTTTGCCATTACGTCTCCGAGGTCGGTCCAGTCAAAATTGACACGGGCAACTTTCGACTGCGCTTTTTGCGCGCGCATCAGGGCGGGAAGCGCGAGTGGCAAATCATCGAGATAATGACCGCTTGTTTCATCGGCATTACGGCCAGATTTATGTTTTCTTTCAGCGTGCTTGATCGATTCCCATTGTTTTAGCACTGCACCGCTGTCACGGGCGTCGCTACTGCCGAAGACATGTGGGTGACGCCGGATCAGTTTCTCCGTTACCTCCTTGAGTACGCCGTTAATGTCGAACCGGCCGGATTCGCTCGCGATTTCGGCATGCATCACGATCAACAGCAGCAGATCGCCCAGTTCTTCGCGAAAATTTGCGGTATCGTTGGCGCGCATCGCCCCGGCTACTTCGTAAGCCTCTTCGATCAGTGCGGGCAACAGTGATTCGTTGGTTTGCTCACGATCCCAGGGACAGCCGCCGGGAGCGCGGAGCTTTGCGACAATTTCGCACAGTTTTTCAAACGCAGTCATTCGAGTCCTTCGACTTCGCTCAGGATGGCGGTCAAATCCGCCAGAGCGAACGGTGCGTGCCGAACTCGGAAATTTCGCCGGACGATTTCTTGCTGACGTAAATCGTAATGGAAATAACACTCACAAACGTGCCCGCAAAAATCAGCGCCACCAGCCAGGACGGAATGTGTCCGATGCGCAGCGCTTGGTAAAACGACACCACATCGTTAATCGGTTCGCTGGCATGCAAAAATACCTTCGTTACCCACGCCATCAGGATAAGAATGAAAATGAAAACATAATTGCGTTTCAATCGGCGCCCGACCGCTTCCAGTTTGCTGATCTTGAAGCAAGGCAAGATCAAATCTTCGCAAACGAGCTTTTTCCATTCACCGTGGAGCATTTCGCGATTTTCCATCACCATAGGGACAAGAAAATGCGCTTCGAGCATCCGGACGCGCGCGCGGAAAGCATCGTAAAAACGGTAGCGCCGAGCCTCAATCCAGAGAAGCACCCACACAATGGCAAGATTGAAAAAGAAAATGATGTGCGGCACCTCGCGAGTCGAGAATGCAATAGTGATAATGGCGGTGGTACTGGTGATCGCCCAGTTTGTCGTTACATCGAGCCGCTGCCGCCACACCATGATCCGGCCCATTTCGCCGCGATAAAAATGCGACATCGCGTTGACATAGCCCGGATCGTAAATGCTCCGTTGTACAGAGAGGGTCCTCTCTTCATTTTCTCCTAGTGCTGCGTTTTCAGTTGCCACGATTGCGTATTTAACTGGATAACTGGCTTTGCCTGATAATCCAATAAATCTCTCGAGACCCAATGGCTATCGTGCTGACCGATCTTCTGGATGAAAAACAGGTGATCCTCGGCTTGCGCTCCAGGAAAGCGGCAAACGCGCTGCGCGAGATTACCGAGTTGCTGGCGCAAAACGGGAAGATCCAGAACCCGGAAGCGTTCTTTGGAAAGGTGCTCACGCGCGAGGAGGCGCATCCCAGTGTAGTTGAAAACGGCATCGCATTTCCCCATGCGCGAACGGACTTGGTTGATGAAATTGTCGTTGGCATCGGTCGCAGCCGCGCCGGGATCCCATTCGGACACGACGGAGCGCGCGCCCGTTTGATTTTTGTGATCGGCGTTCCGGAACGGTTAGTGAACGATTATCTGATCAGCGTTGGGACGCTCGTCCGATTGGTGCGAGATGACGCGATACGATCGGCGCTGCTACGTGCTCAAACTCCGCGCCAATTTATCGACGCGCTTACGGCAACCCTGTAGCGGCGGTCGGTGACCCCCGGCCGTACTAAGTCAGGTCCCGGATCGTGCGAAGTGCCGTGTCGACCTCCTGCGGAGTATTGACGACACTGCAGGCCAGCCTTGCATACGACACGCGATAAGGAGTCGTTGAAGCGACAATACGCTGATCGAGAAGACGCTTCACGAGCTGCTGGGGCTTCATTCCCTTTACATCGAAGCAAACCATTCCGGCTGAAAGATTCTCATCACGCGGGGTATAGAGCTGAATGTTCGACATCCGGGCAAGTCCGTCCTTCATTTGCGCGTTCAATTCGTGTGTACGCGATGTGATTCGCGCGGGCCCGATGTTCTGGTGAAAATGAACGGCCGCTGGCAACGCAAAATAATGTTCGAAAGCCTGGAAGCCGCCCGGTGAAAAGCAAGCTGCGCGCGCCGAAGTCTGCGGTGCATGTTCCTGTTCCCACGCTTCGAACGGTTCGAGCGAAAAGAAACTCGGAATCACCGGGCGCATCTTCCGCCAAACTGCGGGCTTTGCCCAAATGAAGCCTGTGCCGCGGGGCCCAAACATCCATTTATGGGTGCCGGCTGCAAACGCGTCGCATCCCAAGGCGGTGATCTTCGGATCTTCCACTCCCAACCCATGTACGCCATCGACGATCAGCAGCACCCGATCGTTCTCTTCGCGATCGCGATTCGCGTCCGCAATGCTTTCTGCAATACGCGCGATCGGAAGACGCACACCGCTGCTGGAGTGCACCCATGTCACGCCCACAGCGCGTGTTTTTGGTCCGATTGCCTTGCGAACGCGTTGCGCGATTTCATCCGGCGAAATCGCGTTGTAGGAATCGAAAAGCGGGATCTTGCGCCAGGTCGCTCCGCAACGCCCCGTGGCCAGTCGAATGGATTCGTGGTGCACGTAGTGATCGTGCGTAGTCGTAAGAATCTCATCGCCTTCGCGCAACGGCAATCCGTGGTAGAGAAGGGCGAGACCGGTCGTGGTGTTCTGGGTCAGCGCGATGTCCTGCGGGTCGCCACCGATGTAGCTGGCGATGGCCCGGCACACTTGCACCGGAATATTTTCGTTACCCGATTCAAAGATCGCGCTGTCAACTGCAATGAACGGATTTGCATCTATTTTTTCTCTGTACTGCTCGATCGCCTGGCGCACCGGCCTGGGGTGAGACGCCAGAAAGAACAAGGCGAGATGCACGTAATCGGGAGCCAGTTCAAACTCCTGGCGCACCGATTCCCAATCTTTGAAGTCGGCAGGCGTGCTCGGCTTCGTATTCTCAGCCCGGACAACAAGTGGCGAAAACGCTCCAGCAGCGAAAGAGAGTGAACTACGGATGAGAAAATCGCGGCGGGTGAGGGGCATGACTTTCTTTTCCTTTCTGTTTTCTAATGATTATCTCGTCCCCCGGGGTCAACGATCCCGGCTACAGCTACACTGCGGCGTGCTCGGCTCCAAGTTCGCGCGGCGCAACGGCGGCGTTTGCGCTCCTGCGGTATCGCCAGATGGCGAACGCTACGAACAAAAGATCGAGAAGCACGAATATCGCTACGTAAGTCTCACCGCCGATGCCGAAGCCGTAGCTATGTAACCCCTTGCCCAGTACAAAGTTCACGCCGTACCACGCCATTAACACAGCGAGAAAACAAACGACGCTTGCAACAGCCAGCCCAAATTGCGTCCACCAGCCTGCCAGCCGGCCATGCAACGCCAGGATATAACAAAGCAACGCGATTAGTGCCCATGTCTCCTTTGGATCCCAGCCCCAGAACCTCCCCCAGGAATAATTTGCCCAGACTCCACCAAGAATTGTTCCGGCCGCGAGTAACAGGACGCCGAGCTGCAGCACGCGATAAAGCCAGAAATGCATCGGCGCGTCTGCGCGCGCCGCTGCCGGATTCCGTGCGTATCGCCACAGCAAAATGTGCCCGAAACCCATCGCCAGCGCGAAAGCCGCGTAGCTTAGGGTAATCGTCAACACATGAATCGTGAGCCAGAAGTTATCGCGGAGGACAGGCACCAACGGATCGATGCTCGAAGGCATGGCAATTGGCATTTGATGCACAAGCAACAGCGCGATCAGCGTGACCGGTAACGCCGCCAGTAAATAGATGGGTGCCCGATAACGAACGAAAAAGATCATCCCGAAAAATGAAACCGCGAACGAAACCCAGATGATCGATTCATACATGTTCGTAACCGGCGGGCGGCTGGCAATCATGCAACGCATCACGATCCCAGCCGCGTGAAATGCGAGGCCGAGCACCGCGACTGCGACGCCGATGCTTTGCAACGCCCGTCCGCGCTTGCGAAGATGCGCCGTAATTAGAATTACCAACGCAATTCCGTAACACCAGATCGCTCGATAAAACGCTTCGAAATGATTATAGAAATATTCAAGACGTAGTTGCTGATCCCGCGGATAAATCGATGGACTCAAGACGCGCAGATCTTCGCGAAGCTGATTCGCGGCCCGACTAAGATTAAATCCGTCACCCTGCACGTATGAGTTGGCAACCGTTTGCAATTGAGTGTGGAGGGGTGCGACTTGCGCGTCGGAATAATACTTCGACGATCCCGACGGATCGACCCAAGGGTCTGTTTCGTTGGTCGGTGCTGGGACGATCAACAATGCCCTGCCGTCCATTACACGAGCGAGAAGCGTAAGTCGGTCGCTCACACTTAGTGCTTCCTGCTGCGCCCGGGTCAACGGTTTCTCTGCGCGCTTGAGCGCCTGCGCCTCAGTTACAAGCCGTTGCAATTCGGCGGAGCCCGTTATTTGCGCAAATGAAAAGCGGCGCTTCGTTTTGTCCAGCCCAAGCTGCTCGATTAGCTGGCCAGACGAGATCAACACCATTGGCTCATCTTTCCATTCATGCGTCTCCGTCAAAGCGGACAACACGAAATCGTTGGGCCGCCATGTTTGGCCTGTCTTATCTGGGTACGTCGATCTTCCAGTGATACGGATCAGTGCTTCTTTTGCAAAGGTATCCAATGGTTTGCGACGGCCGCCGTCCTGTATCGCCAGCAAACCCCACTGTTTGGAATCCAGGTTACCGGGACTTGCGACTGATGCGTCTGCCGCGCCAAGTCCGATTCCTCGGAGTAGTGCGCTGACCGCCATGACAATGATCAAAATCCGCATTTTCAAGCAGACGAATGTAAATCTCAGCGTGTCGCGTGTCGAGTAAAGCAAGCATTACAAGCTGAACAGCGACCAAAGTTCAGCCAATCTTGCGCTGGTCCGCGTTGAATTCTTGCATGCGCGACTGGCCCAACTGCAGGCCGGTGGCTAGTCGAATCAATTAGCGCGCAAATCGCCACAATTGCGTTGGGAACGCTTTAGAGCGGATCGTTAAGCAATTTTTGCGATCGCTTTTGGCGCATGGAATTAGCATGATGTTCCAACGTTCCTCGTCATTCGTTGTCACCCCGAAGTCTTGGCGAAGGCGAATCACTTATGTTTTGTCATTCATACGCATTTCCGTTTGCGCAACCTGAAGCAACGCGGCTAACTTAAATCCCGTGTTCAGCTTGACCATGCTCGGCAGCGGAAGCGCGGGGAACAGCGCCTTGGTTGCAACGAATCATTGCAAGATTCTTGTCGATGGCGGACTGAGCGCGCGGCAGTTGGTGTTGCGTCTGGAGCAGTGCGGCGTTATGCCCGAGCGGCTTGATGGCATCCTTCTCACGCACGAACACGGCGATCACATCTGCGGTCTTGAGGTTCTTTGCCGGAAATTTGATGTGCCGATTTATTGCAACGCGTTGACGGCAGAAGCTGCGCGTTGCGACAGCTCATTCGAGCGACACCGCAACTGGCGAATCTTCGCGACTGGTTCCGAGTTTTCGATTTGCGACATCACCGTGCAAACATTCCCCGTGCCGCATGATGCGGTCGATCCGCTCGGGTTCGCTTTTTACGCCGGTTCAGGGGCTCTCGGTTTTATCACCGATCTCGGTTACGTGACCAAGATGATCGTGGAACGGTTGCGGCAGGTGCAAACGCTCGTGATCGAGACTAATCACGACGAAAAATTGTTACAGAACGACACGCATCGGCCGTGGCCGGTGAAACAGCGAATCCAATCGCGGCACGGTCATCTATCCAACACGGCTGCGGCAGGTGTGATTGAGGAATTGCTGCCGGGAAAAATCGAGCGCGTTGTGCTTGGCCATCTGAGCCGTGATTGCAACACACCCCAGCTGGCTTTAGAGGCAGTGCGCGCGTCGCTGACAAAGTGCGGCAGGATTGACGTGGAAGTCCATTGCGCCACTCAATTCGAAGTCACTCCGCAGTTTCAAATTGGCGAAACCGATCCCGGCCCGTTTCAGCCAACTTTTGAGAACGCGTTTTTTAAGACCGCCCTGTAGCCGTTTTAGAACGCATTATCGGAATCACTGACTATTCGATGTTCGACGTTAAACGTTGGGCGTTTTCCTCTGCTTTCTGCTGGCGACATTCTTTGCCGCCGCATCGAGCGCGGCGCGTACAATAGTCGCCTTCGCCGCGGGAAGATAAACATTTGTGCAACCTTGCCGACCCCAGGCACCGCTGGAGGGTTTGAAAACCTCGGGGGCTTTTTCGATGGATGTGCGCTGCTGCTCTGGCGTGAGCTTTACCATGCCCCAGTTTTCGTCTGGCACACCAAGTGATGCGAAAATCTTTCCAGTAACGCGGAAGTCGGGGTGATTCATGTGCGACCGTTCGATAGCCGTTGGAATTTCAAGCGCCATTTTTCGAAACTCGTCGATTGTCATTTCCACGCGCTCCTCGTGTCGATTATTTTTTCCTGTGACCGACCATTTCACCGCGCAATGTGCGTCGATCAACGCGGGTGAGGTTCTTTCCCATCGCCGGAGTCAGCAGTGAAACATGCGGGATTTCACAGAGATATTCGGCGATGAACCAAGTCGGTTTTTCCGTGGTCATCCAGTTTAGACGATCAAATCGAACCAGATTTACCGGACGCGAATAACGCCGCAGCGTGCGTTCGCCGCGCAGGTTGAAATAGATATTGAAATAGCTCATGGCCAGCTCGCGGAGGCTGCGATAAACGGGCTCGCGATAACGGCAGCCGGTGAAGTTCGATTTCGCCACTGCGCCCCAATGGCCGCGCACCTTGAAAATCGCGACAACGTGGTCCGTGTCCTGTTCTGCTTCCAAATCGAAGATCAAGGCAGGGAATCCGATGATTCGCAAGGCGGCCGCGGCAAAAATTCCTCCTTCGAGGCATGATGCGGTGTGATCGTGCAGGACTTTCCTTGGTGATCGCGCGGTATAGCTCAAGTTGTAAGGCAACTCGTCGAGAAACTTCTGAATGCCAGCCGGCGTTTTCAGAGCACGCAACCGGCGCAACTCTGAATATGTGAACCCGAAATTATCTGTGCTTCGCACGATCGAAGCTGCTATATCGGTCGGCAACTTTTCACTTCTTTTCCCTTACGCGCGTGAAAGTTCCCAGAGCTTCGGATTCAAAGCCGCCGGCCGTGCCGTCCTCGCCGATCATGAAGATGGTGACGGCCGGAGTCTGCGTCGCGCCCGGAAATTGCATCATAAACGCGCCATTATTCCAGTGTTTCAAAGTCGCGGGATACTTCGCAGGACCGCACTGAACTTTCAGCGCGTCGCCATCCAGCAGGATCTCGCAGCGACCGTAATAGTCATTTTCGTAAACCCCGACGAGCGATTGCAGCGTGCCGTTGAATTTGCCCGGATTCTTCGGAGCTGGCGGCGGCGCCATCAGTTTCTTCAGTTTCTGGTTAATATCGAAAATCTGTTTTTGGTCCGTTTCGGGATCAATGGCCAATACTTGATTCAAAAAATATGCGCGCACCGCCTCGGGAAAAGCGGTGAGATTGAGGTTCGCGAGGACAACGATTCCGGCGTTTTTGTCGGGGACAAGCACCAGAGTCGTCCGCACACCTGCGAGAGCCCCGCCTTTTTCGATGATCTGATGTCCGGCGTAATCATAACTGCCAACACCGAGTCCGTAATAAAAACCTGTTTTGTCGCTGATCGGTGGCAGATCGGTGAAATCGATTTCGCTGACCATGCTGCGCTTGAATATTTCTTCGACCGTTTCTGGTTTCAGGACCCGTTTGTCCTTGTACGTGCCCTTATTCAAAAACATCAGCATCAACTTCGACATGTCTGCGGCTGTTGACGTTCCAGAGCTGGCCGCGCCGGTTATGTCGAGGTCTGACGGTTCAACGACCACAGGTTTCTCGTCAACGAGTGCGTGTGCAGCCGTGGCATTACTGTCTTGCAAAGCTTTTATCACCGTCCCAGACCGCGACATCTCCAAAGGCGCGAACAAGCGTTTTTCGACCAGATCGTTCCATGATTGCTTTGAGGTGCGCGCCGCGACTTCACCGGCCACGAAAAATCCAGGGTTGGAATACTGCGCCACCTCGCGGAGGCTGTAGCGCGGCTTAAAAAATCGAAAGCGTCGCAATATTTCAGCACGGTCGTAGCCAAAACTGTCCAGTTGGTCTCCTGCAAACGCGGGCCATCCAGTGCGCTGTGCAAGCAAATCGCGCTCAGTAAGCCAGCGCGTCATGTAGGGGTCGTAGCCGACGAATTCGGGAAGGTAATCAAAGATTGGCCTATCCCAATCGAGCTTGCCTTCGTCAACAACGGTCGCCGCAGCTGCGCCCGTTAAAGTTTTGGTAACGGACGCCAGTTGAAAAATCGTATTTTCGTCTACAGCGCCCTGTTTAGTCACATCGCGGACCCCGTATCCTTTGAGCAAAACGGCTTTGCCGTTTTGCACGACTGCGATTGCTGCACCCGGCACCTGATACTCTTTCAGAGCTTTTGTGATGAACGCATCTAGCTTCACGACAGGATCATCGCCAGTTGCCGCGGGAGCCGGCTGCCTCGGCACAAACAAAGCCAGCGCCAAAAGGCTAATGACAGCGACTCGGCGCACGAGGATCATGTTTATCTTCCTCAGCTCGGAAACGCAAATGTTCCCCGTTAATTTCACTACAGGCCGACTGGATGTCTCGCGTCGAACCCGCGCGGTGGACGATAAATCGTCTGCCAGCGCGGCGCCCATTTCCCCCTGTAACGGTCGTACGGCGTCGTATCGAGTCGCAAGCCGGCAATCACAGCGAATGTGTGACCCTCCCGTGCGTAGATGGTGATCCATTCGCCTTGGCCGCGATCACCGTAGCTGCGAAACTCCGTTGAGCTCATCGGCGAGCTGATCAAGCCCGCCCCGGCCAGCACATAAGAGACCGTGCCGGAACAATCGTAGCCGCGATCATCAAACGATTTGTGACCGCCACCGTAACGATATCGCTTGTGGCGAAGTTGATTGGCTGCCCAGATCGCGCGTTTCACGGCAAGGGGCGCATTCTTTGGCGCAGCTGCTTTGCCAAAACGAAGATGTGCGGTCTTTCCCGACACAACAGGTCCAGAGTTTGGAAAAAGATCGCCTGTTGCTGATGGAACGACCCACGCTAAAACAGCGATGCCGAGCAGGATTCGATGACTAACCGGACAGATAAATTTCCTCCGGGATTGTGTCGTAACCCAGAAAAGGTGCGGATGAAAAGAAAAAAATTAGCGGAGCCCTGTAGTACGAGCAAAAAGGTGGCAGGGGCGGGATGTGAAAAAATGGCGACCGGCGGTTCGCCCTTTGCGCCCTTGCGAATTCCGCCGGTCAACCAACCGAAAATCTAACAACTGACCCGTGATAACTCAGTGGAACGAAACGGGTCAGCCCGCATCCGCGTAACCGTGGTCCGATTCGTAGGCCCGGATTGCACGCCGCGTTTGGGGCCCCAGGACTCCATCGACTGATCCGCGATAATAGCCGGCGCGGGAGAGTCGGCGTTGTAGCTCAGCTACTTTTGACCGGGTAGGGGAGCCGTATTGGTTACTATTCCCGTAGCCGTATTGGTTGCTATTCCCGTAGCCATATTGGTTACTATTCCCGTAGCCATATCCATAGCCGTTTCCATTCCCGTAATCGCCGCCGTAATCGCCGTAGCCGGGATATCCATAGCCGTAGCCGTAGTAACCGTACGGATAGCCGTAATAGGGGTAACCCCCGTAAGGATACCCGTCCCAGCCCCAGCCCCACCAGCCGGGAAAACCGAAGCCGCCGATGAAAATAACGTTATTGTGACCGTGCCCGCGCCAATTGCCGTTCCAATTGCGGCCGTTCCAATTGCGACCGCTCCAGTTACGGCCATTCCAATTGCGTCCATTCCAGTTACGGCCATTCCAATTGCGGCCATTCCAATTGCGGCCGCCAACCGCCCCCATTCCGGGACGCCCCATTCCGGGACGCGCCATTCCGGGACGCCCAGCGAAACTACGACCCCCAGCAAAATGGCCACCACCACCACGCCCACCACCGCCGCGCGGCGCAGCTGTGAGTAATGGGGAAGCCAGGGTTACGACAACAAAGCAACTCAGCGAAAGTATAAGTTTTGAATGATTCATGTTAGGTGGGCTTTCTAATTATTAGACACCGGACGCGTCGGAAAGTCTCAGGTTTTTTTCCGGCGGCACTAGAATAAATCGGATTGATCTATAAATCGGATTGATCTGGGCTTTTGGACCGGACTGGGGCAGGGTTTCGCGCTGATTCATGCTCGCCATCGCTCGGCCGTGGCGGCTATCATGCATGGTTAACGAAGGTAATGAAGCGTCCTGCGATCTTCATCTTGTTGCTCTTTGCCTGCCAACCGGTTCGCGCCGCGCTACCGGCACACAGTGTGAGTCCATCGCGACAATTCGTCATTTATGGCGCAGACGCGGGGCTGCGTGGGACGATCTCCGAACTGGCAGAGCAGACCAAGAGCAATCTCCTCGCGCTTCTGGGCCAGCGCGACGAATGGAAGACGGCCGTTATAATCAATTTGCAACCGCAACAGGCGAACCTTCCCGAAATTCCGCCGACCGACTTACGAGTTAGCCAGACCGGCTTTGGCGCGAAGCTGCAACTCGATTTGACCATTGGCCAAAATCTGAACGGTTCGTTGATCGAGCGCCAGCTGCTGCGCGGTATTTTGCTCGAGATGATTTATCGAG
>DATHHK010000111.1:0-6084 GCA_035317225.1 Candidatus Udaeobacter sp. | reverse complement strand
AAGCGCGTTCGATATGCTGCTATCAAATTATTTCACAGAAAGGAAAACTCCGCCGAGCGGCTGGACAGACCAGGTTAAGGCGCTCGACGGAGTTCCTCCTCAGCCTCTAGATAGTCAACGCTCAGCTTGTGTGCTTCAAGCATTCGTCGTTGTGAGATCCCCGGCTGCGCTTCGGATTACGCACCAGTGAAAGTACGGCGGCGCGAACACCGTGTCGGTTGATTGCGTTGCATCGTCATCCTCATCGTCATCGTCCTCGTCCCCATCCTCTTCATCGGCATCTGTTTCAGGCGCGACCGAGGGTAAGTCATTTTGCTGCAACTTTTCATAACGCTCGCGAACATCGGCAGGCATTTTATCCTGATCCTCCTTGGTCTCGACAGGTCCGCTAAAGAGCAGTTTTCCCTGGGTGTCTTTCGCGGTGAGTATTTTTTTTCCATCCACATTTTCCAGTTTCATCTCGCCTTTATCGTCCGAGAAAACGATTTGTGCCTGGCCGAGGTCGATTCTCGTAGCTTTGAGTGTGCCGTTGTCTTTACTCAAAATGCTAATTTCCCGAGCGGCGCGACGGGCGTCTTCCCGTGCACGTCTTGCCGCCTCATGAGCTTTCATCACCGCTCCACGGATTACGCCGCGTTGTGCCCCAAGTTGCTCTTGCAACTGTTCTTTCAAACCTTGCATCTGCTCGCCGACGTCACCCGTCTCATCAAAATCCCAGTGCGATTCGTGTTTGTCTCCTGGCGCCCAGGAATGACGCTGCGGTCTTTCTTTTTTTGTGAGCTTGACGGTGACCTTCTGCTCCTGTCCCTTGCGCAAGATCGTGAGCGTCACGCCCGCGCCGTCAGAGAAGGTCTGCAGGAGCTTCCGCAATTGGCTCGGTTCGATCAGAATCTGCTCGTTGAGCATTTTGAGAATATCGTTCTGTTGAATGCCCGCAGCCGCTGCGGGACTGTCGGGCACAACGTACTCGACGACTAAGCCCAGCCCTTTGGACAGGCCGAGTTGTTCGCTTACTACAGTTGGCACCTGCGAGGTTTCTACGCCGAGAACTATCACCGGAACTTTGGGCGCTTTTTCATGGCCACCCGGCGATGGGGGATGCGGCTGGCCAGGCGGTTGCGGCGGCGCGGGTGGTGTTTGGGCAAATCCTGCGATCGGGAAGAAGGCAACGGTTGCGATGATAGTGATGAGTTTAATTTTCATGGTTGTTTTGTTAAATCATTGGCCGGAAACGGGAATGAGGACGACTTCCTCGCTGGGGTAAGAGACGCGAAGCGATGCGCCCGTAGAGGCATTACGCCATTGCCACGTCTGCTGTGTTTGATAACGAAGGCGCCTCAACGGTTGCTCCGAGCCATCAGCGAAATGCAAGCCCTCGTCGCGAGTATTATAGACGACCTGCGTCGCGCCAGAGGAAACGAATTTGTTGGAGGACATCGATCCAGCGATACCGCTTCTTCCAGAAAAGGAAGGCAGGACCGGTTTTGTCGGAGACGGTGGTGAAACTTGCGCGATTTCTGTGTTTTGGTTTTGCGTTTGATCGATGTTGATCCGCGCGATCAACAGAACGACCGCCGCAGCCGCTGCTGCGAGGCCAATACCAAATCTGTAGGGCGCTTCTCTGAAGCGCCAAAACCAGTTGGCTATTGGCCTGGCGCCTGATACCGGCGCCCTGCAATTTTCGGCCATCGCTCCCTCAATGCGTTCAAAAAGGACGGGCGAAGGCCGCGCCGGTCGCAACGCTTTCAAGTCCTTCTCGAGCTCGGAGAAATCGTTCATTGGGGTTGCAGGCTTTTCTTCAGGTGGGCAAGGGCATATCGATATCGCGACGCGGCGGTATTCTGAGAAATGCCGAGTGCGCCGGCGATCTCGCTAAAGGTGAGTTCGTTCCAGATTTTCAAGACGAGCACCTCGCGTTGATCGTGTGGCAAACAGCTGACTGCAGCAGCAAGCGCCGATTCCGCCTCATCTGCCCATTCAAACTGCGGCTCGATGGTTGGATCGGTCTCGGCAACAGCAGTGGCCTCGCGTCGGACACGGCGTTTGTCGCGACGGATAAAATCGAGAGCGATGGAACGCACAGTGGCGTAAAGCAGCGCGCGGTTGTTAATCTTGTGGTTTCGCCGCCAAAACTTGACGAAAGCTTCCTGGACAATGTCTTCGGCATCAGCTGCTGATCGCGTCCATTGCCGGGCGAAAAGAAGCAAGCCGGGTCCGATTTCTGAAAAGCAACTCTTCCAATTCTCATGGCTGGCAATATTGTCCATGACCTTTTCACGGTCTTTATTTCCAAGACGCCGCCAACCAATGAATTTGTCTATGTGATCGAGATTTTTCTCGTTAATCGCTTCGCTGAACGATGTCTCGACTTCCCTCGGCATGACAAATCACTTTTTCGGCACCGATCGCAGAATCAAATCGCCCAGCCAATCAGGGTTCGCGACCCCTTGGCGATAGGCTCTCAGTGCTTCGACCGAAGAATTCACACGCAGATTGCTGTAAGATCCATCGGTGTTTTGCCAGCGCTCGTGCCAGTAAACTGCGGCTTTGATGCGCGGAAAACGCGTGCGAAACAGCTTAAGTCCCTGCGTTATCCACTCGGCCTTGCCAACGCCACCGTGCTCAGCCGAGTGTGGAAATTCGCCGGTTGCCCATTCGGCAATCATGATCGGTTTATGCGGATCGAGCCTGGAGATTTCCTCGTAGGGCCAGTTTACCAATGAAGGAATATCCGGGTTTGGTTCGTCCTTATACTGTTGCCCATAAACGCTGAAGCCCAGCCAATCAACGTAATCGGACCCCGGATAGTAGGCGGGCGCGCAATTCCAGGTTTCGTACGGATAGGGATAATTATTCGTGTGAAACATCCATTTGATATTTGAAGCGCCGCGCGCACGCACTCGATCCACGATGTAGCGAAATGCTTTGCGAAATGTTTCCGGGCCTTTCCAATTGTTCTGATCTTTATCCCATTGCGCGCCGCCGTAGTACGCGCCCGACCACGGGAACCAGGTGCCATTCATTTCGACGCCGAACACGACAATCATCGGATGGCCAAAACTCCGCGCAGCGTCCGCCCACATGTCGATGTACGCGTCCCATCTGCCGGCAAGAATCTCGGTCAAACTGAACTTGTCCGGCCCGTGATCTTCCTCATAGGGCCTGTCCCAGGGCGACCAAAACACAAGCGGCAGCGAACCGTGCCGCCAAATGACATCGAGATTGTCCACGGGAAAATTTTGTTCTCCCCAGTAACTGGACGACGCAATGATGGCCTGATGTTTACCCACCATCTGCTCAAAATCCTCAATTGTCTCGAGAGTAACGTCGTCTTCGGCGTCGCCAAAATCCATGAACGCTCCAGTGTATGCGCCATGTTCAGGAATCACCACCTCGACCGGGCCGTTCGGATCGACTTGCACAGCAGTGACGCGCTGACGGCACCCAATTGGCACCAAACTCAATCCAACCAGAACTACGACGAATCCCAAACCTGAATCAATACGCATTGGAACTCGCTAGTTTCCCCGCAAAAACCAGCGTGTCCAAGAGCGTTGAGTTCTCGCTCGCGTGTTGGAGCGCGGCGGCGGCGCTCCGCCGCTTTTCATGACAACGATAGAAAGCTGGGAATACCCTTACTCGCTATCGCACTCCGCGTTCCGGGAATTTCCTTGACTCGAAAACCCATATTTTGAGAACAGAACCGGGGGAGATCAAATCAACAACATGCAGATAAAATCTCTTACCTTTCTGAGCCTGTCGTTCATCTCACTCGCATTAGCCGACGATTTTAAAACACTCGCTGGAAAAGAATACAAGAACGCCACGGTGAGCCGAATCGAACCTGACGGCCTCGTGCTAACCAGTAAGACCGGCATCTCCAAGGTCTATTTCACCGAACTTCCTAAGGACGTTCAGGAGCGCTTTGGTTTTGATCCCCAGAAAGCAGGCAATTACTCAGCACAGCAAAGTGCAGGATTTGAGCAGGTCCGAAAACAGCAGGAAGAAACATCGCGACAGAAAGCGGAGGCATCGCAAAAGGAAAATCAATCTCGGGCACAACAAGCAAGTCGGCAGAACGAGCTTCGAACGCTTCAAAGCCGGTACGAAGAGCTTCAGAGACAAGAAGACAACTTGCTTCTCCAAATCGGAGAAGCGAAGAAGCCCGGACCCGCGTACTGGGGCGGTACGAAAAACAAAACGCTACGCCACTACCCGAACCCGCAAGCATCCCAGCTACCATTGCTCCAGAGCCATCTGAAGGACACTCGCCACGAAAAAGACCAGGTCAGGAAGCAATTGGAGAAAGCGCACCGGTAGCAAAAAAAGCGACCCGAGGACGCGTGCGGACTCCTAAAGGCTGTCGCGAAATGAGATAGACGACTTAATGAATTTCGCACGGAGTGCTTTGGGAGTGCGACGCGTCCTCGCGTCGCTTTTTTCTCTAGCTGTAGGCGTTGTCCACCCGGCGTTACAGGCACAGGCGCGTGCCGATGAGAAGCCCTTTGAGGTGTCTGCCGTTGTCCTTGCGAATCGCCCCGTAAACCAGTGTGTTCCCACTCAAGCATTAGGCGCTGGCGTTGATGGCCACGAACAAGGCGAATGCGCCCGAATGTTTACGGACAAGAACATCGCGGAGATGCGATCAGCCGGACTCGGCCCGCTGACATATCGCCTGCGAACCGAACTTGCCGGCGAAGTCTGGCACTGGAATCCGCGCGGCACCTGGAGCGAGCCAACTCATCAATGCGGCTATTGGATATCAGACGATTCACTCGCCGCTCCGATCAACCTTTCTTACGGCTACCGTTTGCCCCGACGCGGAAACACGATTGATCAGGCGAACGATGATGGTTACTCCCGCCTCGCCGACGGCGACCAGGAATCATTTTGGAAAAGCAATCCGTATCTCGATTCCCACTTCACCGGGGAACCTGGTGATGCGCATCCGCAATGGGTGGTGATCGATCTGGGCGCGACCAAGCCGATAAACTGCATACGGATTCACTGGAGCACGCCGTACGCCCAGCAATACAGAGTGGAGTACTGGAATGGACAGGATCCTATGCATTTGCACACCGATCGGAAAGATGAGTGGCGTCTTTTTCCAAATGGCGAAGCGAACCGCGGATTGGGCGGGGACGAATCTGTTCGACTCTGCGCAAAACCACTGCCGGTTCGCTTTGTGCGCGTCGTAATGAGCCGGAGTTCGCAAACAAACGCGCAAGCTTCGAATGACATTCGTGACCGGCTCGGGTTTGCGATTCGCGAGATTGAACTTGGAAGTACCGACAGCAATAATCAGTTTCGCGATTACATCCGTCATGCGGCTGATCGTAATCAGCAATCAGTGATCTATGTATCGTCGACTGATCCCTGGCATCGAGCCGAGGATATCGATTACAAGACCGAGCAACCGGGACTCGATTTCATCTTGAGCAGCGCGCTTACGAATGGCTTGCCCGTCCTTCTTCCTGTCGGCGTTTTGTACGACACCCCGGAAAACGCAACGGCGGAGATCAACTATCTCCTGCGGCGTAATTATGATTTGGAAGGCATTGAATTAGGCGAAGAACCCGACGGCCAGTGGGCGTCACCGGAAGATTATGCCGCGCTTTACGCGGGAGTTGCTCGCCGGCTTGCTGCGTTGAATCCCCATTTGAAACTGGGAGGACCAAGCCTGCAAAATTTCGACGACCGACTTCTCACATGGCCTGACGCATCAGGCAATCGGTCCTGGATGAATCGATTTCTCAAGTATATCGGCAAAACGAAATGCCCTTTCGATTTTTTCTCCTTCGAATTTTATCCGTTCGACAACATCTGTGCCGATGCGGCGCCGCAGTTGTTGGAAACTCCAAGGCGGCTCGGCGCGATGATAACGAGCTTGCGAACCGACGGCGTCCCTACGGCAATTCCATGGCTAATGACAGAATATGGCTATTCGGTTTTTGCAGGACGTCATGAGGTGGATATCGAAGGCGCGCTCTTCGACGCGGATACGGTTGGAACGTTTCTGACTCTTGGAGGCTCCAAACCCTACCTATACGGATACGAGCCAAACTTTCTCCAGGACGAGCTCAA